>JBCCJR010000295.1:0-6835 GCA_039045805.1 Cyanobacteria bacterium P01_C01_bin.118
GAAAAAGGACGGCTGCAGCCCGGTCGGATGTTTTTAGTGGATATGGCGGCTGGACGAATTATTGGTGACGAAGAGTTAAAGTCAGAAATTGTTAATGCTCAGCCCTATCGTCAGTGGTTAGATCAGCATCAGCTTAAGCTCGAAAACTTACCTGTTAAAACTCCACGGGCTGAGGTGTCCGGCGGTACGCTGCGGCAGCGCCAAATGGCCTTTGGCTATACTTTTGAGGAGTTACGAATCCTGTTGACGCCGATGGCGCAAAATGGGGTTGAGGCAATTGGTTCCATGGGCACTGATACTCCCTTGGCGGTGCTGTCAGATAAACCCAAGCTGCTGTATGACTATTTTCAGCAGCTGTTTGCCCAGGTGACGAATCCGCCTATTGACTCAATCCGTGAGGCCATCATTACCTCCGCAGTTACCACACTCGGGGCAGAGCGTAATTTGTTAGATCCCCAGCCAGAGAGCTGTCGGTTGATCCAGTTGAATACCCCTGTGATTAGTAATGGAGAGCTGGCTAAGCTTCAGTCTATTAACGAGTCTGGTTTTGCGTCTCTAACGTTGCCGATCTTGTTTGATCCGCAGGCAGGGGTGCATGGCATGGAGACAGCCATGGAGTCTATCTGTCAGCAGGTGAATACAGCCATTGCTACCGGGACTAACTTAATCATTCTGTCCGATCGTGAGATGGATGCTGAGCGGGCTCCCATTCCAGCATTATTGGCTGTTGCTGGTCTGCATCATCATCTTGTGCGCACAGGGACTCGCACCCGAGTCGGGATTATCCTCGAATCGGGTGAACCCCGTGAAGTACATCATTTTGCGGTGCTGTTAGGCTATGGCTGTAGTGCTATCAATCCATATCTAGCCTTTGAAACTATCGAAGATATGATTGCCGATGGCATGTTGCTAGATATTGCCCCTGAGGCTGCCTATAAGAATTACATCAAGGCTGTGACCAAAGGCACTATCAAGATCGCTTCTAAAATCGGCATCTCTACGTTGCAAAGCTATCGCGGAGCCCAGATTTTTGAAGCGATTGGTCTTAACCAAAGCGTAATCGATAAGTACTTTACCTGGACCGCATCCCGGATTGAGGGGATTGGTGTAGATGTGATTGCTCAAGAGGCGATTATGCGTCATGGGCATGGTTTTGCTGAACGGGGAGATATCCCTGTGCTTGATGTGGGCGGTAATTATCAATGGCGTAAGGATGGCGAAGCCCATCTGTTTAATCCTGATACGATCCACACACTGCAGCAGGCTGTCCGGTCAGGGGATTATGACACTTACAGGCACTATGCAAATCTGGTTAACGACCAGAGCAAACAGCACTTTACCCTGCGGGGGCTGTTAGACTTCCAAGATCGGCAGCCTATACCCATTGATGAAGTGGAACCCATTGAGGCGATTACCCGCCGCTTTAAGACGGGAGCAATGAGCTATGGCTCAATTTCTAAGGAAGCTCATGAATCTCTTGCGATCGCAATGAATCGAATCGGCGGCAAGTCTAATACCGGCGAAGGGGGAGAAGACCCTGAGCGGTTTACCTGGACCAATGAGCGAGGAGATTCTAAAAATAGTGCCATTAAACAGGTGGCCTCAGGTCGTTTTGGGGTAACTAGCCTCTATCTCTCTCAGGCAAAAGAGATTCAAATTAAGATGGCTCAGGGCGCTAAGCCTGGTGAAGGGGGGCAGCTGCCCGGCAAAAAGGTTTATCCCTGGATTGCGAAAGTACGCCACTCCACACCAGGGGTGGGATTAATCTCGCCACCACCGCACCATGATATTTACTCCATTGAAGACCTGGCGGAGTTAATTCATGACCTAAAGAATGCTAATCGTGAGGCCCGTATCAACGTCAAGTTAGTGTCTGAAGTTGGTGTTGGCACTATCGCAGCGGGCGTGGCCAAGGCCCATGCCGATGTGGTGCTGATTTCTGGTTTTGATGGCGGGACAGGGGCATCTCCTCAAACATCGATTAAACATGCGGGTTTACCTTGGGAGTTAGGGTTAGCAGAAACTCATCAAACCCTAGTGCTCAACAACCTGCGTAGTCGGATTGTGGTTGAGACCGATGGCCAAATGAAGACAGGGCGTGATGTTGTGATGGCGGCACTCTTAGGGGCAGAAGAGTTTGGTTTCTCAACGGCACCGTTAGTATCTCTCGGCTGTATTATGATGCGGGTATGTCAAAAGAACACCTGCCCCGCCGGGATTGCCACTCAAGATCCCCGTCTACGCCGGAGCTTTGTGGGCGATCCTGACCATGTTGTGAACTTTATGCAGTTTATTGCCCAGGATGTTCGAGAGATTATGGCTCAGCTCGGTGTGCGAACCTTTGATGAGCTGGTGGGGCATACCGATTGGTTAAACGTGAAAACAGCGGTTGATCATTGGAAAGCGAAAGGCGTAGATCTTTCCAAGATTTTGGAACAGCCGGATGTGGACGATGGCGTTGGCCGCTACTGTCAAATTCCCCAGGATCATGGTTTGGATAAGTCTTTGGACATCACCACTTTATTGGATTTATGTAAGCCTGCTATTGAACAAGGTGAAAAGGTGAGTGCTACGCTGCCCATCTGTAATATCAACCGTGTAGTTGGCACCATCCTTGGTAATGAGATCACTAAGAAACACTGGGAAGGTTTGCCAGAGGACACAGTGCATCTGACTTTCCAGGGTAGTGCTGGACAGAGTTTTGGTGCGTTTGTTCCACCGGGGGTGACCTTAGAGCTAGAGGGTGATGGCAACGATTACTTGGGCAAAGGTTTGAGTGGCGGCAAGATTGTTGTTTATCCACCAAAAGCTTCTACGTTTGTCCCGGAGGACAACATTATTATCGGTAATGTCGCCTTTTATGGTGCTACGGGTGGTGAAGCCTATATTTATGGCATGGCAGGAGAGCGTTTCTGTGTGCGTAATTCAGGTGTCCATGCGGTGGTAGAAGCGGTGGGCGACCACGGCTGTGAGTATATGACCGGTGGTAAGGCGGTGATTTTGGGCACTACGGGACGCAACTTTGCGGCTGGTATGAGTGGTGGCATCGCCTACGTATTAGATGAGACAGGAGACTTTGCCACTCGCTGTAATCAGGAAATGGTGGATTTAGAACGTCTACAAGAGGCAGAAGAGATTGCTGATCTGCGGGAGATGATTGAGAAACACCATCGCTATACCGGCAGTAGTCAGGCGAAAAAGGTGCTGGATGATTGGGACGGTTTCTTGCCCAAGTTTGTTAAGGTGATTCCTCGCGATTACAAGCGGGTGATTCAGTCTCTGCGACAGGCATTACAAGATGGCCTTAGCGGTGACGATGCCTTATCTGCAGCCTTTGAAGCAAATGTCAGAGATGTTGCCAGGGTCGCGGGTAATTAATCCGACATCCGGAAGGTGGGCACAGCCCACCTTTCATGATTCACGACACACAATCACGATTTATACATTTTCCCCATGGGTAAACCAACAGGCTTTCTCGAATACACCCGCGAAATAGCACCGGATGTCTCTCCGTTAATGCGCATCAGGCACTGGCAAGAGTTTCATTCCACTTTGCCCGATCAACGGTTACGTAACCAAACGGCTCGCTGTATGGACTGTGGGACGCCCTTCTGCCATACGGGTAACACTATTAACCGCATGGCCAGCGGCTGTCCCATTAACAATTTGATTCCTGAGTGGAATGATCTGGTATATCGAGGGTTGTGGAAGGAGGCGTTGGACCGATTACATAAGACCAACAACTTTCCGGAATTTACGGGACGGGTATGTCCTGCCCCTTGTGAAGGGGCCTGTGTGCTGGGGATTCATAATCCGCCAGTGACGATTAAAAATATTGAACATGCCATTATCGATAAAGGCTGGGAAGAAGGCTGGGTGGTGGCTGAGCCGCCAGCTCACCGCACTGGTAAAACAGTTGCCGTAGTGGGTTCTGGTCCGGCTGGGCTATCGGCAGCGGCTCAGTTAAATAAGGCAGGGCATCTGGTCACAGTTTATGAAAGAGCCGACCGCCCCGGTGGATTGCTGATGTATGGCATTCCCAATATGAAGCTGGAGAAAGAAGCGGTGGTGATGCGTCGCCTCAAGCTGATGGAGCAAGAAGGAATTCGCTTCATTTGCAATACCGAGATCGGTAAGGATTTACCTGTTGAGCAGCTGGTTAAAGAGTATGACGCTGTCATTCTTTGTACGGGTTCTACTCGGCCCCGTGATTTACCCATTGAAGGTAGGGAGGCCAAGGGCATTCACTTTGCCATGGAGTTTTTGACAAAAAATACCCAGTCGGTGATTGACCCTACTCAGAATGAGCATGTGATTTCTGCAGCAGGTAAGGACGTGGTCATCATTGGTGGTGGCGATACGGGCACGGACTGTGTGGGGACGTCTATTCGCCATGGCTGTAATAGCGTCACACAGTTGGAGATTATGCCTAAACCTCCAGCAGAGCGAGCACCCAATAACCCCTGGCCTGAATGGCCCAAGATTTATCGTATGGACTATGGCCAGGAGGAAGCTGCTGCTAAGTTTGGTGGTGATCCACGGGCTTATCTATCCACTGCTAATAAGTTTGAAGTGGATGATAATGGCCAGGTTAAGGCCATTGAGATTGTGGATATTGCCTGGGAAAAAGATGAGACTGGCCGGTTCCAAATGCAAAAGGTGGCAGGTTCTGATCGGTTAATACCGGCTCAGCTGGTGCTGCTGGCTATGGGTTTCCTGGGGCCAGAACAGCCCATAATTGATGCTCTGGGTCTAGATCAGGATGGTCGTAGCAATATTCAGGCGGACTATAACAAGTATGTGACTAGTGTGCCTGGTGTGTTTGCGGCTGGGGACTGTCGTCGAGGTCAAAGCCTTGTGGTATGGGCCTTTAACGAGGGCCGTGGGGTAGCACGGGAGTGCGATCTCTATCTGATGGGCCACACCGATCTGCCTTAAAAACGAGCAGCCAGCGAGAAGGTATACAATCTTAAGGGCAAACTTGATGCGTAAGCGCTTAAGACTCAATGACATTGCAAGTTGGCGATCCGGCCCCTGATTTTAGTCTGCTTGATGCAGAAGGTAACACCGTCAGTCTGTCAGACCTGAAGGGTCAGCGTGTGGTGCTTTATTTCTATCCCCGAGATAATACTCCTGGGTGTACCAAAGAAGCTTGTGCGTTTCGGGATAACTACGAAGCCTATCAGGCAAAGGATGTAGTCGTTTTAGGCGTTAGTGCCGATGACGCCAAGTCCCATCAAAAGTTTATTAATAAGCATGACTTACCCTTTCCACTATTAGTGGACGAAGAGGCCAAAGTCTCAACTGCCTATGGTAGCTATGGCCTCAAAAAGTTTATGGGTAAGGAATATATGGGCATCAGCCGCAGTACCTTTGTGATTGGTCCAGATGGCAATCTGGAGAAGATCTATCGCAAAGTAAAAGCTGAAAAGCATCCGGTAGAACTTCTTGCTGAACTCGACGAGCTATAAATCTCATGCCACAATTCTGGCGACCGGTACGTACCCTACTCGCTTTACTGCTGCGACGACCCCTGGTTGGGACTTGCGTCATCCCAATTTTGCCCGATGGCCGCATTGTTCTGATTCAACGGCGTGATAGCGGTTGTTGGGGGTTACCCGGTGGTTTGGTGGACTGGGGAGAAGACATCGAAACAGCTGCTAAACGAGAACTGTTAGAAGAAACTGGCTTAAATTTGCTCAATGTGGGTCGTTTGGTGGGGGTGTATTCTCACCCAGAGCGCGACCCGCGATTTCATTCCGCCTGCGTTGCGTTAGAAGCTTACGTCGATGGCAACTTCTTTATTCAAGATAAGGCTGAGGTCATGCGGATTGAGGCATTTACAGTGGATGCCATTCCCCGTGGTAACCTAGCCCACGACCATGACAAGCAGCTACAGGACTACTTTAATGGAGCCACTGTTTTGGCCTAAAGCGAGTTTACCTGTCCGCAATTTGCGCCGTAAACTTAAACTTGGACAGCTCTTTTGGCGAGAAGTAGGCCGGGGGCAGACCGTTGTTTTTCTCCATGGATCCTGGCATGACGGTGGCCAATGGAGCGAAGTGCTATCGCTATTGGGCCAGCAGTATCATTGTTTATCGCCTGATCTGATTGGTTTTGGTGAGTCTCAGCGTCTGCAGGATAAGTCTGCTTATACCATTGCGATGCAGGTCAATGCCCTGGCAGAACTGTTTGAAGCCCTACGGTTAGATTCGGTGGTTTTAGTAGGGCATTCTCTGGGTGCCTGGATTGCGGCCCGCTATGCATTGCGCTATCCGGAGCGGGTCCAAGGACTGTGTGTTTTAGAACCGGAGGGTATCACTTATGAGCCTAAACGGTGGCGGCGGGTGCGCTGGTTGGCCAGTCCTTTTGGCGGGTTGTGGTTATCGCTGATCAAGCTCTTTGTCCGCAAGGCAAAGCCTGGACGCACGCCATGGTTGGAGAATTACCATCTCAGACAGTTGCTCCGGCGTCATCCTGCTGCCTGTCGTCTGCTATTTCAGCGGCGACGTAAGGAGATTGAAGCAGAAATGATCGGCACTCAGCTAGCGGAGCTATCGATGCCGCTTATGGTACTTGAGGGAGAAGGGGCGGAACATGCGAGCCGATGTTTGACTCAAGCGTTTACGCTAGCGGCGACTAATGCAACGGTAAAAGTGTTGTCGGGAAATGATGAGTTGCCTAGCTATGAGGCAAAAGCCATTGCTGAGTTTTTAGAGTACTGGTTGAAAGATTAGTATGGCTTTCAATGAAGCATTTAGAGTAGGAAGTGAGAGTTATTTAAATAGCGAAAGCTTCTTGCTATAGACCTTTTGGTTGTCAGGAGCACTCAAAA
>JBCCJR010000296.1:0-6816 GCA_039045805.1 Cyanobacteria bacterium P01_C01_bin.118
ATGCGAAATCTGGCCCAGCAGCTAGGTGTCAAAGCCATGTCGCTCTATAACCATGTCGCTAATAAAGACGATCTGATCGACGGCATGGTAGATATTGTTGCCAGTAAGATTGACCTGCCTGAGCTGGGAAGCGATTGGAAACAGGCAATGCGGCAACGAGCGATCTGTGCCCACCAGGTATTGTTGCGCCATCCCTGGGCGACAATGGCCATCGTGTCACGGGTCAATGTGGGACCCGCCATGCTGCGCTATGTGGATGCCACTCTGGGCTGTCTTGTAGAAGCGGGTTTTTCTTTTGAGATGGCCGATCATGTGTGGAATGCCATCGATAGCCACATCTACGGCTTTACCCTACAGAAGCTAAACTTTCCCTTTGAAGAAGCCGAATATGCAGAGGTTGCCAAACAATATGTGTCAATGCTGCCGGTTGAGACATATCCCTATCTAAACAAACTTACCCATCATGTTATTGATGGACAGTATGACGGCATTCATGACTTTACGTTTGGTCTAGAGTTGCTGCTTAACAGTCTTGATAGCTATCGTAATTCTGGCCATAACAGCCATTAAGCGTACATTCCAACACTATATTAGGGATGTTCATAAAAATAATGTACCCGTTGAGGAGCTTGTAGATTGTTGCTAGAGCTGTTAGACTCCCTGACTTCAGTTAGTTTTCTCTCATGTAAGGACGTGTATGCCATTGAAGCTCCTCAAACACCCATCTGTCAGAGTCGGTTTAGTCATTCTGCTATTATTGACCGTTGGCTTATCACGGATCGACCATTATGGGCACTCTTCCGATGAGTATTTAGAGATTATGATGGTGCGGTGGAACCATGAATTTATCACTGAAAATACGCCAATCGGGGGAGACTTGCGTCACTATGGCACCGTTTTTAACTTTCTAACACAGTTTTTGTATGAAATTAAAATCATACTCTTGGGTGAGACAGAGCGCTTTGGAAGTTATGGAGATCCTGACTGGCTCACATATAATGCCACCCAATTCAAGCACCTTGCCGCCTTCAAACATGGTTTTATCTTTATTTTCTCCATGGTCGCCTATCTGTCGGTGGCGGGTATTGTCAGTCGCCTAATTGGTGCTGCCTATGCCTGGATTGGCCCCGTTGCCCTATTTTTCTTTCCTAGATTTTGGGGCCATAGCTTTTTTAATCCCAAAGATATTCCCTTTGCAGCCATGTTGACATTGGGTACCTACATGGGCGGGTATCTATTAGAGAAATTCACCCAAGCCGAGCATAATCCCCCAGTAAAATCAAACAACAGACGTGCCCTAGGAACAGCCTACGGCAGTGCCGCTTTATATGGTTGTTTAGTGGGTTTAATCACTGGTGTGAGGATTGGCGGGCTGTTTTTACTCGGCTTTGTATTGTTAGTCCATGTAGCAATCCGCTTACCGGCGTGGTTAAGCAAAAAACAATTAAGCTCGATTATCCCTCAGCTTATTGGACTCTATGGGTTGATGGTGGGCACCTGGTTTTTAACGACAACCATAGTGCATCCGTCAGCCTGGGCTAATCCCGTAGGGTGGCTAACTGAAACCCTGGCATATATGTCCAACCATACCTGGTCTGGTACAGTTTTGTTTGCAGGGGAGCAAATCTCAGCGATCAGTTTGCCCTGGACCTACTTACCCACTTGGTTGTTGATTACAACACCGCTTTTTGTGTCAATTGCCATTGGCACCGGTCTTTTGTTCGCGGTGCTCCACTACAAAACCATGAACCCTCACCAAAAGGCGTTGACCTTGCTAGTGCTGTTACAAATAGCCTTTTTTCCTACTGTCGCAATCTTAAAACAATCCACCCTCTACGACGGTATCAGACAGTTTCTATTTGTAATGCCTGCTGCCGCTGTAATAGCCACACTAGGTATAGTATGGCTTTACCAAACATGGCTCAGTAATCAATGGCTCAACAAAATTCTGTCTAGAAAAACAGTATCACTGTCCTTTTTAATCCTGTCGATAGTCATCGCCAGTCCAACAGCAATCGACGTTTTTCACCTTCATCCCTACGAATACGTTTACTTTAATCGATTTTTTGGTGGTTTACCCAGCGCTCAAGGTCAGTATGACACTGATTATTGGGGGCTAAGTATGCGGGCTGGCATGGAATGGATTAACGAGGTCTCAGGGAGAACGGCTAATGTTGTTTCCAGTAGCCAACTGATATCGTCAGCCCCCTTTGCCGATGATACGATGCCGGTGATCTCTTACAAAGAGTTTGAGCAAAATGGGATGGAAACTCCCTTTTATTATATCGCTCGTCCCCGATGGAGTTACCACGAACAGTTTCCCGACTGTGATGTTGTTTATTCGGTCGTCAGGCAAACTGTACCATTGACAATAGTGAAGCAATGCAACTAATGAGCATAGCAAGCGCATTCCCTACTGCCTTGGATAATAATAGTTATGGTAGTGTTCTATTTGAATGCATACGCCTGATTGAGGACCAAAAATTTCCAAAATAACGTTTAATGATATTTTTGGGTCTTTTCGCCTGAAATTCTTGCCATTGCAACTGAGCTTCTATCCAACCATCATAGATCTCTCTTTTCCACTCGTCGTAAACCTCGGGTGAATTGAGTCGTCTGATGGCATCGTTGATTTTATCTGCCATCCAGGGGCTGGGATCGTGACTTATAAAAAGTACAGTCATGTCGTCATTAAATGTCCCCGCAGCACGATTTTTTTCTAAGATTGAAACAATATCCTCAAACACATCCGCTTTCCAGGGGCGTAAATGATCGTCACCAGGTTCTAAGCCCTTTGCATCGTTGAGAGATTGCAAATATACCCACTCATTTAACAGGTGAGATGCCTCTTGTATTAAATACTCCATTGGCCACTCCGCCGGTCGATATCGATAGTTGTCTTCACGAAACATAGAAGCGTCACTGGCGGTGTATCCTGCGACATATATCCCGCCAAGATCGTTGTCAGTACATAGGGCATAGCCTATGGCTGGTTCAGCATTACTCATGATAGCCAGCATGGGAACAGAGCATAAAACGGCGTGGTCAATGGCCTCAAGTACCTGGTCTCTCATAGTCAAGATGTTACAACGACCAAAACACAGGCCAGAATGCCAAGCAAAATAGGATTCATACAGACCTGTCCAAACTTAAACGGATATAAATGAGCTTTTGTTTATATATTTCGGATAAAAATTGAGTATTCACTTTTTTGCTTTATTAAAGCATCTAGTCCAATAGTACTGTTACGACAGTACTATTGGACTCATATTGTGACTTAGATGTGGATATTTGCTGTAAGTGCAAGATATGGTTCTTAATTCTGGCCTTCTGTTGGTATGTGCCGTAATTCTTTATCAAGTCTTGCGTTATAGGACAACCTCTCCTATGCCAATAAAACAAAGGAAGGTTGTCATTTTTGATGATTAAGCACCAATACGACGCCAAGGTTTAAAGGCATTGTCGATGCCATATAACGTTGGCCCAAGCTTGGGAAAATGACGCAGAAGAACAGTTACCATTGTATTGTTAGCAATCCAGTCTAACCCCAGCTGAGTATACACTTCAGCTCGATAATCCTTGGTAAAGAATCGGTCGCTCTTCAACCGGCGAGAAGCCATCAAGATAAACACGCGGAATGCCGTATCGCTAAAGCCAAAACCTTCGGGCAGATCTTCTGCAAACAGGCCCACCATCAGGTCAACGGCATTAATGTCATTATTGTAAATTCGACGCATCTCTTCGACCCATTGCTTGTTGCTGCTAATCTCCTCAAAGGACTTAACGCGGGTTCTACCGATGAGTTCGCGGAAACGATTATAGCGAGGCACACCCCGTTCGCGATCGCGCAAAATATCCACCGCTGCCAGGTCAAATACCTCACCATTGTCCCGCACCAGCTTTTGCAAAAACTTAGGATAATTATGCAGGGTGAGGGCTCCTGGATGGGAGATACCAAAGGAATAATACAGATCTGGCATAGAGATGGACTCCAACAACGCCCGGCTACGCTTACCAGACATTTGGAAAAAGTCAGTGGCCTGCAAAGGACGATTGCCATCTAACGAATAAAACTGCAGCTCATCGGGAATCAGCGGATGCAGACGATATACAGAGGCAAACTCCTCAGTCAGGTAGTATGGAGCCCTATGGTGATCGGTTTCCGAACCCACAATTCCCGACAGCAGGTCGGTCAGTTCACCTTCACCAATGCTGCCAAATACCTGCTTAATATCTTCTCCCAAAAAGCCTGACCAGTTTACATTCAGGGCTATATCTGTTGCCTCCAGGGGCAAAATCGCCGGAGTCCACTCCACCGTATGGATTTTCGCCATCAAAGCCGCATTGATTAGCCGGGCATGGTTAAACAAATCCTCGTCGGACCAGTGGGAATATTCCTGCTTTAGGTGATCGCATATGGCATTGTGCTCTTTGGTAAATACGGTGTGTAACATGGACAACCCGATCCACCAGTTGTCGTTGAAGCCCGTGATATCTAGACCAGATTCCGGATCCACCGGTAGCAGACCATCGTCCTGCAGGAAGAGTTTGCCGTCGGTGTGCGATCTCAGTTTCTCCACTGTCTCCGGATCGCTGCCGTACACCTGAGACCCGTCCCACCAATGTGTGACCGTATTAATAAATGTTTTGGGTCTGGCCCCGTCCGGTCGCGTCGGATCCGCCAACGTTTTACCCACCGCCATGGGACGATGCTCCTCTGGCCAAGGATCGTGGGACTCTAAGGGAATTACAAGCTTCTCGCGAGGATCGTTGTCACCATGGGAAAACCAATCATGGTTCTCAAACTGAATCCAGGCCGCCGCCAACAGATTCAAAATGGTAGCAGGCTGAAAACTATCGCGGGTCATCAACGTGCGGCTAATTTCCCGTGGGTTTGGCGTCATCAGTTTGAGACCTTCTTCCGCCTCCACCGCCCCCAACGCCACATTCCGCCCAAATCGAGTGCCCGCCATTCCCATTTGGGGCTGATCTAAATCGTTAAAGCTACCGTCCGCCGTTCGAGAGGTAAGATGGCTGCCATCACGGCTGGGCTGAGGCTGAGGCAGTTTGCCACTGTCAGGCAGATAAGAGGTATCGTGTAGATTATCTTCCCGCAGCTTATTGCGAAAGTTTAACAGCTGCAGCAGTGCCAGGGGTGTGGGCAATTTGTGCCAGAAGTTGTCAAACATAAAAAAGCTCTCCGGGTAATCGGTTATCAGGGGATGTTAATCGGCATTAATCGGCATTATTGAATAGCAGCTAGGTAGACTGCACCGGCAGTTCCTCAAGATGATTGTTTAAATGCATCACATGGGCGCGGGTGTAGTCCGACTTTGGTAACTCTCCATAGGTAAAATGGGGCGCTAGCGGTCCGGTATAGTGTTCAAAGTCAACATAGGCTTTTCTCAATCGGGTCAGTGCCTGACCAAGGTTGCCACGGGATTCCAACTCTGGAGCACCGGGAATAGGTTCATCTAGGGGATGCTTCATATAGCCCAGGGTGGAAAACAGTGAGAAGGCTAACTTACCAATGGTGGCTTTATAAATCTCATGTTGTTGGATGGGATACCCTAACATGGAACATTCAACACTTTGGGCACAGTGGATCAAAATGGCATAGGGTCTCCACTCCCCCGTACTTCGTAAAGGCAGCCGATCGTTTAGAATATCGATTTTGTCTAATGCAGACGCAATGGTTAACATGGCAGAACTATCAGTGGAGTTTGTCCTACATATTTTGTTTTGATACTCTAGCCTTTGATGAAAGTATGGGATTTAGAATAAAAATCTGACAGTACCCTTAAGGGTAATTTTGTATCGCTGTAATATTGCTTAATCGGAGCAGCCCCATGGTGATGACACTTCAGTTCAAAAATGGCGACCGGATGCCGGTTTTAGGATTAGGCACCTGGAAATCTGCCCCCGGTGATGTGTATGGAGCCGTCAAAACGGCGATTAAAACAGGCTATCGTCACATCGACTGTGCCCATATCTATGGCAATGAGGCAGAAATTGGCAAGGCTCTATCAGAGTGCTTTGACGAGGGCATAGTTACCCGTGAGCAGATGTGGATCACCTCAAAGTTGTGGAATGATTCCCATGCTCCCGACGATGTCCGTCCAGCCCTCGAAGAAACTCTGGCAAATTTACAGCTGGACTATTTGGATCTGTATCTCATCCATTGGCCAGTGGCGATGAAAAAGGGGGCAACCTTTCCACTAACGCCAGAAAAGCTAGTCTCTCTTGAAGTATTGCCTATTCTGATGACCTGGTATGAAATGGAAGGACTGGTAGAGGCAGAGCTTTGTCGGCACATTGGGGTGTCTAACTTTAGCACAGCTAAACTCCAGAACCTGCTGGAAAATGCTGGGCGGCCACCAGAGATGAACCAGATTGAGCTGCATCCCTATTTGCAACAACCGGCAATGTTAGAGTTTTGTCAGGAGAACAATATTTTTCTTACCGCCTACTCTCCTCTGGGGTCATCGGATCGACCTGAGGGGCTCAAGGCAGAGGATGAACCGGTCTTACTGGAAAATGCCACCATCGCATCGATTGCCGAAAGCCATCATGCTACACCAGCTCAGGTGCTAATCAGCTGGGCTATCCAGCGGGGAACAGTGGTGATTCCTAAATCGGTCAATCCGGAGCGGATTAAACAAAACCTCGCGGCGGCTGAGGTGTCATTGACAGATGAGGATATGGTTGAGATCGCAGCCCTTAATCTAAATCGACGCTATGTGGATGGTTCATTTTGGCAGGTGGAGGGGGGACCGTATAGTTTGGCGAATTTGTGGGACCTGTGATTTAGAGAGG
>JBCCJR010000297.1:0-6798 GCA_039045805.1 Cyanobacteria bacterium P01_C01_bin.118
TAAGTTTGATCCGTCACAGCTGCCAGTGTACGAGATGGCCCTCACCTCCAAATCACTCCAGGGGATGGAGTTGCGGGTGTTTGCCGATCAGGAACTGGCGCGAGAACTCAACACTGTAAAGGGTGTGGCCAGTGTTGATGTATCAGGAGGGGTGCAAGAAGAAGTCCAGGTAAATCTGGATCCGACACGGATGCAGGCATTAGGACTGGGCATTACGAATGTACTCGATGCCCTGGATGAACGCAATCAGGACACCGCTGGTGGACGAATTAAAGGGGTAAATAACGAACCCCTAACGCGAGTCAATGGCAAATTTCAGTCCGCCGATGAGATTCGCAATTTACTCTTTGAAGTGGGCGAGCGGCAGGTATATTTACGAGACTTTGCCGATGTTGTCGATGGCACCGAAGAACAGCGTATTTTTGTGAGTCTAAATGGTGAACCAGCGGTCAAGATAAGCGTACAAAAGCAGCCGACGGCCAACACCATTGCAGTGGTGGATGGTATAAAACAACGTCTAGAGCAAATGCAGGCATCAGGACTAGTGCCTGAGGATATAGTGCTCAACGTCACCCTGGATGAATCAATATTGATTCAAAACTCTATTCGCAATGTGGCCATGGCAGGGCTGACCGGTACGGGGTTAGCCGCTGTTGCCGTGCTGTTTTTTCTGGGTTCTCTGAGGCAAACCTTTATTATTGTTCTAGCCATCCCCCTGGCGACTTTGGTCACCCTGTTACTCTCCAGCTGGTTTGGCCTATCGCTCAATGTGTTTAGCTTGGGGGGACTGGCGCTCGGTGTGGGCATCGTCGTAGACAATGCTATTGTGATGCTAGAAAACATTACGGAAGGCGTGGCTCGCAGTGCTCGTCCCGCCATTCGTCAAGCAGAGATTAGCAGCCAGGAGTTAGAGTCGGCTCTAGTAGCCTCCACCACAACAAACCTGGTGGCCGTGTTGCCCTTTTTACTCATGGGTGGCTTTATCTCCCTATTATTTAGCGAGCTAGTGGTGACCATTAGTCTGGCAGTAGCTGCATCACTGGTGGTGGCTCTGACCGTGGTACCCACCCTGGCTGCACGGCTGTTAGCAATTAAGACATCCAGCGGCATTGGCAATCTCTGGCCGATTCGCTGGTTTGGCCAGGGTTTGGCCGGGGCCACCCTCAGCTATGGCAGAACGCTGCAGTGGGTATTGCGGCGACAGGTGATTGTTATCACCGCAGCCATTCTTATTTTTGGTGTGGGCAGCTGGTCTATGTACCAATCTATTCCCCAGGAGATTTTGCCCAGCATTAGTAGTGGTCAAGCCAATGTATGGGTCAGTCTACCCCCTGGCACCACCTTGGAGGAAAACCGCAAAGTAATGGCAGCAGTAGATGAACGATTGCTCGCTCAACCAGAAACAGACTATGTCTTTACCACTTCAGGGGGCTTTCTCTTCGGTAGTACCAGCATTGATAATGCACTGCGCGGGTCAAGTAAGCTCACTCTCAAGTCCGGCACCGATGTAGAAGCGTTTACCGAACGTATGAATCAGGAGCTAAGGCAGCTAAATTTGGTCAAAACCCGGATACGCGTTGCTCCCGGTTCAGTACGGGGTTTGATTTTAAGCAACTCTCCTGTGCGTAGCGATGTGGATATTGTTTTGCAGAGTAGCGATATCGACCTGCTTAATCAAACCGGAGAACAGGTACTCGATACCCTGGCAGAACAAGCCACACTCGCTAACTATTTACCGGATGCAGATGCCTCCCAGCCAGAAATCCAGATTCGCCCTGATTGGGAGCGGGCTGCAGATGTGGGCATCTCCGCAGAAGAGATTGGTCGTACGGTGGAGACAATTTTGTCAGGGGCAGTGCCCACCCAGCTACAGCGAGGAGATCGATTGGTAGATGTGCGAGTGCAGACACCCGATAGTCTGGTGCAGAGTCCTACTCAGCTGAGTCAGCTACCGTTGCTGAGCAGCAATCAACAGGTGCGCCTGGGGGATGTGGCCAAGATTGAAAATGGTCGATCTCCTGGGGAGATCCAGCGGATTGATCAGCGGCAGGCGTTTATCATCGAGGGGCGTTTAGTAGAGGACGCCAGTCTTGGAGATGCCCTGGATGAAGTGGATCGGGTAATGGCGACGATAACGCTGCCGGAGGGGGTGATTCGGCTGCCTAGCTTTAGTGCTCAGAGTAACGCGGCAATCCAGCAGGGTCTGGGGTTACTGGGTGGCCTAGCAGTATTTCTGGTATTTACGGTGATGGCGGTGCAGTATAACTCGCTGATCGATCCGTTGATAATTATGTTGACGGTGCCGCTGGCGTTGGCTGGGGGAATTTTGGGGCTATCGGTAACGGGGACAGCGATTGGGGCGACGGTGGTTGTGGGTGCTGTGCTGCTGGTGGGCATTGTGGTGAACAATGCGATTATTTTGGTAGAGCTGGCGAATCAGATTTATGTGACTGAGGAGTGCAGTCGTATGGTGGCGATGTTAAAGGCCGCTCCACAGCGGTTAAGGCCGATTTTGATGACGACGGTGACCACGGTGTTGGGGATGTTGCCGCTGGCGTTGGGGCTGGGTGAGGGGTCGGAGTTTTTGCAGCCGCTGGGGGTGGTGATTTTTGGGGGATTGTCGCTGGCGACGGTGTTGACGCTGTTTGTGATTCCTTGTTTTTATACGTTATTGCATGGGTTCGGCTCCGGTCATCCACCTCAAGTGCCTGAGTCTTTTCCCGGTGCCCAGTCTCTGACTGAGCACAGCAATCCTAAACTTCGTCTGTAGTATATAGTCCGAGGGCTAATCGGAGTCGTATAGCCCTCAGGGCATGGGCGAGCCTAACGCGCAGCGTTTCCAACGGAAATAGCCCGAAACTACCTCACTGCATAGGGGGTAAACTGACGTTTAAATTCTGAATGGAACCCAAGTACAATATCTGATTCTGGGACGCCTAGAGATACTAGCCGCTGGGCCAAGGCATCTTCGGTACCATTATATTGAATCCAGATTTTGTCATCTTGAATATCAAAGTGTATGACAGGTCCAAAGACTCGTTTTTTGCCTTGCCAACCAATGTAAGCTAGCTGGTAATGTCCTCGTTCATCATCAAAGATAAGATGTGTTTGTACTGGGTCGGTCGATGGAGATGTTCCAGCATGCTCTGTCAAGATTTGTTTAACTGCGTTTTGATATAGGGCTAACTTATCCATTTTTGAACCTCCTCTAGTTCTGGTTCGTACACGATCAATTTGACTTGATAGCGTTGAAGCGATCGCTGAATAAAGGGTAGTTGGATAAAGTCTTCGTAAGTAGCAGCAGGTAGTGCTAAGAAAATTGACCTGTCTGGATCCTGTTCTTCTAATGCCTGAGCGTAGTTCAGGTATTGACCAAGGGCCATATGAAAGGAGCTGATATCTGACTCACTAACAAAGCTTTTGATTTCTACAGCTATTTTTTCGTTACCTTTTTCTGCCGCTACAGTGCTTTCTGCGGCTAGGTCTATCTGTAGTTTAATGGCTTCGCTGATACGGATGGGGTATGGATCGTGGGTAATACGCCATCCATCTTTGATCAGGGCGTTTTTGACCTGCTGATGAAAAACATCTTTAGCCATCGTTAGCGGAATGTGTTTGGGGTTGAGTGACCGTAGTTGTGGTCTGTAGATTGCTGCTCTTAGTTTACTGCAGACGTATAGTCTCCGTCAGACAAGCCCATATGCCTTAGTGGAGTCGTATGTCCTATGGTAATGGCCAAACCTAACGCGAATCGTCTCCTTGGAGTTAGCTTGGCTACCAGGTTCAGCTTCCCTCACCCAGTGGATGCTACAAATTTTCTGATTTTATTAACTTGCTGGTAGAGCTAAAACCGAGCAATTTTTGCCAATATGGAGTTTGAGCTGGGGGTAGGCGATGGCGATGACTAAGGATGAGCTGCTGGCGTTGATTGACCAGGCGGCAGCGGAAGGATGGACGGAGTTGGACCTGTCGGGGCAGAAGCTGACGGAGCTGCCAAAGGAGATGGGTAAGCTGACGCAGCTTGAAAAGTTGATATTGGGGAAGGGGAGAAAGAACGACCAAGGTAATCAGCAATGGGAATTTCAAACAATTGATGGCGACCAAAGGTTGGTCGCGTTGGTTGATGGCAATGAGCTGACTAGCTTGCCAAGCAATATCCAACAGCTACATAACCTGAATTATTTGGACCTCAGCGGTAACCCTTGGGAAACATTACCAAGTGAGATCGCTGCTCTAACCCAGTTAGAAGCTCTAATAGTTTTAACTTGCGAGCTAACTGAGATATCTGAAGATATAACAAGCTTACAAAAGCTACAAAGACTCGACCTCACTTCTAACCAAATCAAAGAGATTCCCCAAGCTATAGGGCAGCTACAGAGTCTCACCCAGCTCGACCTCACTTCTAACCAAATCAAAGAGATTCCCCAAGCTATAGGGCAGCTACAGAGTCTCACCCAGCTCGACCTCATTTTGAACCAAATCAAAGAGATTCCCCAAGCCATAGGGCAGTTACAGAGCCTCACTCAGCTTAACCTCAACTCTAACCAAATCAAAGAGATTCCTGATGCCATAGGGCAGTTACAGAGCCTCACTCAGCTTAACCTCAACTCTAACCAAATCAAAGAGATTCCTGATGCCATAGGGCAGTTACAGAGCCTCACTCAGCTCTACCTCAGCTCTAACCAAATCAAAGAGATTCCTGATGCCATAGGGCAGTTACAGAGCCTCACTCAGCTCTACCTCAGCTCTAACCAAATCAAAGAGATACCCGATGCCATAGGCCAGCTACAGAGCCTCACCCAGCTTAACCTCAACTCTAACCAAATTAAAGAGATTCCTGATGCCATAGGGCAGCTCAGCTCACTACACAAATTAGCTCTTATGGATAATGGAATCCAGGAGATACCAGATTTAATTGCTGAAATCGAATCTCTCCAATATCTCGATCTTGATAGCAACCAGATCACGCAAATACCTGATTCGTTAGCTCAAATTAGATCACTCCAGACTCTTGATCTTAGAAACAACCAAATACACTTGATACCAGATTCATTAGCTCAGCTTAGTTCACTTCAAAATCTTTACTTACAATCTAACCAAATCCAAAAGATTCCGGATTCATTAGCTCAGTTACAGAGCCTCAAACAGCTCTACCTCGAGTCTAACCAAATCAAAGAGATTCCAGATTCCTTGGAAAGCTTAGAACAATTACAAAAACTCGATGTTCGTTATAACCCATTACCCATTGCACCAGAAATCCTTGGCCCATCAGAAGCTAATGAGGAACCAGGACCAGTCTCTGGCATATTCAACTACTGTCGCCAGCTCCGTAGTGGCAATGTACGTCCTCTCAATGAAGCCAAGCTCATCCTGGTTGGTCAAGGTAGCGTCGGTAAAACATCCCTAATCAAACGGCTGACAAAGAATTCCTTTAATCCCAATGAAGAACAAACTGACGGCCTCAGTGTGTCCAACTGGACGCTCAACGTCAATACCAAGGACGTTCGACTCAATGTATGGGACTTTGGTGGGCAAGAAATCTATCATGCCACCCACCAGTTTTTCCTCACCAAACGCAGCCTATACCTGCTCGTCTGCAACTGCCGCACCAGCGAAGAAGAAAATCGCCTCGACTACTGGCTCAAACTGATCCAAAGTTTTGGCGATAAAGCTCCTGTCATCATTGTCGGCAACAAAAGAGACGAACAGCCCCTCGATATCAACCGAAAAGCCCTACGTGACAAATACCCAAATATCAAAGCCATTATTGAAACCTCTTGTTCAAAAGGTATTGGCATTGACGAACTTAACCAGGCAATCCTCAAAGAAGTGGGCCAACTTAAAGAAGTTTATGATTTGCTTCCTCTCTCCTGGTTTGAAGTCAAAGAACAGCTAGAGGCCATGGAGCAAGACTTCATTGGCTACAGTGAATATATTGGAATCTGCTATGGCAATGGCATTACTGATGAACAAAACCAAACCCAGCTCATCGGCTTACTACATAACCTTGGTCTAGTGCTTAACTATCGAGACCACCCCCTACTGCAAAATACCAATGTGCTTAATCCCGATTGGGTAACCCAGGGCATCTATACCTTACTAAGTGACGATACCCTTAAAACCGCTACAAAGGGCCAATTAATCCTGGCTGATCTCAGCCGTATCCTATCTTCAGAACGATATCCTGATAATCGTCACCATTACTTGATCGAGCTGATGAAAGAATTTCAGCTCTGTTTTCAACTACCTGAGTGTAGCCCTAAACGCTATCTCATCCCTGGAATTCTCCCTAAAGAAGAACCCAAAGAGACAGGGCTAGAAGGTGAAACCTTAGAATTTCAGTACCACTACGCTATTTTACCCGACAGTGTTATCTCCCGATTTATTGTGCTGATGCACGGCAAAATCCATAAACAATTCTACTGGCGCAGTGGTGTCATGTTGGCTTACGGCGAAGGTGATGATGCCAATATTGCCCGCATTCGGTCTGACCCAGCAGACAACAAAATCTTTATTGTCATTACCGGCAATAAATCTACTCGCCGCGAGTTTCTAGCCATTATCCGCGATGTGTTTAACAGAATCCACGCTAGTTTTGTCAAACCAACAGAGTGGGTACCTGTTCCTGACCATCCTGACCATCCACCTTTAGACTATCAAGAGTAGTCCAAGGAAAAAAGCATCCAATAGTTATCTGATACTAAGTTGTTGCGGTGACGGGAATTTGAACGAACCATTTTTCTAATCCTGGCAATCGTTGCCACTGTTTTTCCAACGCATCCATAGCTCTAGGCGACA
>JBCCJR010000298.1:0-6688 GCA_039045805.1 Cyanobacteria bacterium P01_C01_bin.118
GTTTTCGTTGCCATAAATAGATATCGGCCCCTGCACCGATTCGGGAATGGGGCGAATCGGAATTTTGGGCCACTCGATGGCGACCACCCACAGGGCTGCTAGGGCGATACTGCCGGTAAAGCCGTAGAGACCGTAGCGGATGGTTTTGAGATACCAGGGGGCAGGATTTTGAAACCGGAGGGTAACGGCATCGTTGAGTTCCTTTGGGCCCAGGCTGAGCACATCCCCGTCCTGAAGCTTAAAGGTTTTGAGGCGCTTTTTGCCGCAATAGGTGCCGTTGGTGGATTTTTTGTCTTTGAGGACGAAGGGGTTGCCGGGCTGGTTGCGATCGCGCGTCAACGTTAGATGGGTTTGACTTACCAACGGACTGCGCACTACGATGTCGCAATTTTGAGAGCTCCGCCCTAACACATAGTGGTCCCCCACCAGGTCATACACATGGCGCTGACTATCGTAGTCCACTACCAGCTTGGGCACCCGCGCCCCTGGTCTAAGAGAAAGTTTATTAAAATCGACCCGAGCAACATTTTGAATTACCTGGGTCATGGTCCCCAAGATAGTTCGAGGTGGCGTCGATGAATTGCGACGGGGCGGCTGAGTCATCCTAATACGTGTAGGGTATTTAACTATGGATGTATGAATAGGGCTGACGGTAATCCCTATATCAAGCTGCACCCTGGTGTAGCTGAGCTGCATGCAACACCACTACACCAGATACAGACACCATAACCAGGATTGCGGATATGAATACGGAATATTCTAGGGCGTGAATAAAAAGGTGACGCGATTTTATTGCCGTATGTATAGGCATTCTCCCTAAAGAAGTGCTTACGGCGAACGTTTTGCCTCATGTTTTGCCGTCAGCAAAATGGCAATCAACAAACAGACAATACCCACGTTGATCCAGATATCGGCCAGATTAAATACCGGGAATCGCGTAATGGGAAATGCCTGGATAAAGTCCACCACTTCTCCAGCCTTGACCCGGTCGATACCGTTACCTAAAGCCCCTGCCAGAATAAACCCCCAACCCGCTCGCTCCCAACGGTCTTCGATCCTAAACAACAGACCGTAGATGGCAATACCCGCACTGACAATCACCGACAGCCAGGGCAAAATCCAGCGACAGCCATCACCACTACAGATACTCCAGGCGGCCCCGCGATTAAGCACGTAGGTAAAATTGAGCACCCCTGCAATAATCGTTACGGAGTCACCCAGCTCAAAATTTTGAACGACCCAATGTTTGGTGATTTGATCCAACAAGAGTCCGATAAAAGCCGCTACCCAGAACAGGCGATTAATTTTTTTTCTGCGCAATCTGCCCATGCTGTGACGACGACACTAATAAAACATGATGTAACGCATACCAAAGGCCAGCACTGAAACCGCACAGACCATAACTAACTGCCCAGGAATCGGTGCAATAGAGTAGGTGAAAACAGCTTCTGCCAGTGACGGTGCATTCTCTCCAGTCCACTGTAATACATAGGCCAGGGGCAAATACACTAATCCCACTGCATGGATCGTAAACAGCCCTCCTAAACAGCTTAAAGCTAAGGTCTCTAGTTTGAGGGCTTCCCAAAACGCTAGATAGCCGCAGACCCAAGCTGCAGGAATAAACCCCAGGAGATAGCCAAAGCTGGGTTCCCGTAGATAGCTTAAACCACCCCCCTGGGTAAAAACCTGCAGGTCAAAGGTCTGAAACAGAAACAGGCCCAGGCTAAGATAAGCCACTTGAGACAGCGCCGCTGCATTTTGACCGCCCAAACAACCAATCAGCAAAACAGCGCCTACCTGAAAGCTCACACCTAAAGAGAATAGCTCTACGCCAGCATTCCAGCTCCAAGGGCCACTGGTAACAAACACCTCAAGCCAGGTGCCGCCAATCGTTAAAATCAGGCCGATCAAAGCCCACAGCAACTCAGCCGTTGCAAACACCGATATATCTCCCAGGGTGACGGTGGCTTATTTTATCGTCTGTTGGTCGTGTAGGGGCATCATGGGTCTTGCCCTTACACACCACCAACAGACGATACCCAACGTTACTTTTTTTAATCTGACTGAAATTAGACAGCCGAGCAGGTTTTAGACTAATCACTTACCCCTTTTTTATACGGCTTTCTTTAAGAGACATGTTTCCAATTCATCGCCCTCGTCGGCTGCGCAGCCATCATCAACTGCGCCGCATGGTCCGTGAAAACGTCGTGACCACCAGCGACTTTATCTACCCGTTATTTGCGGTTCCCGGTGAGGGTGTGGCCAATGAAGTTAAGTCCATGCCCGGTGTCTACCAGCTGTCGATAGACAAGATTGTGGAGGAGGCAAAGGAAGTCTACGACTTGGGAATTCCCTCAATTATTTTATTTGGTATCCCTGAAGGGAAAGATGATGATGCCACCGGGGCATGGCACGATTGCGGCATTGTGCAAAAGGCCACTGAAGCTGTCAAGTCCGCTGTGCCTGACCTGATCGTCACCGTAGACACTTGCCTGTGTGAGTATACTCCCCACGGTCATTGCGGCTACCTAGAAGTGGGCGATCTGACCGGTCGCGTGTTGAATGACCCCACCCTGGAGCTGCTCAAAAAAACGGCGGTTTCTCAGGCCAATGCTGGGGCTGATATTATTGCCCCCTCTGGCATGATGGATGGCTTTGTCATTGCCATTCGCTCTGGCCTTGACGCAGCCGGGTTCGAAAATATTCCGATTATGTCCTATGCCGCCAAGTATGCATCTTCCTACTATGGCCCTTTTCGGGATGTGGCAGAATCTGCCCCGCAGTTTGGCGATCGCCGCACTTACCAGATGGATCCGGCCAATGGGCAAGAGGCGCTCAAAGAGATCGAATTGGATATCGTCGAAGGGGCTGACATGTTGATGGTGAAACCAGCCCTGGCCTATATGGACATTATCTGGCGAGTTAAAGAGGCTAGCAATCTGCCCGTTGCAGCCTATAACGTGTCCGGTGAATATTCCATGGTCAAAGCGGCTGCCCTCAACGGCTGGGTTGATGAAGAAAAGCTGGTGATGGAAACCATGATGAGCTTTAAGCGTTCGGGCGCTGATTTAATTTTGTCTTACCATGCCAAAGATGTCGCACGCTGGCTCAAGGGTCAGTAGGAGCATTTTTTGCTCACCACATCCAGGATGTCGCCCTCTGACTAGTCAAAGCATAAAAAATAGTCAGCGTGACAAAAATTGATGCAAGCGTAACAATAATTAACGAACATTCTGACTGAGGAATGTTCGTTAATTTTTTGACCATCCATTCCTACACCAGCAACATCCCTTGAGCACTTCTTCAGACGCCATCTCCCACTCCCATCAATCCAGTAGTCACAGCCACCCCCACAGCCCAGACTCCCAGAGGCAGATTGTTAATCGTCTGTCTCGAATTGAGGGCCATGTACGCGGTATCAAGACCATGGTGAATGAGGGTAGACCCTGCCCTGATGTTCTGGTTCAAGTGGCTGCAGTGCGAGGGGCCCTTGATCGGGTGGCTCGCCTGATTCTCGACGAACACATTAGCGAATGCATTAGCCGGGCAGTGACAGAAGGCAATATCGAGGCAGAACTGACTGAGCTAAAGGCCGCCCTCGATCGATTTTTTGATTGAGAGCGGCTTACACCTGCTACGAGCGCTGCGAATTCACGCTTCACTCTACGCAACACCCTCACCGTTCTAACCCAAAAATTTAGGCGTTGCTGGCCAGGTAGATTAGCCAGCATGTAACCAAGTTGCAATTAAATCTTTCAGAATTTCGATGCAAGTTTTTCAAAAGTTTTCGAAATGATACAGATTTGACATTTAATAATTTGACTGTGAACCTCGGTCCTGGATTGATTTGGCGCTCAAAGCGATGCCTGTATAGATGTGAGCTACGTTTCGTTGGCGTAAAAAAATGTAATGAAAAGCCTCATCAAAACGGTCTAGGGTTACAAATGTGGCGATGTTTCAGCCGAGGCAGCTTAGCCCGTCATCACCTACAGCGGACGATATCAAACTCCATTTAAGTCGAGATATTTTAGTATGAGCAGCAATTTAGCCGAGAAGCTCAAAAAAGGTACGCAAAAAGCACACACAATGGCCGAGAATGTGGGCTTTGTTCGCTGTTTTTTGCGGGGTGTTGTTGAAAAGAAGTCCTACCGGAAGCTGGTGGCTAACTTCTATTATGTGTACGCCGCTATGGAAGAGGAGCTAGAGCGTCACAAAGATCATCCTGTAGTTTCTTCTGTTTACTATCCTGAGCTTTATCGCAAGGAAACACTGGAAACTGATTTGGCTTATTACTATGGCCCTAGCTGGAGGGAGGAAATTTCTCTATCGCCAGCGGGTCAGTCCTATGTAGATCGCATTCGTGAGATTTCCAAGCAGTCCCCTGAATTATTGGTGGGTCATTCCTACACTCGCTATCTGGGTGATTTGTCCGGGGGGCAAATTCTCAAAAATATTGCTCAGCGAGCCATGAATTTGGCGGATGACGAAGGTGTTGCCTTTTATGAGTTCCCCACTATTCCTGACGAGGCAGCCTTTAAGGATACGTATCGTGCCACTATCGATGCTGCTCCCGTGGATGAGGCCATGGCTGACCGTATTGTTGAAGAGGCCAACGATGCCTTTGGTATTAATATGGAGCTTTTCCAGGAGCTTGAAGGGAACCTGGTGAAGGCGATTGGTCAGATGTTATTTAACAGTTTGACCCGTGGTCGTCGTCGTGGTAGCACTGAACTGGCTACGGCAGAGTAGTTTTTGCCAGTACTTGTTGGCGGAAACTATTAAGGGGGCTGTTGAATACAGCTCTAATTGAATAAAATGAAGGGCAGTGTTTTGGGACACTGCCTTTTTTGCGAATACCTAATAATATTTAGTCATTTAATACCCTGAGCTAGGGCTTGTCCTTTGGAGAGGACTCCTGTAGCATAATGCTCAATTTAATAATGCTGGGTAAGCTAGCCCTGAGTTAGGGTGCTTGGCGTGAGGACTAGCCATCGTCAATTTTGCATTGAATGCTGGATATTACCCTTAAGGGGAACTTTTTCTGGTATTTTTTGTGAAGTGTAGAAATGTATCCGCGCTCGTGGGTATGGCTCTAACACACGGGGGCAACGTTTAATTTTAGGAGTAAGCGAGTGGGTTTCGCCGTTAAGGCAGATCAAGGTGCAGGGAGTCCTACCGAAGGCCCTAGAAAGCAGAATCTTGTACTGCTGCATCCGCACAAATCATCATCATCTGTTAGGGAGCCCTTCTCTGGCAAACCAGTGCAGGCGGTCCCCAGTCGATCTCCTGAAGGTCAACCCGCTGAGATTAGGCAGCTGCCTAAGTCCCCTCGTCTTCCCCTGGGTCTGAAGCTGTTGATGGGAGTACAGCAGGGCTCAACTGTAGTCACTGGAGGCTTGGTGGCAACGGCCCTGGTAATTTATAGCTGGACGGTCTATCTCGATAAAACCCTGGCCCACTCCTTTCAACATTTAGAGGCCCTTAAGGTTTCAACGCAGCAGATGACAACGGCAAATGAGACGTTGAAGCACAGTATGGCAAAACAGGCCGAATCCCCCGCTGCTGGATTTAAGCCGTTTGATCCTGAACGTGTTATCTTCGTTCCACCTGCTCAACTACGTCCATCTGTTGCCCCTGCCCAAGCGCCTGAACAGCAGTCCTCTATGCCTTATCCATTGGGCTATTAGGGTGATTAGGTGAATTTGGGGGTGTTTTGTCCCTTGCTTGCCTAGGAGCTATGGTTACGCAGCCACCTGATTTATTTCCGCGTAAGCCCACCCGACGACCCCGTTACTTATCCTCGCCTCGATTTCGGTTGGTGACTGTGTGGGGAGTCATGATTTTGGCCATGGTGGGTCTGAGCGTTCGTTTGGCCAGGTTGCAATTGGTCCTCGGTGATGATCTAAAAGTTCAGGCTCAGCAGCAGCGTCAGAATTTACCTCAGGTGCCTCGGGCATCCCGCCGTCCCATTATTGATCGCCAGGGAAATGTGCTGGCGGTAGACCGGGTGGTATACACCATTTATGCCCATCCCATGTTGTTTGGCCGTTCTCGTCAGGAGATGGCTGAAACCCTGGCAGCTGTGCTGGGACAACCTCAAGAACAGTTATTGAGTCGTTTTCAAGAACAGGAAACCGGGATCCAGGTGGCGGTTGATGTGTCTGAAGAGCTGGCGGAGCGTCTGCGGGGTATGCGGCTGGATGGGTTGGAGTTACTGCCTAATCAGCAGCGATTTTATCCGCAACAGGCGTTAATGTCTCAGCTGGTGGGATATATCAATTTGGAAGGGGAGCCCCAGGCCGGTTTGGAATATGCACTGCAGGATCGGCTGCTGTATGAATTGGAGGATGCTTCGCTGCCCCATTTCCCCCAACAGCGACCCAACCGCGATGGTTTAAGACTGCAGCTGACGGTGGATAGTCGCCTGCAGCGCATTGCCCAGCGGAACCTGGAGGCAACGGTAAGACGGCATGGGGCAAAACAGGGGGCTTTGATTGTTTTTGATAGTCGCGATGGGGCGGTCTTGTCCCTAGCAGTGACGCCCACCTACGACCCCAATCGATATTATGAAGCTGACGTGGAGCAGTTTAAGAACTGGGCGGTGAGCAATCTGTATGAGCCGGGGTCTACATTTAAGCCCATTAATGTTGCGATCGCACTCGAAGAAGGTCTGATTGTCCCCGACGAA
>JBCCJR010000299.1:0-6683 GCA_039045805.1 Cyanobacteria bacterium P01_C01_bin.118
GGCTACGCTCCCATTTTCCACAGAAGGAATTTCGGCGGCTAAAAAAGGTTTTAAGTTACCGGCGGTGTTAAAGCTGGCCAGGGGCTCCAGGGTAATGCGGCTGGCTTCTGAATCTTTAAACCCGTTGGATAGGTGCGGATTTAAAATAGTGGGGGCTTGCCAGTACAGCAGCTTAAGGGTGCTGTCGCCGTTGCTATCCGGAGTATCGGATGCAGGACGACAGGCTCCCAACCCCATCAGAGCACCAATCAAACAAGAGCCAATTAACCAGCGAGCAGAGCGTTCCATAGGGCCAGTATTGAAATATAAGGTCTGTCAAATTAGCGCGGGCAACAGATATCCCCATTAGATTTAAGCGTCAACAGCTAATCTGACCAGCGACTGACCAATATATTCGTCTATTCGCCAGCTGCTGTAAACCTGAAAATTTCCCTGCAAAATTCCGTCTTCTTTAGGGAAGTGGCATCATAAGATAGTGCGCTAAAGATTTCTATGAAGCAACTTGTTGAAGCGTTTTACGCCTGGTATCGCAATGGCTTACGCAATCCTAAATATCGCTGGCTGATTATCTTTGGAACGCTGACGTATCTATTAAGCCCCATTGATATCTCCCCGGATGTGTTTCCCATTGTGGGCTGGATTGACGATGGGATCTTGATCACTCTGCTGATTGCAGAAGTGACCCAGCTGATGCAGGGGGCGTTTAATCGTCCCGAGGAAAACGTACAAACGGCAGAAGCAGCTCAGGACGACGACGGCGTCGTGGTTGACGTAGAAGCCCAAGAAATCTCGTAGGGTGGGCACGGCCCACCGTTCAAAGAGAGATCTCTATATCGTAATATCCGTTTCGGTAAAGCACGGCCTACCATCCTGAGGAAATCTCTATTCCGACGATTCTTCCACATCAACACCCGTTTCAACATCCGCCTCGGGCACATTCACATCATCTTCTGCCCCCTCCACATCTCCTTCATCAGAAACCTCGTCTGTCTCAGCTTCTGGATTAACAGGCTCTACCGGTTGCCAATTCGCAATGTCCCAGGTGCTAGCATCCCAGGGGGTAAAGGTGTAGCCCGTGATCCGATCGCTAACGGCATTTGACAGGGCTCGATGGACAATGGGCAGAACGGCCACATCATCCGCCAACTGACGCTCCATCTGGCGAAATAATTCATTGCGTTTGTCCGAGTCCCGTTCTTTGCGGGCTTCTTTCCAAAGTTTGTCGTAGTCGGTATTGCAATAGCGGGCGTTATTGGGTTTTTGCCAGTTATTGGCCAGGGCGGCAATGTTGTCACAGGTCCACCATCCCATATAAATAATCGGGTCTGGAATATCGTTACCGATGGCATATTCCTGCATATCGGCATAAAAATGATTGATGCTTCTGGTCTGGTCCGGATCAGCGGAGAAAAAGTCCTCCGCCCGTACCCGCTCAATCAAAATATCAATGCCGATGTCCGCCAGCTGTTCTTGTACCAGGGACTGGGTGGCCTGACGAATGGTGCCGATGGAGGTTTGAAAGACGAGCTGTAGAGGTTGGCCGTTGCGATCGCGAATCCCATCACCATCGCTATCCAGCCAGCCGGCCTTATCTAAAAGCGCGTTGGCCGTCTCCACATCATGCTTAAAGGAAATGGGGGTTTCCTCCGATGGGTTAGGAGCCACCAACAGCTGAGATACAGGGATACCCAAATCGCCATAGAGCTGCGCAACAATCGCCTCGCGATCAATCCCATAATCAATCGCCTGTCTCACCCGCAGATCCTTCAAAATAGGATGGGGAAACTCTTTACTAGCCCGTTCTTTGGCCTCAGTTTCACGATTTGGGTCGGCAAAGTTCAACATGATGCGTTCCACCTGACTCCCAAAGGTGAGCATCAGCTGACCGGTTTCTCCCGTTTGCACCAAATCAATTAGGGCAGCAGATTCTAGCTGAATATTGTGGGCAAAGTCCGCTGTACCATCCCGTAGTACATCGCGAGCAGCCACATAGGGGGGCACATCTCCAATGATTTCCACCCGCTTAAAATTGCCTCCCGGTCTTCGGTATAGCTCATTGGGGGCAAACAGCAAACGGCCATTGGCCTGGGTCAAATAGCGATAGGGGCCAGTACCCACTGGTTGAAAATTAGCCGGTGCTTCACGGGCCTTGCGGTTATTAAAGTCTTTGAATAAGTGCTCCGGCAAAATCAAGCCATTTAGGCCCGTAAACGGGGTTTGCCAGCTAGCGGTGGGTTGCTTAAACATAATTTTGACCGTGTGGTCATCCACCACCTCCACGGTCTCAATGCCCTGGTAATACTGGGCCGTAACCGCTGCCACCGTGGGATTAGTAATAAATTTGTAGGTAAACGCCACATCTTTGGCCGTCAGCGGCTCGCCATCGGACCATCGCAGGGTTTGTTGCAATTTCCAGGTAACCGACAGCCCATCTTCACTGACGCCTCCATTTTCCAAAGAAGGAAGCTCAGCTGCCAAAATCGGGATTAACTCCCCATCTGGGCTATAGCTGGCCAACGGTTCATAGATAATGCGCGCTGCCTCAAAGTCCTGAAATCCCGTCGCCAGATGGGGATTGAGGGTGACCGGAGAGCGGCTGTAGATCAAGGTGAGTACATCGGGAGCGCTGACGTCTTCCTCTAATGCATCATTGTGGGGAGAGTCTGCGAGGGAGGGAGGTGTTTCCACTGGCTGCTGACAGCCAGCAACAGCAATAAGCAATGCCACTAAACTGGCCATCCGCGTGCAGTGACTTTGCATTGAGGATTTAGACCAGAAAAAAAACATATTTGCGTTTGCACTCATCTGTCTGATAGTAGCCTTTGCTGTCCCCAAGTTGCTGGATAACGCGACCGGAAAATTGTCATTATGCGATCGCGGGGAGTGGACCGATCCGTAGCCATTAGCTATCTATCACAGACAAAGCTACTCTGATGGCCAGCACTGTTCCGAAAATTTAACCGACATTACAAATTTTCTCCTGAACATTGTTCATTGCTTAGAAGACCTAACTGGTAGATGCACCCTGATGTCCTCCCCGGCAATTTCCGCTGGGGATTTTTTTACATTATTTTTGGTACTTAACGAAAAAACGCCTGATGGCAGTCTGCCATCAGGCGTTTTTATACATTACTCAGCCACGAAACTATTCAGCAGCAGGGGTCTCTGCTTCAGCAGCCGGAGCCTCAGCAGCAGGGGTCTCTGCCTCAGTAGGGGTCTCTGCCTCAGCAGGGGCCTCAGTTTCGGCACTAGCTTCAGTAGTCACCTCTTCGCCGGTGGTCTCTTCACTGGGTTCGGGCTCTTCCACCTTAGGGGTGGGCTTGGGGCCGCGCATCAGAGCCGGATTCATGGGGGGCTTTTTATCACCATCATCCTTGCCTCGCCGACCTTTGCCTTTACCTTTACCTTTGCCCTTACCTTTGGACTTGTCTCTATCTAACGAAGGCTTGCGGTCTTTTTGTTCCTCAGGGGGACGATCTTTTTTCAGAATAGGCTTGTCTACCATGGCGCTCCGTCAATTCTTGCGTAGTGATCCTAACATTTGCTTAATGGTTTACTGACTATCAACCCAACGCAAACTGAATTTTTAACCCTAGACGTCAGCCCCAAAAGGTCAAAATGCCTAACATTCGAGCTGCTTTTGACTAACGCCTGCTATATGTCAAAGTTATCCCGCTTATTTGGACTATGCTGCTTATTTGGCAACCAGCTCACGCTGTTTAGAAGCTGCTGACTTTAGCGGTGCAGTTAAGGCTTCCTCTAGTGGTGCTAACCCCAGACGTTCTTCGAGGATATCCATGACTTCACGACCGAAGTCATTGGGATTTTGACGAAAGGCCTGCAAACAAATATCTCCAAAGAAGGCCCCCAGGGGTTCTGGATTCCACAGTAGTTTGTTGGCTACCCAGGGTAAGTAGATAGCCAGGGGATTGTAGTCCTCTTTGAGAATGTTGTTTTCAATGGCATAAGTCTCCAGGTGAGTATGGGGCTGAAGACCAATAAAAAAGATGGCAGGTTCTACCTTATCTCGGCCAAAGATTCGTTCTAACTCACGATGGTAGGCCAAGGTTTGGCGGATGGTGTCGGGGCGCTCATCAATCACATTGAACGAGTAGTTGACTGACACCAAATCATTAAAGCCAGCTGCTTTGAGGTCGCGACAGTTTTGTAAAACGGTACGCAGGTTATACCCCATGCGCATTTTGCGCACCAGTTCCTGGGACCCGCTCGTGATACCAATCTCAAAATAATTCATCCCTGTTTTGACCATCAGGTCGCACAGTTCAGGAGTAAGATTATCGGCACGGATATAGGCTGCCCAATGGATATCTTCCATGCCTGAGTCAACAATTTTTTGTAGCAGCTCCACCGCATCGCCTATAAAGCGACGGGCGGGAATAAACTGAGCATCAGTAAACCAAAAGTTACGAATGCCCCGGTCATACAGCTGTCGCATTTCCTTTACCACTTCATCGGCGGGATTGATGCGAACTTGCTTGCCCTCCACGACTGTGTAAACGCAGTAGCAACAGTTGTGGGGGCAGCCTCGCTTAGTTTGCACTCCGATATAAAAATCGTTTTCCTGCAAATAGTATTCAAACTCGGGCCAAATTGTTTCGATATAGCTGTAGTCACAGGCACTTTTCTCTACTGGTGTGGGCCACTCGTGGATTAAGCGATCGCGGGGTTCAGTTTGTCCCACCACGTAGCAGCGTTCACTGGCGATGGACTCCCGCCGAATCAGTCTTTCCAGCAGCACTTCGCCCTCGCCTACAGAAACAATGGTGCCTTTGGGCATCCAGGACGCTACCTGTTCATAAAACACACTGACGGCACCGCCGCCTACCACCAGCTGAGTATCTGGACAGTAGCGTTTGGCCCGCTTAAAGCCCCGCTTGATCAAGCCTGTGTTTCGCCAAAGCTCATTCATATAGGTAGTCACCATGCGCAGCCCCCCCAAGGCTCCTCGCATTTTGACTAGAGGGTTGCGGGCATAGTTAAACTCAAAGGCATTTTGCAGTGGATTACCACCGCGACCCCCCACAGGCGCATAAATCTGAATATCACGCCAGGAAAAGACCAGCAGATTTGGTTGAAACTTGTCAATACAGCGGTCTAACGCTGAACCAAAATCTAACGGTGGCACAGTGCCCAAATCAAAAATACGCTGTTCTACATCAGGGAAAACTTTGCGTAAATGATCTGCCAAATACACTACCCCAATAGGAAAGATGGGATTACAGGGGAGGCGGACGTATAGAACTCGATTAGCCATTGCTGCACTGATGCGTTAGATTAGCTGACTGAAAAAACTAAAAATTTAGTTTTTTCACATATTGTTACGATAACACCGCTAATCTTAGATTTCATACTGATCGTCTAGCGATCCTCTATTCCTATTAATAGAGCTGCCCTTTATGGGGCAGGGAACGACTGAAAAATGGAAAAAATAATCTGTTAGCTTGAATCTTGTAACTCAAAGAATAATTTTTTATTTGGTAACAATTGCTTCAATATTTACAGGTTATGCCTCAATATTCGCTATGTTTCTTAACTTATAAATTGAGCTAAGTAAATTCTCGGATTAAGCAAGAAAAAGCTAAAAATTAGTTAATTTAGATTTAGTTTGCCTTTAATAATTGAAGCTATTTAGGAGAGTCAATAAAGGGAGCAAAATCCAAAAGAAATGTTTTTTATTATTTATCTGTAGTAATAAATGGTCTGTTGCTGGAACCTAAGTTTAGACTGAGTTATTAAATTTTCCGAAAACCTCATTGGTAGCCGCGTTTACAGTTGCTGGGGATCGGTAAATGTTATGCTAAGAGCCTAATGTAAATACCTTTATCTGTTATCCTTTCCTCCCATGACACAGATACTTGATCCCATACCGTTTGACAGTTCCGATTCGGCTCTATGTTGCTACGTAAACACTGCCAGTAAGATTCAGGTAGTTAGAATTACGAATATTCAAAATTGGTATTTTGAACGTGTTGTTTTTCCAGGCCAAAAACTGATGTTTGAAGCCTCTATCCGGGGCCAGTTAGAAATACATTCTGGAACTATAGCAAGTTCAATTTTGGAAGATACTATTCCATGCACTCGTCTGCTGATGGAGTCGGTGGATGAGGTGAGTACTGATGAGGTGATCGCCACAGCGACTGACCTAAAGCAGCCCGTTCATAGCTCTTAGTTAATAGAACATCTAGATAAAAGCTAAAATAGGTTGATCTAGTCAGCGTCAGATTAAACAGTCGGTGTGATCATGGAGGAGCAGGCTGGTCTAGCGTCACCTATATGTGATAAGGCTTACACAGTCCTTGGAGCTTAGGTTGCTCTGGGGGCTGTTGAATTTTGTGCAGGGTTCCTATGGACTTACCTTCTTTTATCTGGTTGTGGCGAATTGCAGCCTGGTCCATGGGGTTATCGCTAGCGGTTTACAGTAGTCTGTTGGTGACCGGCGGTGTCGTTTGGTATACCCGCTCTCATCAACAGACTCAGCCAAACTGGCTTCGCGGGTTGCACATTGTGCTAGGAGCAGTTTTGGTGACGTTGGTACTGCTGCTGTTAAGTATTGGCATTATTGGCACTTTGGGAGAACACGGTAGCCTGGGGCACTCATGGCATCTTTGGGCTGGGCTATCGGTGGTTGGGCTAGTGCTGTTATCGGCGGTTATGGCCTCTCA
>JBCCJR010000300.1:0-6656 GCA_039045805.1 Cyanobacteria bacterium P01_C01_bin.118
ACCAGCAATGCCAGGCTTTGGCGGTACAGCTATAGTGATTGGCTCATCCTTAAAGGCTTTTACACGGTAGCCATATTCCAGATTGGTCTTATTTTTCCGCAGAATGGGGTAAATGCGAAACGCACCCTGGAGCAGGTCGTCTTCACTGGCGAAGATGGCGCGATCAATATCAACCGACCGCTTTACCGCGACCACACCCACTGGATACCACTGCTTTTTATCCTTAATGCGAATGTGAACCTCAAATTCAGGATCGCCAGCCGAGCGTCGCTGATCCATTTCCTGAGAGGCCTGCTTACGGCGCTTGGTGTTTTCAGAAACCTTAGGTTTAGGTTTAACTTTGCCAAATCCGTTAGCCATGGGAATACCTCTTAAGGGCGACTCTTTGTAAAAGTTTACATCTTTTTAAGCATTGGTGGCTGGTGGGCTGACCCTATGGCGGTATTAGGGATTTTCCTGATTTCTAGAGAAAATTCATATAGAGAAGCATTAGTGCGTTTATTTGTAGAACCCTATTTACCTCGTCGATGGTAGTCAGAATCGACACTTGTTACGGTTAAGTGCGCTCTACCGGCATATATGCTTGTGAATAAACAAACTGGTCCACTTTACGCTTTTCTGGCTTACGGTTCCTGGGGGTTACTCCCCATTTACTGGAAATTCTTTCAGTCCACTTCTCCTATTGAGGTGCTGAGTCACCGCATGTTGTGGTCACTGGTGTTTCTGGGGGTGATTTTGACCCTGCAACAACGACTTGCAGAACTACGTAAGCTGCCCCGTCGTCAAGTATTGGGACTACTGGCAACAGCTCTGTTGCTAAGCGTTAATTGGGGCCTGTACATCTACGGTGTAAATACAGACCGGGTTGTTGAGACTAGCCTGGGATACTTTATTAATCCGTTGGTCTCAGTCATGTTGGGATTTGTGGTGTTGCGAGAGAGACTTTTTCGCGGACAGCAGATCGCAGTTGTATTAGCAACTATTGGGGTGGGATACTTTATCTGGCAATTTGGTGCGGTGCCATGGATTGCCCTGGCATTGGCCGGTACGTTTGCGCTGTATGGGCTACTGCGAAAAATGGTGGCGGTGTCTCCCATGGTGGGACTGGCCGTGGAGACTGCACTGATGACGCCAGTGGCGTTATTGATGATTGTTTATTGGGGAGCTACGGGGACCGGTAGCTTTGGCAGTAGTGCTGGTCTAACATTGTTGTTTATTGGTGCGGGTGTGGCCACATCAATGCCGCTGCTGTGGTTTAACAATGCGGCAAAACGATTGTCGTTAGCGACGTTGGGTTTTTGCCAGTATATGGCTCCGTCAATTCAGTTGATGTTGGGAGTGTTTTTGTATCGAGAGCCATTTACGCAAACACACCTTGTGAGTTTTAGCTTTATTTGGGCAGCCCTGTTAATTTATTCGAGCACATCTTTGTTGCGACCCAGGCCAGTTGAAAAACAACGCGTCACGTAGGTTGGATTAGCCCAGAGCTTTCACCAGTGTTGGCTACGAGCCTCAGACTCACTACAACGTAATGTTGCATTGGCCTTCCTGGGCATAGGTTTCTGGGGCAAGACTACATTCACTACCCTCTACAATCTGACGATCTGGGTATATCTGTGAAAGGGATTTACTGACGTGGTAGGCAATTGCATTCGTCGGTAATCGCAATGCATCCGTAATCAACTGCTTGATTTCCATGGGTAACCAGGTGAAGGGCAATGGTATCCTCATTCCATTGTAGTGAGGTCAGATAGACTTTTGTGATCTACAGCGGTGTAAAGACTAAATTACCAAGCAACCGGCTGACGTTACCCATATTGTTTTATACAGTCTTCATATCGAGATTAAGTTTATGTTGTGGCATCCATTTTTTTTCAGTTGTTGAATTTGGTAGCTACAGAATGAAGTTATTCAATATTTGACTCTTGGATCGACATACTACGTATTACAAGTCATATAAAGCCAAGCAGTTTGAGGCCAGGTAATGGTCCTGCCATACTCCTGATTAAATCTCATTTAACTTAATTTATGTCTTCCATAGCAGATATTTCCCAAGTAAAAGCCCTGCTGCATAAGTGGGTTATATCCCAAATATCTACGGAGCAGGGTGCTTGGCTAAATAAAACACTTCAACAGTTTTCAGAACAAAAGGCCGATCGTCTACTTTTCATGGCCTTTAGCTCGATACCTAGATATACTAGCAAGGCTGACCTGCAGTTAAGCAATAGTGATCTGAAAGCAGCTGATACAGCACGCTCCGGTTGGGATCCCGCTCAGTGGAGCCTTGATCAAGCAGGGCGAGCTTTATTGTTATTGTCCCTACCGGCAGAAGATGGTCACAGTTTTCACGCAACACTAGAGAAACTGTTTAATGCAGCGGATGTTAGTGAGCTGATCGCTCTTTATCAAAGCTTGCCGTTGCTGCCTCACTCTGAGTTATTCATAGCACGTGCGGCTGAAGGGTTACGCACCAGCATAGATGCAGTATTCAACGCTGTTGCACTGCGTAATCCCTTTCCAGGGGACTACTTTGAGCAGCCATCATGGAATCAAATGATTCTTAAGGCTGTTTTTGTAGGCAGTCCATTGCATTTGATCCAACAGCTTGATCAACGGGCTAATGCAGAGTTAGCGCGAATGCTCTCAGACTATGCCCACGAGCGCTGGGCTGCTAAACGTGAGGTTACTCCAGAGTTATGGAGACTGATTGGGCCGTTCTTGAATGATCAATTAATAGCTGATGTTCAACAGGCTTTAGAGACCACCAATAAGCCACAGCAACTAGCTGCAGCCCTCGCCTGTGTTAAGTCTTCAATGCCAGCGGCAAAAGCAGCTTTAGAGCTTTATCCTGATGTCCATAACGAAATTGAATCGCTGAATTGGGACCAATTTAGTCAACTGTATCTGGCTGCGTAATTAATTCCAGATTTAGCTAAACGCTACATGGGTCAACGATATTTAACTACTTCTACCGCTATTGAAATCATGACTGAGAATAAGGCTGACGCCATGATGTTTGTCGATCCCCATATTCACATGACGGCTCGCACCACCTATGACTATATGGTGTTGCGCGAATATGGTGTGGTCGCCATTATTGAACCCTCTTTTTGGTTGGGACAGCCCCGAACCAATGCCGGTAGCTTTAAGGACTATTTCAGCAGTTTGATTGGTTGGGAGCGGTTTCGGGCTGCTCAGTTTGGCATTCGTCACTATTGCACAATTTCTCTGAATCCTAAGGAAGCCAACAATCCAGCGGTTGCCGATGAGGTGATGGAACTGTTGCCAATGTTTGTGTGTAAAGAAGGTGTAGTAGCAGTAGGTGAAATCGGCTATGACGAAATGAGTGCAGCTGAGGATAAATACTTTCGATTACAGCTAGAACTGGCTAAGGAGGTGGATAAACCTGTTTTGGTTCACACTCCCCACCGTAATAAGAAAGAGGGCACTACTCGCAGTATGGATGTGTGTGTTGAGCATGGTGTGGATCCCGCCAAAGTCATTATCGACCATGCCAATGAAGAGACCGCCAAAGAGATTCTGGACCGTGGTTTTTGGGCAGCCTTCTCGATTTACCCAAAAACTAAGATGGGTAATAAGCGTATGGTGGAACTGGTGCGACAATATGGTTGCGATCGCATCATCGTCGACAGTGCTGCCGACTGGGGCCTCAGCGACCCGCTAGCGGTGCCTAAAACAGCTCAGCTAATGCTGGAACTAGGTATCCCGGAGGACCATGTCCGCAAGGTGTGTTACGAAAACGCCCTCACTGCCTATGGTCAAAGCGGTGAGATGAAAGAAACTGACTGGACCAATCCACCAGCCATTGATCAGCGACAGCTCTATGACGGCAACTCTGTTCTCCGGGGCCAAACCCCGGTCACCGAATCCGAACAGCTAGCTTCATTACTGATCGAATAGTGGATTGAATAATCGCTCACCAACGCCCCCAACTCCTGCTCTACCATGATCGCCACTGCCGCCAAGTCTTCCACCCTGTGGGCCTATCTACAAATGATGCGCCCGGCCAATATTCTCACTGCCTGGGCCGATATTCTCTTAGGATACGCAGCGTCTGGTCTGGCCTTAGCTAGTTTGACACCTTTGGTACCGACAAATTTCGTCTCTTTAGGATGGCTGTTGCTGGCCACCACCGGACTCTATGGCGGCGGCGTCGTTTTTAATGATGTGTTTGACGCTGATCTGGATGCGGAAGAACGTCCAGAGCGTCCAATTCCATCCGGGAGAGCGTCTCTAACTGAGGCTATCTGCTTAGGAACAGTATTGCTGGTATTGGGGATTTTGGCAGCCGCTCAAGTATCCTGGCTCAGTGCGGGTCTGGCCAGTTTTATTGCCATAGCGGCGTTGAGTTATGATGCGATCGCAAAACATAACCCGTTCCTTGGTCCCCTCAACATGGGGCTGTGTCGTGGTGCCAATCTGTTGTTGGGGGTGAGCGCTCTACCGCTGGCGGTACAGGAACGGTGGTATTTGGCCCTGATTCCCATTGTCTATATCGCGGCGATTACTACCATTAGTCGAGGAGAGGTGCACGGAGGTCAACGCTCTACGGGTATTCTGGCGCTGTTGATGTTGGGAACGGTGATTGGCGGCATTTTGGGTCTATCGCTGTTACCCAATTACGCCCTGCTCAATATGCTGCCCTTTGCTGGGTTGTTTATCGTGCTCGTGGTGCCTGAGTTTGTACGGGCGGCCCTCAACCCCACTGCCGACCAAATTCGCGGTGCGGTTAAGGCTGGCATTCTCTGTCTGATTATTTTAGATGCTGCGATCGCAGCCGGATTTTCTCATTGGGGCTATGGTCTGGCTGTCCTGGCTCTGTTGCCCATCTCCAAAGGGTTGGCCAATCTCTTTGCAGTCACTTAATCGGCTACCCACAACACTCGGTGCATTGTTCTTTAAACCCTTTTTAATACACACTTCCCTTTAGAGATGACCTTTATCGCTCCCGCTCGGCCTAAGCTAGTCCCTCTGCGCCAAGACTTTACGGTGCGCTTTACCTACGATGTACACTTCACCCAAGGGTTATTTTTGACGACAAACCCGCTGTTAGCGGATGTTTTACTTCAGGCTAAAACATCGTCAACGCGCATCCTACCTGTCGTGGATTCGGGGGTGTTAGCTGTCTATCCACAGCTAATCGAACAACTCAAAGCCTATGCGCAGTTTTATCCAGAGGCCATTACATTGGCAGCAGAGCCCTTGGTGGTGCCCGGTGGAGAAGTGGTCAAGAATAGTGCCGACTGGGTCAAAGCCATCCATGATGCCGTCCATAAATCAGCCATTTGTCGCCATTCTTATATCATGGCCATCGGTGGTGGTGCTGTACTGGATATGGTCGGTTATGCTGCTGCCACAGCCCACCGTGGAGTGCGCTTGATTCGCGTACCGACAACAGTATTAGCCCAGGATGATTCGGGTATCGGCGTCAAGAACGGCATTAATGCCTTTGGGAAAAAGAACTTTTTAGGTGCCTTTGCCCCGCCCACCCTGGTGCTTAATGACTTTAACTTTCTCAAAACCCTGGATGACCGCGACTGGCGTGCCGGAATCTCAGAAGCGATCAAAGTTGCTCTGATTAAAGATAGGGATTTTTTTGAAGCCCTTGAGGATGCTGCTCCAGCATTGGCCCGGCGGGAAATGGACGCCATGGAGATGGTGGTTTATCGCTGTGCGAAACACCATCTGGAACACATTGGCGGCTATGGAGATCCTTTTGAACAGGGGTCATCACGACCGTTGGATTTTGGCCATTGGGCCGCCCATCGCTTGGAGCATCTTACCAACTACGAATTGCGCCACGGAGAAGCCGTGGCCATTGGTATGGCCTTAGATGGTACCTACTCTTACCTGCAGGGACATCTCACTAAGCAAGCATGGCAACGGATTTTAAAAACACTCAAAACGTTGGGATTTAACCTGTTCGTCCCTGAACTACATAGCCATTTAGATGACATTGACCATCCTGACTCCTTATTTAAAGGCTTGAGCGAGTTTAGGGAACATCTGGGGGGTGAGCTGACTATTATGCTGCTGGATGCATTAGGCCGTGGATTTGAAGTGCATCAGGTAGATTTTGATGAATACCGACGTGCGATCGCGCTGCTTGAGGACTATTAAACTATGCGATTGAAGAACGGGCTACACCTGACATACTGCTCAAACATTCATCCCGGTGAAACCTGGCCAGAAGTAAAGCAAAACTTAGAAACCTTCCTGCCAGCCCTTAAACAAAAACTAAGCCCTGACCATGCTTTTGGCGTAGGCCTACGTTTATCCAACTTAGCCTCTCAAGAACTATTAACAGACAACAATCTTTCCCAGTTCAAAACCTGGTTAGCTGACAACAATCTCTACGTCTTTACCCTCAACGGATTTCCCTACGGTGGATTTCATCACAAAATCGTCAAGGACCAGGTCTACGCCCCTGACTGGTCAAAGTCTGAGCGTTTAGACTACACCCTTCGCCTGGTCGATATTCTGGCAGCTTTGTTACCAGAGAGCATAGACGGCGGTATTTCCACCGTCCCCCTGTCCTACAAACCCTGGTGGTCAGACGACGACAGTCGCGATACTGTTTTTGCCAACTGCACCCTGCACCTGGCCCAACTAACCGCCAAATTAGCAGCTCTGAG
>JBCCJR010000301.1:0-6651 GCA_039045805.1 Cyanobacteria bacterium P01_C01_bin.118
ATTGCCAATAGTCAGTTCGGTAGTTTGTAAAACCTCAGGATCGTTAGTTCCAGGGGATTGTTGCCAATCAAACTCCTCTCTGGGAGCCGTTTGACGTTCGGGAATCTGATCGGCTTCTAATGTGGGAGCTAAATTTGTGGGAGCTAAATCTTCTGGAACAGTGGTTGTCGCAACTGTCGGAGTATCTACTACTGGATTAGGGGTAGTTACAACTGGAACGTCTGGCTTCTCAATGGGATTTGGTGTAGTCACCACAGAGGTAACGGGTTGGTCCGCTACAGGAGAAGGCGCAGTAACCACTGGAGTTGCTGGTTGCTGCTCAACGGGAGTTGGTGCTGTAACCACTGGAGTGAGAGGTTGTGCAACAGGAGTTGCGGTTATTGCCTCTACCGTAGGAACAGCAGCAGGTGTGGATGGGGCACTAACTGAACTAGAGGGCGGTAAGGTGTTGGCTACAGGAGCTGAACCTGTGTCAGGTGTGATGCTTACTGGGGCAGGGGCAGCCGTTATGCCTATACGGGCTGCTCTAATCGTCGCATCAGTAACAGGAGAACTGACACTAGTGTCTCTGTCCAATCCTTCAGGAGTAACTACACCAATAACTTGATTGTCTGTTGATGCGGCTACTACTGATCCACTCAAATTATGAAAAGTTGCTGCTGGAGACAACTGAAAGTCAGGAAAAACAGCAAAAACATCGGTGGTGTCATTCCCCTCTGAGTCATTAATGCCATTGGCGATACGACTGCTAGGAGCTATGAATGTGGGATTTTCTACAACTTCTTCGATAGGACCTTCGCTATCAAAATCGCCCTGCAGCTCCAGAGCATCTTGAATTTCCTGCCATACCTCTTGTAGTTCTTCGGAAAGTTCTACGGGTGGGGTAGCACTGTCAAGCCCTAAGCCCTCTGCTAAACCACTGGTCTCATAAAATGTTCTTAAGTCAAACTCAAACCGCTGAGTAATGGTATCACCCTCAATCACCACCATTTCCCCAGCATGAATATGCTGCTGTTGTGAACCCGCTTGGTTGTAAGCCAGCATAGCCCCAGCCGGATTGTTGGTTAACGCTCCAACAAAAGTAACTGGAGATGAGCAATAACCTTCAGCAGTCAGTTCTGCCAAGCATCGTACCCGTACAAATAAAGCTGAGCCCTGAATCCCAGTTACCGCATTTGGCGTCTGTATGGTGGTACGACCACGACCGGGGGGAATTAACAGTAAAACAGTACCGTTGGAAAGCTGAAAATTTCGAGTATTTGGAGTAAACCTAAATGTAGCTTGTTCTCCAACCCTTGCCAAAGAACCATCGTTAAATCGCAGCTCTGCCCGTGCTGAAGAGGCTGTGCGCAGAGCGTCTCCGATACTCATAACATCAGCAACTCTGGCTAGTCGAGCATTGCGACCATTTGGAATCAGGTGAACCCGATTACGCAATGCCTCAACTTTTGCCCAATTCAGAGACGTTTGGGCAAAAACGGCGCTAGGAATACTGATGACAAAGGAGGCACCTAGGAAAAACGAGCACCAGCGTGCAGCAGCTTTACGCATAGTAAGGTATGGGCTCATGGGCAGAAGTACTGGGCAGATGCACCGAGCAGGAACTTTTACTCTGCTTCAGTAGTAATACTACCCAACTTTCCAACATCATTGCCACAGTTTATTTACACTTTCTTCAAAGTGAAGCCTAAATTTTGTGATTTATTTGGTTTTTATCCTGACCTTTAAGTGTTTTTCAGATTTTGGGAAAGATATTTTCCAATATGGGTTGCTATGGAATGATCGACTTTTCTGCACTGTGGTGATCGATTCTGTGTTTTAGCTGACTATTAGCAATTTGGGTGTATTTCTGTTGGATTGCTTGTAATAGTCATCTAAGCTGATTTTAGAAATAAGAAATAAATAGATATATTTGTGGAATATATGATGGGGCTGTTTTCTAGTCCATTGGCAAGAATACAGCTCGCAGTGCTGTGCCTGGGCAGTTGGGGCTGTCTGATGGGCGCTGCGATCGCACAAGAGCAGATGTCTTTAGAGGCAGCAAGCAATGAGTTTGTAAAGCAGCATATTGACAACAATGGTACGGCATTGACGTCCTCCGATGTAAAGCATGTGACCTCATTGGTAGAGCTGTCTGTAGATGAAATGTCTACGGCCTCCGCTGCTGCTCTGGCTGCCCTAAAGCTGGCAGAGCTGCAATTGGCGCAGAACCCTAACGGTGATGACAGTGATTTCTTAGATTCTGAGGAAGATGCTGACACAGTTGAAGATCAGCGGCCAACGAGTAGTGGAGATAGCGTCGTCAATGATCAGGCAGGGGATGATGAATTAGGGATTTTGCGGGTGCGGGCGCAGCCTGTCGGTAGTGATAGCGAGTTAGGGCTATTGCGGATTCGTCCCAACAACCCCAATAATGAAGTCCCTGTAGAAGTAGAGCCTGAACCCACGCGTCAAACTACCGTCTTTTTAACTGGACGGTCTAATGTCTATGGGGGAAATAACCTATTTCGTACTCCCAATCCCATTGACGACCGAATTTATCAAGCCGGTGTCGGCGTTTTTGCCTTTCCTCGTCTGTCTGACGGTACTAATTTGGTACTGAGTGCCGAAGCTAACCTAGCTCGCTATGAGGATTTGTCTGTTGTTGACTATAACGAACTGCAGTTTCAAGCCGGTATTCGTAAACGTTTGAGTCAACGCAGCTATGGCCAGCTAAACTGGCGCTTCCAGGAGCTAAGCACCCCTGGGAGCGATGCTTTTTTCACGGCTAACTATGTAGAACTGTTACTTAGCAGACGAGACATCTTAACTAATCGTATTTGGTTGGATACCTACTACCAGGCGAGATTTAGCCATAGCGATCCAAAAGAATTTAGTCGATTTAGTCAAATTGCGACCGGGTCCCTCAACTATGGATTTAGTCGCCAAACTCGTGCCAGCTTGTTATATCAGCTATTTTTAGACGACTATACCGAAGTGGTACGGTTTGACACTTACCACCAGCTTTTAGCTCAGATTAGTCACGACCTATCCAGCAGCACTCGTATTAGCCTATTTACCGGATTTAGATTTGGCGACTCCACCCTATCAACCATCAATTTTGATGACACGATTTATGGAGCTAGTATCAACTTTAATGTGCCGCTCTTTTGATGTCGCCTTTAGCGAGAAGCAGTTGACATATGGGGAATGACAGCCGTCGCTAATTTTTCCAGCATCAGCTGAGTAGTTTCAAAGTCGACACAGGCATCAGTGATGCTTTGGCCATAGACCAGGTCATCTAAATTCTTGGGAATAGATTGACGACCTGCCAGAATATGGCTTTCAATCATCACCCCGAGGATGCGCCGTGAGCCTGTCTGTAGCTGTGCGGCCACACTGTCTAAAACGACGCATTGCTGATGGTGCTGTTTATTGGCATTGGCATGGCTACAGTCAACCATGAGTCTGGGGTTGAGACCCGCTTTAGATAACTGTTCGACGGCCTGTTCTACACTTTGCTGATCGTAATTTGGACCATTTTTGCCGCCCCTCAGTACTAAATGACCGTCAGGATTGCCCGTTGTCGCTACAATGCTGGCGAGACCGCTATGGTTAATCCCCAGAAAATGATGGGAGCGACTGGCCGCCATCATGGCATTGGTGGCGGCTTGCAAACTGCCATCGGTATTATTTTTAAATCCGATCGGCATAGATAGTCCCGAGGCCATTTCTCGATGGGTTTGGCTTTCAGTGGTGCGGGCCCCGATAGCAGTCCAAGAAATGACATCGGCAATATATTGAGGCGTGATCGGGTCCAATAGCTCAGTGGCTGCTGGTAGACCCATTTCAGCTAAATCGATCAGGAGTTTACGGGCGAGGCGTAGTCCTTGGTTGATGTCGTAGCTACCATCGAGATGAGGATCGTTGATCAATCCTTTCCAGCCAATGTTGGTGCGAGGTTTTTCAAAATAAACTCGCATGACAATTTCGAGCTGATCGGCTAAAGATGCTCGCAGCTTAGCCAGGCGCTCACCATAATCATGGGCAGCAGCAACGTCATGCACAGAGCAAGGACCCACAATTACCAGCAGTCGACGATCTTCGTTATAGAGAATATTACGAATGCGATCGCGAGTTTTAGACACCAGGGCTGCGGCTGACTGGGTAAGGGGCAGTTCCGCATGGATCATGGCGGGACTGATCAGAGGTCGAGTTTCAACCACATGTAAATCTTGCGTTTGATGCATGGCATGGAAAGAAGCGTGATGGAAAGCTGTCGAGTCAGCCAACAGGGGTATAGCTGTATCTGGTATCCATTGTGACAGGTCTTGACTGTACCAGTATAGTTTCAAGAATTCGTTAAGCGCTGAGCAAACTCATTCCAGCTAATCTGGCGCTCTAAATAATCAGGAGCATCGGGATTGTAAGGACCCGCCAGACGGTCAATCGTGATATTGACGGCACTATCTGGCAGAACTGGTATATCTGGATCGGTCGCTGTCGGATGCACTAGAGAGCTAGAAAACCCCCGAAAGATAAGAACCGTATCCATTTCCCCCTCAACCTCTGCTGTCACTAACAAAACTTCTTGAGGATGTTGCAGCGTATATTGCTCCAGCTGTTTTTCCACTGAGACTGTCATAGTCTGATGCTCACTGGTTAAGGGCAGACCGCCCCTGACGACCCAGCTTGGCAAAAATAAAATAACTGAGGGTAAGTATATAAATCACTAACGCTAAAATTGCCCAGAACCCCAAGAAGCCAGGGGTAAATCCAGAATGAAAGGATTGTCGAAATAACCTGGGTGCCTCTAGCCAAACCTGACAGCTGTCGCTGGCAAATATAGCTCTGGAAAAGGCGCACCGTAAAAACGGTATCTGAAAGAGGACTCCGAGGCTGCAGTAAAACGTCACTCCCCAACGCCAGGCTGTAAATACCAACTTAAGTAGGGAGAATGGCTGTTCCCGAATTTCCTCGTTGAGATCAGCCCAAAACCAGAGAGATATGGGCATCAAGACCCTTGCCATCAAACCAGTTAAAAAACTAAAGGGCAGACCGGCAATCATCAGATATACGGTGATGGCCAACAGGCTAGAAACTTTCCAATAAATGACCAGCAACTGCTGTAGTACCTCGGCCCGAACCACCAGAGCCCAAACTAGCAGGATCAGAGGCCACAGCACTGTGAACACGACGGCTAAGCGATAGTCTGTCCAAACCAATGGCTGTAAAAATGAAGAACTGGGCATGGCAGTTACTGGAAAATTGTCAAAGCGCTCCTTAGATTAACACTGCAAAGCAGTCAGATGACATGACTAAAGCCGCTAATTACTAATTAAGACCGAGCCTTTTGGGAAAGACCCGGTCTATATTGTGCTAACTAGCCAACCCTTGTAGTTGACTCAGTTGATATCGGATCCAATCACAACCCTGAAGATGGCCTAGTCTTCGTAAATGCGGCACTCATCTGCTTCAGGATTTTCATCGCAGTAGGTTTCAAAGTTGGTCTTTGGCTTTTCGGATGATCTCTGATGTGATGCTTCAGCTTGGAGCTCTTCAACAGCATCCCAGGCAGCAGCACAGGATTCAGAATTGCTACCGTCAGTGCTGCACACATCGCGGGCAGCCTGGAGTTCTTGAGAAATTTTTTCTTGAATATCGCTCATAATTTATTGTCTACCTTGACTTTCAACAAAGTACTGGTTTTCAAAGTGTGCTTTTAACTATCACTGGTGGCTCTGGTTAGAACTCTCACCATCAATAGCCTAGCTTTAGAGTGTGGGTACAGATATATGGTAGCTTCGGTTTTTTAATATCTGTTGTATCTAAAGAAGCATTTTGCAATTACCGCAACGTCTTTACCCTCAAGGTATGCTTGGGCTGTGCTCTGGGATTTCGGTAACGTTGTCAGCGCTTTACAGGGCTGAATTTTAGGCGATGGTAGGAAGCCTGGGGCTAGACTGTTAATATTCTGATTTGTAGCTGTTGGCGGATGCGTTTGCCGATAGTGGGTCAGGTGAGCGTTGTCAGCCAATGCCTCTGAAGGATAGCCGTTGTCCTAACTGACCTGACAGATGTTATACCTTGCAGAGTATTGAGTTTTTCATCATTGCCATTAAACGCTATGAAATGGGCCAGTGCCGTTTCTACTCATCCTTCGCTGGAGTTAGCACTACGAGAGGTGATTGAGCGGGTATTGACCCAGCTGGAAGCAGCCCCTAATTTGGCAATTATTTTTATTTCGTCTGCGTTTGCAAGCGAATATTCTCGTGTGTTGCCGCTGCTAAAAGGGCCTCTGGGGGGAGCCCATATTATTGGCTGTAGTGGTAGTGGGGTGATTGGCAGAGCGAGTGCAGGCAATCTGGTTGAGATTGAAGAAACCGCAGGCATTAGTCTGACTGTGGCCTACCTACCCGATGTCCAAATTCAGGGGTTTCATCTTTCTATTGATGAGCTGCCGGATTTAGACAGCCCTCCGTCGGAATGGACCGAAATTATTGGCGTGACCCCGACCGAGAAACCCCACTTCTTATTAATGGCCGATCCGTTTGCGTCTGGAATGAATGACTTGCTGCAGGGGTTAGATTTTGCTTACCCGGATGCGGTCAAGTTGGGAGGATTAGCAGGGATCGAAAGTATCAGTCGCAGCTGTGGCTTATTTTGTGGTCA
>JBCCJR010000302.1:0-6650 GCA_039045805.1 Cyanobacteria bacterium P01_C01_bin.118
CCCACAAATTTAGCTCCCACATTAGAAGCCGATCAGATTCCCGAACGTCAAACGGCTCCCAGAGAGGAGTTTGATTGGCAACAATCCCCTGGAACTAACGATCCTGAGGTTTTACAAACTACCGAACTGACTATTGGCAATCCTAACGCTGAATCTGCTCCCCCTCCAACCGGTAACTAGAGTCAATATGACAAAGGGGGCATAGATGCATCCATCAGAGTTGTTTCCATAAGCCATAACTAGCTAACACTTTCAGAAAGCAAACAGGGACGGCGCAAATAGCTATGTTTGTTATGTCTTAAGTTAAAATTCAATCATCAGCGTCGATCATGGTAGTCGCATTTGGTAGCTTATAACTTTTATCCCAATCCGTTGGCAAAATTACTGTTGAGACTTTAGCCTCTTTGTCATTAAGCTCCTCGACCGGATAAGGAATTACTTTCTCAGGAGACTCTTCAGATAACCCTTCTATTTTCAACATTCGTAGATCCTGAAGCACCGATTGAGCCGTTGCATAACGCTGATTAAAGTCATAACGTATCATTTTGCCAATCACCTGGGCCAAACCAGCATCCAATTTCTCCACTTGGTGAGTCCATTGAACTTCCCCATGTTTATCTCGCTGTAGAGCATGGGGCGGTAGTCCTGTCAAAGCTTCTATGGCAGTAATGCCAAGCGCATATAAATCACTACTAAAGTTGGGCAATCCAGCTGATTGTTCACTGGGCATATATCCTTGGGTACCTATCCCCACCGTCGATGTGATTCGAGCATTTGTATCAGTTAAACGATTGGAGATTTGTTTGACTGCTCCAAAATCGATCAGAACATAACTGCCATCGCTATGGCGAGAAATAATATTGGATGGTTTTATATCTCGATGAATTACCCCTTGAGAATGTACCTCCTCTATCACTGGGAGAAGATTTAATAAAAATCGGGCCACTGCTCGTTGTGACATTGGCTGCTTGGGATCCAGGACATCCTTCAGCAAAGTCCCTTCTATCATCTCTTGTGCTAAGTAGAAGGAATAGTTAGCCTCAAAGTAGGCCAATAGACGAGGTATTTGATCATTTTCTCCTAAGCGTTCTAACGTGGCAGCTTCTGACGCAAATAAGCGTTGGGCTAATTGGTGCGCCCTAGGATTGTCACTAACAATTTTTAACTGTTTAACAACACAGACAGGATTACCTGGGCGCTGTGTATCTTCGGCAAGATAGGTATCACCAAAGCCCCCTGAACCCAATATTTTACTAATGCGATAGCGATCGCTTAGGACAGTACCAATCATCTCGCTTTCATGCGCAGTCAACAGGTCCTTAAAGTCATCCTGTTGACTAATAATCTCTTGCACAATGGGAGAGGTCACATAGCGAGCCAAAGTACGGCGCAGTGTCTTTTTCTGCAATTGCTCACTAAAAAAGCCAACAGCAAAGTCTGTTGCAGCAAATCCCAAAACACTTAAAATCGGAATTGCCATTGGCACAATAACACCTCCGGTTGTAAACACAACAAATCCGACTATCCCCCATACAAATGAGCCAGCAGCTGCCCATATAAGGCGACGAAATGGTTTACGAGCTGAGACTTGACTCATCACCACCACCATTCCCCCTAACCATCCACCGACCACCAATGCACATAGCCATGGTCTTTGAGCAAGAGAGTACAACGCCAAATCGTCTCGCAAGGTGGCAACAGTATTGGCTAAGATTTCCACACCAGCCATAGGGGTGGGGTATAACAAACTTTTAGAAAAGGGAGCTGCATGAAAATCTTGATGCAGTGAGGCAGTAGACCCAACAAGAACAATTTTGTTCTCAAAAAATCGCCCGTTATCTAACTGGGACCGCCATAGCTCATCATCCAAAATGTACCAAAACGGAACATGGTCAAATGTCTTGGCAGGCCCGTGAAAGAAAATATGATCGCCTCTATCTTTTGAATAATCAATTTGTGCAGCTGCCAATGTGGCCTCTGAAAAACTTAAAACCTGAGGAGCCACACTATCGTCTGTGGCAAATTCTTCGCCCAGCAGGTTAGCTTCAACTTCCTTGAGGGTCTCTAAAAATTCTCGACTAAGACGATGAATCTTGCCATTGGGCTCCATAGGAAAGTTAATAGCGCCTACCTGAATCGGCATCTCACGAAAATCAGGCAGCGGCAGTGTAGGCTGAAGCAACGACCCTTGTCTTAAGTCAATATCACCATATTCTGCAGCGAGTACCACTTGCAAGCCATATTTGGCAAGGATCTGGGAAAAAGTATTGTCGTCGTCTTCGCCGTAGCTACTGGGTTGAGCAAAAACAATATCTAATGCAATGGCGTCAGCATCAGCATCTAAAATTTTTTGAATAGCAGCCGCATAAGTGGCTCTTGGCCATGGCCATGAACTAATCGCCGCCAATTCAGGATAGGCATCTGGCTGATCTAAGTAATGCTGCCCCTGGGACAAAGATTCTTCGTCAATAGCCAGGATGACGATATCTTCAGGTGCTGGGACACTCCCTCGCAACTCCCACATCAAAGACTGAGCTTGATGCTCTAAAGAGCGAACAAAACTTAGGTCACACCCTGCCACTAGAGCGGTGGCACCTACTAGCAAGAAGTTTAAACAAGCTCGCCATCGTTGAGCAGGGTTTATAGTAGGCAACATACTACGCAAACGGTCTTGGGACGTCAGCGTAGCTGTAATATCAGCACCATCTTGTTTCATCCGTATAAAAGCGGGTATTTAGACACTTTAGAAATCAAAACAATATCGAACGATGCACCTAAATAAAAAGCTACCCGAAGGAGTCAGATGATCTAGCTGACCAGTTTCCGTATTTAACTGAATACGTTGTATAAAATCGCATAAACTATGCGATAGTATTACGGTCATAACCTAGAAGCTAATACCATCATAACTTGAAGCCATTGTTAATCAGGCATTTTCTACCCTCAACCAGTCTTTGATATGTGTACTCATGGGTAGTAAATTTAAATCCCTCATTACGGATTTAACGATAAAAGCTAAATAGATCTAAATTCGGCATCCACAAGATAGTCAAATCTGCCTTATAGTAGTAACTTGGCCTTTTCGGAAAGAACCAATTATAAAAGTGAACCACGGGTAGTTTTAATTAGGGAGGTTGATTTAGATAGTTAACTAACCTAATGAAACATAGAGATTCCAACAAACCGAATTTGTGTACTGAAAGAGTGAGTTCTAACTGAAAAGCTATGGATACAAAACCCCATAAACTTTTATAAGTATTTCATCAATATGGGAAAAATGGTAAGCGTCCAGTCAATAAGTCTACTGACTTTAATCATCATCGAGCGCAAATCAAGGACATCTACAAGTTTTGATTATTGATATTTCGTCACCGTCAAGCTCTGTCTATATAAATTAGCTATAGTTACCTACCATCTCCAAGCAAACCTATCATCAGGCACGTTAAAAATTACACCTTTATTTGGTAAGTACTCATATTGAAATTTATATGTTTAATCGCTTGTCTGTTTTTATATTTAGGTTCCGGACTATTTCTAAGTAGCTGCCCTGACTACTGAGCTTAGAGGCAAAGCTATTTAGTTTCTAGTTAATGTTATTGTTTTTACTTCTATGCATACGCAACCGTTAAGTCGACTTTCTATATTTGTAGACGGGAATAATATGTTTTATGCCCAGCAAAAAAATGGCTGGTTTTTTGATCCTAAGCGTGTACTTGAGTACTTTACTAACGAAACAGTTCCTTCTACTTTAATCAATGCTTTTTGGTATACGGGGCTAAAGGATCCCCAGGATCAGCGAGGGTTTCGTGATGCACTGATTAGTCTTGGTTATACAGTGCGCACCAAAATTTTGAAGGAATATTATGATGATAATTCTGGGCGCTATTCGCAGAAGGCGAATCTAGACATTGAGATCGTTGTTGATATGTTTAACACGGCAGCTCAATATGACCGAGTTGTCTTGTTTAGTGGCGATGGCGATTTCGAACGAGCGATTGAGCTACTGCGTTCGAAAAACACGCACATTACCGTAGTTTCAACGGAAGGCATGATCGCTAGAGAACTACGTAATGCTACGGATCGCTATATTGATTTGAACTCAGTCAGACGTTATATCGAAAAAGATTGATATTATCCTGCCCGTTTATGGGCGGCTGTTAGCATCTCTAAATCAGGCCCCAGGGGAATTATTCCCCCTGGATTAAGGGGAAATAGATTGCCATAGTAATCTCGCTTGATAGCATCTACATCACAGGTATGGGCAATGCCGGGTAACTGATAGATATCGTTGACATAGCTGCTTATATACTGATAATCGGCAATACGGCGGCGGTTACATTTAAATAGCCCGTAATAGGCAATATCAAAACGAATTAATGTAGTGAATAAACGTACATCTGCCAGAGTCAAAAACTTGCCACACAGATAGCGGGAAGTTGATAGGGTAGCGTCGATTATGTCCAAAGTATCAAATAAGTTATTACAGGCTGCTTCGTAAGCCGCCTGCGTTTGGGCAAAACCACAACGGTAGACCCCGTTATTTACGGCACTGTAGATACGCTGGTTCCAATGATCGATATTGGCCCGTAACTCTGTGGGATAAAGATCAAGCTCAGGAGCAGCGGCCCAATCATTAAAAGCCTCGTTCAAAATCTCAATGATATCAGCACTTTCGTTATTGACAATTGTATTTAGCTGGCTATCCCACAGTACAGGCACGGTTGATCGGCCTTGGTAACCCGATTGTACCTTGGCATAAAACTTCGGCATTGTACGACAGTCCAAGGAATCGGTGACAGAAGGTTGATCAAAGACCCAACAGCCTTCCTCGCCTGAGGGTGAAACAATGGTGATGGGAATAGCGGATTCTAAGCCTTTGAGAGCTCGAACTATCAAGGTGCGATGGGCCCATGGGCATCCCATGCCTACAATCAGCCGATAGCGATGGTTATCTGCTGGAAATTTATTGGAGGGGATGCGATCGCAAAATATACTGTCTGGCCTTTGATAGGCACCCTGCTTATCGTTAGGAGCCATCTGAGACATCATCGTCCGCCACAGAGTTGTCCAAATCGTTTTAGCCGTCCGAATAAGCAAACCAGGAGGAAGTGCCATAGCAGGATTAAGTGTGTTTAAACCAGTCTCGCAAAATAGGAATATCGGCAAGCTGATCCGATTGAATCCTATCCCAATCTAAGCCCATTGGCTTAGGATGACGATTGTCAATCCTCCAAGTCCGGTTAGGGGTAACCACCAAATCTAATCCCCAATCATGGGGCTGCATCGGTAACTCTGACGCATCCACCATCTGTAAATCGTGAACCGTCGTCACAATTGGCGTAGTCTCTGCAATTAATCCAAACTCCCGCAGCATCGCTAGCTCTAAGTCTGCGAAGCCAGCCCCCTTACCCGTTCGTCCACCACTATCAGCCACGGCTACACAGCCTACCACCACCAAATCAATCGGCTGCATTTGATTAAAACCAACGAGCTGACCATAGTCCATGGCCCCCTGCATAGAGGCCGCTTCTCTAAGAGAAACTCCTTTAGCCTCAAGGTCAGCCGTCGTTAGCGCCACAAAACACTGCTGACGAGCCAGACGAGGCACTGCCATATATAGGGTTTTATCCTCGGCTAGCGCCCGTAAACGGACTGCTGTCTGAGGTGAGTCTGGATTACACTTCACCACCTGTGCCCGTTGCCACAGTGCGGTTGCCGCCAGGCGTTCAGCAGCAATCTCGGCACCGATAAAATTAGGAATATGTCCTACCGGATTGCCATGGGTAACTTTTTGGACCTTGAGCAGGGACCAAATACGCTGACGCAGAACATCTTTGCCAGAGTGGCGACCTGACCAAACGGATGCAGACATGACACACCAAGAAAAACCGCCTCTAGTTTATACAACAGCAACCACTTACTAAATGTTTTCTAAATCTTTTTCGCCATTAAACAATCTACCGAGATTGTTTAATGGCGAAAAAGACAACAAAGAAAAAGAAGCCAGCTGCTAGCCGTGGTTTTGGCAGCCAGTTTTTAATCACCGATCTGGCCCATGCCGATGCCTTGATTCGCCGCCAACAGTGGGCAGAAGCACATTCTCTTTTGAGTCGCCTAAAAATCTCTTATCCCGACGATTTAACGATTTTGGCCCATCTGCTAGAAGTCTATTACGAGCGATGATATGGAAGCCATTGTAAATCTTCTAGCTACGATACCCCCAGACCCTGAAAAAGAGAATCGCCCTTTGGTCTCCGGTTTATTTCATCACCTAGCGGCCGTTGCATGAGTCCGTCAGGGAGACCCCGTACAAGCCAGAAAACAGTGGTCTCTGTCCCTAGAACTTTACCCAGATCTGGACATCAAATTTGTTGCAGGTACCGATGGTAGCGATTCACAACGATATCATATGGCGTCCTACTTGGCAGGCCAACAACAATTGACTAAAACCCATCTATGGCTCAATGGTGAATGGTGTGAGAATCCGCCATTAGCCAGTTATGGCATAGTGACCAAACCTCGCGACGCACAGTCCCCAGAAGCAACAGACCTCTGGGATAAAGCAACAAAAAAAATCGCCCTGGAATCACCTAAAGCAGCTGCCACAGCCGAGAGCTTATTAAAGCAAGCGCTAGAACTAGAGCCCAACA
>JBCCJR010000303.1:0-6648 GCA_039045805.1 Cyanobacteria bacterium P01_C01_bin.118
CCCTTGCTACACAATATGGGCCACAAGTCTTCACAAACTGACCACTCATACCATTCTCAAAGCGAATAGGAGTAATCTCATCTCGAGGGCCAAGGTCATCTACCATAGTAAATTGGCCGTCTCGCTTTGCCTTGAAAGAACTGTAGTTACAAGCAGTGGTACCACCACAATCTGGGGCCATGTCGAAATAAATTGAATAAAAGTTGGGGATAATGTAGAGGCTGATATATACCTGCTCCAACTGTGAAATCTCATCAGGCATCCAAATCGGCAGAGTGGTTTGAGGCTGCAATTCATCGATCACGGTCTCAATCTCGATGGGAGCAGCATTGGCAGGAATATTACTTATCCAAAAGAATAAGGGCAAGATGACTAGCGAATTCAATAAACGAACATGAGACATGATTATAATGATTGAAAAGGAGCATTTAGGACAACGCCGTTATACTGTTATAGTGTCGAACATCTGAGGATAGATCACTAGTTTAAATCTTGCTTGGGGAAGAAAAGCATTGAATAAGGATTCATTCAATTTTTGCGTATATCGCTCATCAACACTATTGATCGCCAAACATCTCTACATTAAACATCAAAGTTGAGAAATTGTTGTCGCCAGCTGAAAGTCTAGGTCAGTTAAGCCCCCGGCATCATGGGTAGTCAGCTTAAGAGAGACTCGATTGTAGTTGATAGTAATGTCTGGGTGGTGAGTTAACGCTTCAGAAGGTTCTACCAGACTGTTGACAAAATCAATTGCCTCAACAAAGTTTTCAAATGTACGTAGATAGAAGAGACTTTCTCCATCTGTTGTCCAGTCAGGTAGAGACTGCATACGCAAACTAACCTCGGATTCACTCAAGCGCGTGGGTAAACCTTTAGTACTCACCACGCTCCAACGTTGAGTCACAATGGGAGCCTCCATCATGACCGGTTCGAAACCGATGTCAGGATTTAAAGAAAGAACTAATAGAAACATGATGGGCAGCATAATGGCTAAATCTAATGCGATGTCGATTGCTTATATCGACTACAGGCTAATCGATTGATGAATAGAGTGCCTAGTGCAGCGTCAATGCTAAAAGTTGGGCTCGGGACAGGGAAACCCTAGACAGCTACGCCACACATTCCACAAAATGCGACAATGGATATTGTCAATCCATTTCACATTACTTAACCGGTATTTCCAATGCTAAAGCGACTAGCTGCTCTGATGATTATGTTGGCCACTATGGTTGGCCTCCAGGCCTGTAGTAGCTCTGCACCAGTAAGTTTGCTCGACTATATCAATACTTACCAGGGCTATCAGTTCAGCTATCCTACCGGTTGGCTTGAGGTCAAGGTATCTGGCGGTCCCGATGTGGTCTTCCATGACATCATTAACGTCACTGAAAATGTCAGCGTCGTGGTTAGTCCCGTGGCTGAAGGCAAAGACCTGGAGGAACTGGGCGGTCCCTCAGAAGTTGGCTATAAGCTATCGAAAAGTATTACGGAAATGGCCGGGGGCGATCGCGACGTAGAGCTGCTCAACGCCCAAAATATCGAAACAGCTGAAGGCAAAACTTATTACATTCTTGAGTATCTATCCACCACACCCGAAGGTCAGCGCCACAACATAGCCAGCGCCATCGTACGCCGTGGTCAGCTGTTTACCATGAACGCATCTGTACCCGAAGCTCGCTGGAAGCGCCTTAAGAATATACTGACTCAATCCGTTGCCTCCTTCTCTGTGTACTAATCTTCTTCCAGTGTCCACAACTATAGGTTTTCTCTTCGAGGAACCTATGGGTTTAAACTTGGACTTGGTTTAAATTCAGCGTTTTATATGCCCGCTCCCCAGTTTGTCTTAGCGTCAGCTTCCTCAGCACGGCGGAAGCTTTTGCTCAATGCAGGGATACAGCCTTTTGTATCCCCTAGTAAATTTGATGAGGATCAAGTTACCCTCGAAGACCCGAAAGCACTTGTAAAGGCATTGTCCTTGGGCAAGGCAGAAGTTGTAGCGCCTTTATTTCCCAATGCGGTAGTCTTAGGCTGTGATTCGATCCTGGTCTTTGATGGGACAATTTATGGCAAGCCGGAAACCCCTGAAGCTGCAATCAAGCGCTGGTGGAATATGCGTGGCAAGGTGGCGGAAATATTTACGGGTCATACGCTGATAGCCCCTAAAGCAACTAAAACCCTAACTCGATGCCAGGTGACTCGGGTGCATTTTGGCTGGGTTAGCGATCGCGAAATTGAAGATTATGTCGCCACCGGTGAACCAATGCAATGTGCTGGCGCTTTTACAATTGACGGCAAAGGGGGTTTCTTTGTGGAGAAACTAGAGGGCTGCCACACAAACGTCATCGGCCTGAGCATGCCGATGCTACGGACAATGCTGGGGGAGCTGGGATATCGGATTACCGACTTTTGGTAAGCCTAAGGCCACCTTCCAGTTTTGAACCAAAGCGACAACCCAGCACATACTTCAGTCCCAATGTGTTCGCTGAGAGCCTGATTTGGCAACGGCTACGCATACAGCGAACAGCTGAATAGACTCAGCTGTTCGCTATTACAGGGTACGCCAAGCTCTATTAGCTGCCCACTGGCATTGGTTCTAGAGACGACGAATCAGAGATTGAATCTGTCGGAGTATCCACAATTGGATTCCGTTTCTGAATCAACTCAATCGCCCGACTCACCTGCTCTGGGAAAATTACCACCAGAGCATCTTTAGGCGCATTCTCCAGGGCACATTCAATTGCCGTTGTTTCATCCAACTGAACAACATGGGATGCCATTGAATCATCCGCTTGGGCAATTCCCTGAACAATCAGCCGTGCAGCACTACCTGCAGCACGGCCTCGACTATCGTCATCTTCCTTGACAATAATGTGGTCAAAAAACGTTGCTGCCAAACGGCCCAGGTCAATTAGATCTTGATCTCGGCGATCCCCTGGTCCACCAACAACACCGATAGTTGCCCCTGACCAGTTCTTGACAAAACCGCCCACCGCTTCATAACCAGCAGGGTTATGGGCATAGTCCACTAACACATGGTAATGCCCCATATTAAAGAGATTCATCCGGCCCGGTGCTTGATGAGCTGACGCCTCAAAGCTACGCAATGCTGCCCGAATCTGCTCAACCTTAATCCCCTGAACAAATGTAGCCAGACTAGCGGCCAGAGCATTGGCAATCATAAAGTTCGCCCGACCGCCCAGGGTTAGCGGCACCCGTTCAACATGTTCAATCCGATGGACCCACTCATGCTGCAGAATCACAATATGACCGTCGGCATAGACAGCGGCAATACCACCGTCTCGCACATGGTCCTGAACCAAAGGATTTTGGGCATCCATTGAGAAATAGGCAACTTTGCCAGCCACCCGATCCGCCATGGCCGCTACCCGCTCGTCATCGGCATTGAGAATTGCATAGCCATCAGCATGAACTGCTTCTGCAATCACACCTTTCATCCTTGCCATCTGGTCAATGGTGTCAATGTCTCCTAAACCCAAATGGTCAGCGGCGACATTGAGCACTACGCCCACATCACAGCGATGGAAAGCTAAGCCAGAGCGCAAAATTCCACCTCGGGCAGTTTCTAACACGGCCATTTCCACGGTGGGATCCTGAAAAATCATACGGGCACTTTGGGGACCTGTGGTGTCACCCTTTTCGATCAGGTGCTCCCCAATATAAATGCCGTCGGTTGTGGTAAAGCCCACCGCGTCGTAAACCTGTTTAGCAATGTGGGCGATCAGACGAGTGGTTGTGGTTTTGCCATTGGTCCCTGTTACCGCCACAATCGGTACCCGTGTGGGGGTATCAGGGGGGAATAGCATCTGCAGAATAGGGGCCGCCACATTCCGGGCTACTCCCTCACTGGGGGCCAGGTGCATCCGCAATCCTGGGGCTGCGTTTACCTCTACAATCACCCCGTCTGCCTCACGCAGCGGCTTGGAGATATCGGTAGTAATGACATCGATCCCCGCAATGTCGAGATCAATAATCCGGGAGACTCTTTCTGCTAGCCATACCGTATCTGGATGAATATCATCGGTACGATCAATGGCAGTGCCACCGGTACTCAAGTTGGCCGTTGCCCTTAGATACGCTATCTGCCCAGCCTCAAGCACTGTATCCAGGGTAAACCCTTGACGATTAAGCATTTCATCGGTGGACTTATCCAGCTTAATTTGGGTGAGTACATTGTCATGGCCATTGCCACGGCGCTCATCTTGATTCTCTTGCTCCACCAGCTCAACAATGGTTTTGTGGCCATCACCGACTACGTGGGCAGGCACGCGCTCTGCCACAGCCACCACTTGATGATTGACCACTAAAATCCGATGGTCACGACCAGCATAGAAATGCTCAACAATCACGCCCTTAGAAATCTCTCTGGCGCGGTCATAGGCATTCTCTGCCTCTTGCCAGGAACCAACATTGATAGTGATCCCACGGCCATGGTTACCGTTTAATGGCTTAATCACAATGGGATAGCCACCGATACGCTCAATGGTGGTTTTCAGCTCATCAAAACTATAAATCAAGTCCCCTGCAGGCACAGGAGCACCCATATTTTCCAGAACGACTTTAGTACGCTCTTTATCACAGGCTAGTTCTACACCCAGTACATTACTGGAGGAGGTGAGGGCTGCCTGGATACGCTTTTGATATTTGCCATAGCCCAGCTGAAACAGATCGCAGTTTTCCAATTCCATCCAGGGAATGCCACGGGCTTCGGCTTCCATCACAATGGCTTCGGTGGTCGCTCCCAGGGATGCCTCAATACGCAGCTGCTTGAGGTCGGTTAAATCCGTTTGCAGCTCATGGTCAGGATAGGTACCGGTTTCAACGATGCTTTGACATAGACGGACAGCAGCACGACTAGCGTAGCGACCAGCTACCTCATTTTGATACTCAAGAACAACCTGATAAATACCGGGAGTGCTGGTTTCTCGGGTACGACCAAAGCCAACAGTCATGCCAGCTAATACTTGTAGCTCTAAGGCGACATGCTCCACAATGTGCCCCATCATGGTGCCCTCTTGAACGCGGCTCAAAAATCCACCACGGCACCCTGGCGAACAAAAATGTTCTTCAAGACTCGGCAATACCTGCACCAACCCTTCGTAGAAACCAGGCAACGTATCAGACGGACTATCTGCTAACCCTTCTAAATCAAGCCGAACAACAATCAGCTTAGGGCGACGAATACTCCAATAGTTGGGACCACGCAATGTGCGAGTGTGCAGAATTTTCATAGACGAAAAGCGTTCTCTAAAGTAGATGCCAACAATAGTTAGGTAAAACCTCTATTCCATAAACAAAATTGTCCCTCTCCTGGCAAGAAGGGTAAGGACAATTATTAAGGAATTAGCTCAAGCTGCTCAACTGAGTCCATAGATTTGACGAATCCCATTTGTAATTGGTCTAGCAAACTGATCTACAGATACGGTTAAAAAATCGGGAAATTAGGCAAAACACAAATTTCCTTACTCAGAGGATTCTCAAATGACCGATTGCTTACGGGGAGTGCAAAAAGCACTGACTAATGAGAGTAATCAGTAAAAACAGCTAGTGATATTAAGATGAATGAATATCTGTATTAAATAATACCAATTGAATCGCCAGAAACAAGCAATTTATTTGGCATTACATAACATTGATGATAATCAATCGTTCTATTTAACAGCAGGTAGAACCATCATGGATAATCTCTGGCAAAACAAGCTGTCAAGCTTGATATCACTAACCAAGCCTTGACATCAATCAGCTCCGTCTATTGTGAAAATGCATTGCAAATTCCACCCCAACAAGACAAATAAATAGGCAACAACACGCCAATCATTTGTCAATACCTCATAACATCACCCACAACTAAAATGCTTTTTTTGCATCTAATAAATGCAATTAGCAAAATCAACTAAATATAAACATTAGACGCTCTATTCATTCACATTAAAAAAACTAATGACAAAAGGTATTGTCAAAAGCTGAAGCTCGCGAGTGTATCTCCGGCAACACTATTAGTTCAGTGCATACTAATAAAACTCTCCAGAATCTTTTTAGATCTTGGATATTAATTCAAGATTGGGGACACAAACTGAGCGACGCTTATAGTCGTAGTGCTCTCCATCATTGAGAATATGGACCCTGAGATCGTGGAGACTCAGTGGAGAGGTCTCACCTGAGCTGCGGTGGTTTGTGTATGTCAATTCTCTCGGATCAATCACTGTAATGGAACCTTTGCCTATCACTTGAAAGGTGCCATCGCCGTTGAAAGCAGCACAGGTGTCTTCGTCAATGCCAATCCCTAATCTGTCGGGGTTGGCTGCGATCGCACTCAGTAACCGAGCCATCCGATTACGATTATGAAAATGCTGATCCACCAGCAGCTCGGGAATAATGCCCAACCCATCCATCAGATCCACCAAACCACGATTAGGCGATTCACCACTGCTGCCACCAGAGATCATCTTTTCTCCCATGACGGCAGCACCAGCACTAGTCCCAGCCAGCACCAGCGTTCCCACACGAAGACGTTTTTTAATCGTCGTCAAAAAAGTACTGCCCTGAATAAACTCAAACAGACGCACTTGATCCCCACCGGACAGAAAAACCCCTGTACAACCATCCAACAGTTCTAGCCAGTGAGTCTGATCG
>JBCCJR010000304.1:0-6642 GCA_039045805.1 Cyanobacteria bacterium P01_C01_bin.118
CGACTGTGGATCGGATAATTGGCCAGCGGCTTCGGCAATCGCACTCAGGGCACTGCTTCGGTCATTGGTACTGTTGATTGTTTCAGCGGCGGTAATGGCGTTCTCTAAAACCGCTTTAGCCGACTGTGGATCGGATAATTGGCGAGTGGCTTCGGCAATCGCACTCAGGGCACTGCTTCGGTCATAGAAGGCACAGTAGCTGATTGTTTCAGCGGCGGTAATGGCTTTCTCCAAAACCACTTTAACCGACTGTGGATCGGATAATTGGCCAGCGGCTTCGGTGATCGCCTTAATACTCTCGGGGAATCCATTCGCAACCGAGAAAATATGCTCCAGAGCCTGATCCGTACCACTCAAATGCCTGAAGGCTAAGGCAATTTCGACTAACATTTGGCCCTGTTCTTTAGAATCCCCAACCCCTCGGGCAATAGCTAACACCTGGTCTAAGATCTCCAGAGCCTCTTTCGGTGTATTAGCAGTGGCTTCAGCCCTGGCAATGGCTACGAGTGCTAACACTTGCTTCAATGGCGTGGCAATGCTCCATGCCATGTTGCGGCTTTCCTGGAAGAAAACTTTTACCGCATTAGCCTGCTGGCTTGCCCCTACCAATGCTTTCCCGACCTCAGTCAGGGGAAACTCCTGACCATAGGTAGCATCAAATTTCACGGCATTTTCTAGTCGTTGCCCTGTCAGCAACAGTTCCTTAGAGCGGTCTGTCGCTTGCCATTCTTCGGCAAAGGCTTCAATCTTTTGCTTGTCCAGCAGGTGTCCGCGACTGTTATCGATCCAATCTCTAAGTAATGGCCATGCTGTAAATAGGGCTTCATGGCTTACTTCCACTAGCGTTTGGATGTCTTGCCGCGTTTGGATATCTTGGCGATTGAGCTTATCCTTCTTCACACTTTTGGTCAGCAGGCGTCTATCTACAAACTGCTCCATGAGGGGTTGAGCCGCAACGGGGAGTTCCCGCCAGGTGGCCAATCGGCGGGTGGCTTTGCCCTCTGTATCCAGGCGCACCAGCTTTAGAAATGCCTGCCGCAGTAATGATTCACCCGCTTCTTGTTGAAGATTTTCATCTATTAAATAAGCGTCAAAAATGTCTTGTGCTGCTTTAGAGACGGCACCAGTAAGTCTGCCTAACTGTTTATATTCTTCAATCTCTAACAGCCCATCCCGGCCATACTGCTCGCAGAGGTCTGCCAGGGTAAACGCCAACAGGGGTAGAGAATTGGTAGTATTTGCATCACTAACAATTTGCTGGGTCAATCCTGGCGCTAGCTTTAGCCCTACCAGGTTAGCTGGACCCTCAATCAGTTCTCCAAATCGATCTACAGGGATAGGGTTAACCAGCTTGGGAAAGATTTTCACAGAGGGTTGCAGGCTACATTGCTGAAACGCCGGTAAAAAGTCCGAGCGCATGGTGGTTAGCACGATTAACATTGGTACAGATAGTTGTTGGGCTGCGGTCATGCCCTCCCTGAACCAAGTGAGAAATTCCTGAGCCTGAGCCGAGGCAGTCTGGCCCAGTAGTTCTTCAAACTGATCAATAATGATCAACACCGTTGATTGACTCTGTTTCGCCGCTTTAATCAGGTCACGAACGACTTCTAGCAACCCATGACGTTGCCTGGGGTTCCTCAATTGTTCTTGAATGCTGTCACTGCTGCGAGGAGTTACGTGCGCTTCAAAGGCTTTACTCAGAACCTCTGCTAGATTTTCAAACGGGTCTCCCCAACCTTCATTAATGGGCCGAAAGGGAGGTACCACAATCCAGTTCTTGGCATGGTGCGCTTTTTCAAGCTCAGGCACTAGCCCGGCACGCACGAGAGAGGATTTGCCACTACCAGACGAACCCAGATACATCAACAGTCGCTCTTTGCGAACGCGCGAGTTAACGCGCAGGTTCCTGAGTTCCTCGATGCCCTCCTTAATATCGTCATTACGGCCAAAAAATATCGGAGCATCGGCTTTCTCAAAGGCCATTAGTCCTGGATAGGGAGATCTATCCCAGCCAATCTTTAACGGATTACCAGTGGTGGGTAGCTGGACTGTTGCTGGAGCAGGATCAATACCATGGGTTTCTAGTAACTGCCGCCATGGCTCATCGGCATAGACCTTCCATAAATGAGAGGCTTCCAGGGAAGCCGGTCGAGCCGGATTTTGATGCTGACTTTGAACAGCAATCACTACCCCCTCACAAACAATGGCCGCGCCAGAGGCTCCGACCCATTCCGATTTAGCGGTGGTAGCTTCAGGTGGTAGGCGTTCTGCTTCGAGCACGAGCCACCCATCCGGGGAGTAATCGGATGGATAGATGCTGCCGTCAATTTGTCGCCCTCCGGCAGCACTTCCCTGTGAGCGTTGCGTCCGTGCCCATCGGGGATAGCCATACATTTTAAAAGCGAATTTCTCACCAGCAGTAGCATCTGGTAGTTGGCCCAGCGTAATCAGCGGTTCCACGCTGGCAATTTCCACCGGCAGCTCAAGCAGAGCAATGTCGATACCGCTGCTTCTATCCTGCCGGCGATAAACAACCCGCGCTGTTTGCTGGCCAAAGCTGCCTTTATCTCTGACTTCACAGTCAGAACCCTCCGCCCCTAGCAAATGAGCCGCCGTCAGGACTAGCCTGCCACCAATGCGATAGCCAGAGCCGTACGTGAGCCCCATGATCTCAACGGCTCGTCTGGGTTCAAACTGGCGGATGGACATTGGCATTACTCCGGCACGTCATCATCACTACCCGTCACAACGGGTTTGCCATCTACCCGAATCGGCCTTAACGGAATCACCACTTTGTGTACATCTTTGGCCTTCTCTGTACCCTTAGCACCCAACTCAACCACATAGAACTTAAGGCCTCCGTTTGCCTCAATATTACGTTCCACCTCAATCTGGAACTCCATGGTGATTTCTCCCACCGCAAACAGGAGTCGCTCGCCCTGAGACGCAACAACGGACGCAATGAGTTCGGTTCGTAAGGCTGAGATCGCTTCCTGTAGGCCAATTCGTTGTGGTTCAGGCGCACTACTCATTTTCAGATTAAGTAAAGACTACATTGCTATTTTATTCGAAAAAATTTTAATGCAGAGGGGGGTATGGTATGGATCCTGACAAAAAGGTGTCACAGGCTAGAATTCTTTACCAGTAATTGTTTCAAGCATCAACTTTGAAAACAGCCCAAAAAGTACTAACAAACAGACGAGAATGAGCTTGAATTGAGTGCTTGGAGCAGTGGGGGCTCGTTGAGAAAAACACGGTTTTGAACTTCGGGACTAATTTTGGCCTATATCGCTTGCTAGTTATATTCTAAAACCCTTGGTTTTTCGTTTACTCTTCTGAGCCAAACCTTTAATTTACTAAGGCATAGTTGCTGGGCGAAGCAAACGGTCAATAAGGCGGGCTGTTACTGAAACTTTTGCTGGTCCATTTTGGATGACGACAATGTACTAAATAACGTATATCACAATGAGTCTACATGAGACTTATGAATGAAATACATACGAGATAATAGTTTCAGGCCCTATGACATGTTTTCGTCAGGATCCATGCCATACCCCTACACTTACCCCTAGCTTAAAGTCTCAATATCGTCTGTGCCCATGTTGTCTACCCATTCCTCGCCGAGCATCAAGCCTGCGATTCTTCTCACTTCATCAATGCCGCTCTCTGTAAGCTCGTACATGCTTTGAACAGTCTGATTATCTGTGTTTTCGCGGTACATAATCGTCATGTTGCAATCTTCGTAAAAAGCCACGACAGACTCGAAGCTGTCGTCTTCAAGACGTGCAACATTAACGCTGAATGAGTTATCATTCTTGCCGCCATCTTCTGTATACTTTCTTATAGCGGCAATCATTGCTATAGCTATTTTCTCGCAAGCATCTGACACATAAACAAGCGCTTCTTTCTCTATAAAAGCTTCTATCGTGTTTGCAAATTCGTTCATGGCGCGTATCCCCTTTCTTTAAGTCTTACCGCTTTGTATTAAGACGCGATAATTTCACCTTCTTGGTCTTCGTCCCGAAAACTTTTTCAAGAGCGTCCTTTAGGTAGCTGCAAGTAAAAGGCTCGTCCTCGCTATCTGTCGTAAGCCAAAAAAGAGAGCGTGTGGATATGTAGCATCATATTCACATGTGAGTAATATATTGCAAGTATGTTTTGGGTGACTCGACAAAAAATCAAGGCTCTATATGGGGTAATGCAAGCGGTGCGATGTAGATAAGTCGAGTGTGACAAGGAGGCAACAGCCAAATTAAGAGTGGAGATACTCTCCCAGCAGCACCTGTCCTGCTGTCCCCACGTAACAGAGTCACCGACTCCGGTCACGCTGACGTTAGTAATGACATCAGTGGAATGCAGACCACGAACGTATCCTGACCTGGCAGCCTAAACTGGGAAAGGGCTAGGGGAAGTCCGAAAGGGTTAACACCAGTGAACCGTAGACGAAGCTTCGTCATTTACCGTGTCAGTGAAATCAGGCTGAAACACTGAGACCAAAAGGTACGTGGGTGGCTTAGTGGCTCGCTTGTCCGCTAAGCGATAGGTCACACTCCCACCGGAGTAAAGACGGAACCCGACCCGGATGCATCTCACATACTCGGAACTACAGAAGCCCGATGGATTCTCTGGAACACCAGAGTAGGCAAACCGTAAGGAATGCACAACTATCCAGCGGGTAAAGGATGCCAGAGAACGCGAAGGCTCTCGTGTAATGCGGAAGATAGGGGTTCAAGCTTTGCCCCACATCGAAAGATGGCAGACTTCTGGCGGGTCTTTAACGATAAACCGGGGTAACGGAACCGTATCCATTGTGAAAGATAGAGTCTCATCAGACATCGGAGCAAGGACGCCTCTTCAACACTGGACCTCCATCAACTGGGGGCAAGTAAAGAAACGGGTGAGGAACCTGAGACACCGCATTTATCGTGCTACTCAAAACGCTCAGTGGAATCGGGTGCGCAGCCTGATGAAGCTGATGCTTAAAAGCTACTCCAACCTGCTGCTATCGGTGCGGCGTGTGACTCAAGAGAATCAGGGCAAACAGACAGCAGGCTTAGATGGCCAGACTGCCTTAACCTCTGAACAACGAGTCCAACTGGTGAATCGACTGCAAGACCATTCTCTCTGGCAAGTGCATCCGACTAAACGGATCTACATTCCAAAAGCGAATGGAAAACTCAGGCCGCTGGGAATTCCTGCTCTCGAAAACCGAGTTGCCCAGACGATAATGAAGCATGCGCTTGAGCCTCATTGGGAGGCCCGTTTCGAGTCTCACAGTTATGGCTTTCGCCCTGGTCGTAGTTGTCACGATGCCATTGAGCAGTGCTTCCTACGACTTAAAGGTGGCGGTGATACCTGGGTACTTGATGCGGATCTAAAGAGTGCATTCGACAAAGTAGATCACCGCTTTATCCTCGACACCATTGGCCCGGTGCCAGGTCGAGAGCTGATTAAGCAGTGGCTCAAAGCAGGGTATGTAGAGGCTGAGATGTTTCATGCTACCCCTGAAGGTACGCCCCAGGGTGGTCCGCTTTCGCCGTTACTGTTGAACATTGCCTTGAATGGGATGCAGGACTTGTTGCTGTCATTCACAACAACTCGAACCTACCAGCCTTCTTCAAAAGCAAAATCACAGTCTCCGCGCAAACGTACTTCGCCAACTTATGGCTACTGTCGTTACGCGGATGACTTTCTGGTGACGGCGAAAACAAAAGCAGATATCGACGCCATCGTCCCGGTCTTGCAGACGTGGCTGAAACCACGTGGGTTAGCGCTGAATATGGAAAAGACCCAAATCGTGAACATCCAACAGGGATTTCCGTTCTTGGGTTTCTCGCTTCGGCACTACAACGGAAAATGTCTCTGCCGACCGCAAAAGGAAAAGGTGTTAGCCTTCCTAACGCGGATACGGAGTTGGTTGAAGCAAAATGCTTCGGTCTCTCCTGCGGCGGTGATTCATCACCTGAATCCCATTTTGCGAGGCTGGGGCAACTACTACAAACATGGTGTCAGTAAAGACGTGTTTGGTTACTTAGACCATCAGCTCTGGAGAGCACTCTGGAAATGGTGCTGTCGGCGTCATCCGAACAAGTCGAAGGTATGGATTATCAGGAAGTACTACCGAACCTTTAAGGGACGTGCGTGGACATTTGCCACTAACGTCACTGACCGAGCGGGTAATCGAAAACTGCTGAGGCTAATACGTCTGGCAGACATCCCGATTCAACGCCACGTCAAGGTTAAAGGAACGGCCTCACCGGATGACCCAGCCCTTCAAGACTACTGGCGTCATCGCCGCACCCGATATGGGAAAACCTATTGGGACAAAGGCTCTAAATACTTCAGAGTAGCCCAGAGCCAAAACTGGCGATGTCCAGTCTGTCATGAAGCCTTGTTTAATGGAGAAGCCTTACACACCCATCATCGGTTGCCCGTAAAACAGGGTGGCAGAGAAAGTGAAGAGAATTTGGTTCATCTTCATCATACCTGCCATCAATACTTACACAACAATGAGAATGTGGTTTTGAATGGCTTAAGGCTTGAGCGGCTTGATGGGATGACTGTCACGAGCCGTTCTTAGGGGAGGGGGACACGGTGACGTGCGCCCTCTTACCCGACAAGCTGCAACGAAGTGCAATAAGC
>JBCCJR010000305.1:0-6621 GCA_039045805.1 Cyanobacteria bacterium P01_C01_bin.118
CTATCACAATCGATCGTTTCAGAATATGACCGATAGTGATGTGGTGGAAAAAATTGCCGACGAGGTGGGTATTGAAATCGACCAAATCGCCAACAGCGGCGAGCCCCATGACTATATTTTTCAAGAAAACCAAACTAATATGGCCTTTTTGCGCCATCGAGCAGCCCGCATTGGGTTTGAACTATTTATGCGGGATGGCAAGCTAAACTTTCGTGAACCCAAGTCTGAAGAAACCTTGGAACTCACCTGGCTAGATGATGTGCGCAGTTTTCATGTTCAGGTGACCAGTTCGGAACAGGTTAAATCCGTAGAGGTGCGGGGTTGGGACTATACCACCAAAGAACCGATTGTTGCCACCGCAGACAAAGAACAGCTGTTAACGAAGATCGAAAGTCCTGAAGAATCTGGCATAAAGGTTAGTCAGGCTTTTGACAAACCCCAAGAACCGAAACGAATAGTTGTCGATCAGCCAGTCTTTAAGCGTAAAGAAGCTGATGCCATTGCCCAGGCTGTTTGTGATGAAATCAGCGGACAATTTGTTATGGGTGATGCCATGGCTGAGGGCAACCCAGAAATTCGTCCCGGTCGCATGGTCGAGTTGAAGGAGTTGGGCCCTTACACGGGTGAATACTATATAACTGAAACCCGTCACACCTATATTAATCGCGTCTACGATACTGAATTTAGTGTGCGTGGGTTACGGGGAGGAGACTTAGCAGATCGATTAACTCCTGCATCTCCCTTGAAACCAGGGCAAACCTTATTAGTGGGCATTGTTACCGACAACGAGGATCCCGATGACTTGGGACGAGTAAAAGTCAAATTTCCCACACTGACTGAAGACCATAACAGTAACTGGGCGCGTGTGGTCAGCATGGGAGCGGGTAACAGTCGTGGGTTTGACTGTCTGCCAGAAATTGACGATGAAGTATTAGTAGCCTTTGAACATGGGGATATTCATCGCCCCTACATTCTGGGTGGGGTATGGAATGGAGAAGATGCACCGCCTAATCCTGTGAGTAAGAATGTGCAGGATGGAAAAGTAAGACTTAGAACTATTCAAACCCGCACCGGGCACAAGATTCAATTTGTTGAAGAAGATCAAGATACCAAGGCTGGTGTGTATGTGGAAACTAAAGGAGGACACAAACTACAGCTCAATGACAGTGAACAGTTTATGGAATTAATCACTAAGGGAGGACACCGAATATGTCTGAATGATAAAAGCAAAAGTATTGTTATGGACTCGAAAGGAACCATTGACATCAAGGCTGTCGGTAACATTACCGTCAACGGTTCAATGATTATGCTGAATTAAGAAATGACAACACTTTCCAACTAAACGTTGCCAACCAATTTTACTTAAGGAGTTGAGAGATATGCCTGGCCCACCCGCAGCTAGATTAGGAGATGCCACCGCCCATGGCGATCCCCTTAAGCCTGGTCCTTGTAGTCCTGATGTCTTAATTGGTGGGCAAAAAGCGTGGCGTGCCCTTGATCCAGCCATGGCCAAGGAATTGCTAGATCAAGCCAAAAAAGCAGCCGAGAGTGCTACAGCAGCTGGAGCAGCAGTAACAGAGGCAGACAGAGCTAAACATCTGGATGATTTAAAGGATGCAGCGGAAAAAATGGCTAGCATTATGGCATCAACAGATCAACACGCTTGTACGGTTGTAAAATTATTAATCCCTGATGGTAATGGGGTCGTTACTAAAGGCAGTTCTAGTGTACTGATTAATGGCTTGCCAGCTTGTCGAGTCGGAGATCCTATTCAGGAGATAACCAGTGTAAACAGCATTACGGCTGGTGCTCCTAATGTTCTCATCGGAGGATAGGTTATAAACTCAGCGCAGATAATCTCTATGCACACTTAAAGAAATCTAAACACATTAGTTTAATCTCTCTTTAAAGATGGCTCTCAACAACGACTTCTCACCTCCTCATATTGGCGCTGGCCTGTCCTGTCCTATTCATACTAATGCTCAAGGCAGCTTTCAGCTTAGCCATGGCACCCGTAATCTAGAAGAAGCCATCACCATTATCTTAAGAACCCGCCTGGGAGAACGGGTTTATCGCCCTAACTTTGGCTCACGTTTATCAGAACTAATGTTTGAGCCCATGAACACTGAAACATTGTCGCTGATTCGTCTATATGTGCGAGAGGCAATAGAAATATGGGAGCCCCGAATTGATTTGCTCGATATTTTGACAGAACCTGACCCCAGCAGTGGCCAGGTCAACATCACCATCTTGTATCAGCCCAAAGACAGCCACGACAGCCGTAGTATAGTCTACCCCTTTTACCTGATGTCACCTGAAGTAACCACAGACCTTTAAGGCCTCACCCCCTCACCCCCTCATCCCACATTCCCCATGGAACCCGACTACCTCACCGCCGTCGACTACCTCCCCGACCTCCCCAAGGCCAACTTGGACGATCGCACCTTTGATGAGTTGGTGGAAGAATGTCTGCTGCGTATTCCCCGTTATTGTCCTGAATGGACAAACTACAATGCGGGCGATCCAGGGGTAACCCTAATTGAGTTATTTGCATGGCTGGTCCATCAAATGCTCTATCGGTTTAATCAGGTTCCGGCTCGTCACTATGTTGCTTTTTTGGAACTTTTGGGCATTCGCCTGCAGCCTCCTACACCGGCCCAAACCCCCATCACGTTTTACCTGACTAAGGCTCAATCAACGACAAAAGTCATTCTAGCGGGGACTGAAGTCGCTACGATACGCACGGAAAACCAGCCTGCCATTGTTTTTACAACGGAACATGACCTGGTAATCGGTCGTCCCCGACTAAAACATATTTTGTTGGCGCTGGAAGCTTTAGAGAGCCCTACAGCTGGGGAATTAGACAATGTTCTGCGCAATAGCCAGGACACAGCTTCCCTGGATGTATCCCTACAGCTGTTTAAGTCTTGCGAAGTTGGTAACTGTGTGTACTTTGTTTTGGATGCTAATAACCAAAGCCAGGATGAGACTGAGAGAATCAATATAGAGGAGGAAGAAGAGACTCTCAATCAAATTCAGGGTAATATTCTAGCTTTTAACTTTAACGGTCCTACGGCTGTGACCACAGGTATTGACCCCAATAACCCTCCCCTAGTCTGGCAGTACTGGGATGGTGAGTCCTGGCAGGATGGTATTTTACATGACCGAGCCGATGACAAAACAAAAGGGTTTAGCTTTGATAGGCTCGGTCAGCAGGGGCCAAATCCAGAGGAAGAAGGGGCTGACGTTATTTTGCATCTACCTCAGAACTGGCCAGAAATGACCTTTGGTAGCTACACGGGCCACTGGATTCGGTGTGTTTATATGGCCCCCAGAAGTACTCTGAGTCAAAATGGTGCACAACAGTTTAATTATCAGCGTTCACCTGAAATTACTGGAGTGACGGTGCGCTCGATTGGTGGTGTGACTGTAGCCAGTGAATGTGTACAACTGAAAGAAGAACTATTGGGGGTAAGTACGGGTAAACCAGGACAGGTTTTTGAGCTCAGCAAACGTCCTGTTTTAAAGCGAAATCCAGAAACAGAATATATTCAGATTTATCCTCCCAATGCCCCGCCACAGGTTTGGCAAGAGGTGGATAATTTTGGTGCTTCTGGAGCGGATGATCCCCACTATCTGATCGATAATGATAGCGGTACAGTTCAATTTGGGCCATTAATTCGTGAACCCCACCAGCTGCAACAGAAAATCCATGAGCGAGCTGCCATTCAGTCCTGGGGAAGGCCTAGTCGTATTCGTAAGTCGGTAACAGATCTGATCGAGCAACCGCCTATTCCAGCTGTCTTAGAGCCAATTGATCGTTTAGATAAACGACAATATGGAAAAGTGCCCCCCAATGGGGCAGAGATTTATATGACCTCCTACCGGGTGGGAGGAGGTAGTTTAGGTAATGTTGGCACTGGAGCTTTGAGTGTTTTGAAAACAGCCATTCCCTATGTAAAACGAGTGGTGAACTATGATGCTGCTAAGGGGGGACGGGATGCTGAATCTTTAAATCAAGCGATGATTCGGGTGCCTGAAATTCTTCGCACTAGGGAAACAGCCATTAGCCCTGAAGATTTTGAGCGGGTGGCTAAAAAGTTTGATTTAGGCAGGGCGGTTTACTTTGCCCATTGCGTTCGTGCACCTCACCTGACCTCACCTGGTATAGTGCGTCTGCTGGTTGTTCCCCGCACCGATGTTTATGCGTTTGATCAGGGCCTACATCCTGATAAGTTACAGCTCAATGAGAAATTAACCAATGAGTTGCAAGCACACTTGAATCTGCATCAAGCATTAGGGATTCGGGCTACGATTGAACCACCAAACTATGTTGGAATTCAGGTGGCTGCTGAGGTCTATTTACACCCCCAATATCAACGGGCAGAAGACCTCAGTTATTTACAACAAAAGTTGCATAGGGAGCTATATCAGTTTTTTAATCCGATTACAGGAGGCTTTGAAAAACAGGGTTGGCCCCTGGGAAGAGATGTGCAAACCTCGGATGTGATTGCCCTTTTACAGGGGCATTCTGAGGTTCGTTCTGTGGGACAGGTACAGCTATTTTGTTGGCGACGTTACCGTCATCAGGGAACTGCTGGCTGGATGAGGATTCCCACACCCATGGTGACGATTCCGCTGGGGGAGTTGGAGATGGCTGCCTCATGGCAAGATGATGTTAATTCTGGCCACGCTGTTACGTTTGTATCGCTTTAATTGTCATTAGCCAATGGTTTATCTGCCCCAGCCTGATGTTGATTTAACGTTAGTACCTCAGGTACCCATTAACTGGAACAGTGACCTCAATGGCACAGGTGCTCCGGCTCCAGAGGAAGTGCTATTGGAGCCAGGTAAACTTACAGAAGTAACCGCCCGAATAAAAAATAACAGTGCCCAGGAACTATGGGTGAGTTTAGGGGTGCAGGGTAATTTCCCAGATGCATGGTTTACCCCTGTTCATTCTGGGCAAGGCACTGAGGATGAGATTCTCTGGGAGCCTGGTCAAGAAAATTTGCCGGTGCGGCAATCTGTCAAATTTGGTACGAATGATTTTCGTTTATTGCCCCGACAGACAATTGCCATCAACCTGGGGTTTACCCTACCTGAAAGCTTTTTTGAAGATCTTAATAGGATGACGGCTGACCAGTCAGCGCTGATGGGAGCAACTCCCAACATTCCCCTAGGCTATGGTAGTGAAATTTTTCTACACCAAATTATAGAGCCTGAACAAAATTCAACGGTTCAGCTTATTGCCTACAAGACGCTGCAGCTTTACCCACGACCCGAGCGAATTTATCAACAGTTCTTACCTGAGTTCTATCAGGAGTCTGATTTTCTTGGACGGTTTTTGAATATTACTGAACAAGCCTTTGAACCCGTCTATGAAGCCGCTGAGACCTTTTGGTCCTATTTAGATCCATTGCTTACCCCTAAAGCACTGGTGCCTTTTTTGGCCCATTGGGTTGCCTGGCCTATGAATCCTCGTCTGACGCTGAGTCAACAGCGGCGGCTGATCCGGCATGCAGTGGAGATTTATCAATGGCGCGGAACGGCCCATGGCCTTAAGTTATGTCTGCGTCTCTGTACTAACCTAACAGATGAACAAATTGAGGTGATTGAACCCAATCAGCGTGAGTTTGCCGTTGGGGATATTACCCTGGGTGATCAGCCTCGTTTGGGCGGCGGGAAAGCCTACCATTTTGTTGTGGTCCTTAAACCCGATACTCAAGACCAATTAGACCAGCTTGATGAAGCCGCTATTCGGGTGCTAATCGAACAGGAGAAACCAGCATTCTGCACCTACGCCCTGGAGCTGATGCACCCCGCCACAGCCTCTCCTGCTAACTCCTCTCCTCCTCCCCCTAGCATTCCATTATCTCCTCCCCCTACTCCCTATCCTGTGACTGCTGATGGATCTGCGTAGCGGACTGACACCACTGGCGACGACTGACATGATTGAGGGCCAATATACTTTCCAGGGACCAGTGAAAGTGATAGGCAATACAGGCTACCTCCTCTCGCAAAATTGCTGAGGGGTAGCCTAAGGCTTTCCCGAGGGAGTTAGCTCCACACTAAAGCTATGCTGGCATTGGGGGCACTGTGTGGTGAGTTTCGCTGTAGCACCCTGATGAATTTGTTCATAAAACAGCTTCAGGTATTGAAAGTCAGGTCTAAAAAGATTTTCTAACAGTTCTGGGGTAACTGTCTCTAAGTCGCCTAATTGTTCAATCACCTGAGCCAGCATGACCAATGTGCTGTAGCTTGGATCGGATTGAACAATTGGGTTTTGCGCACATATAATTTCGTCCTTGGCGGTGGCAAGACGCATACGCCCCTGACGATGCAGATTTCCTGCGGCATCAATTAGACCTTTGGGAAGAACAAAGTTGAATGTGGTGGAAAAGAGGCTGGTCATGGCAGGCTAGGGAGAGGTGGAAGCGCCGAAGACGGAGGTGGAAGATTTGGATAGTCGGAATTAGGAGAGTTCCCAGACGTTGGCGGGGAATTAGGAGAAAGAGGCTCAGCTGGTTCGTCCGGAAATATTTTGGCACATTTACTAACATCAACGGTCGATGTGCTGACAAAGGGAGCATTGTTTGAACCCGATGCCGCTACTAGCTC
>JBCCJR010000306.1:0-6603 GCA_039045805.1 Cyanobacteria bacterium P01_C01_bin.118
GATGGGCTTGTTGCGTTGAAGAAAGCCGGTTAAGGTGGCCAGGGCAAATGCGCCCAAAATTGCAAACACTAGCAACAGTTTGCCACCTTCTAGTAGACCTGCACCCAGGGCTACGATGGGGGGATTAGAAATGGCAATACTAAGTATGAGGGCTGGAATAAAGCACAGCCAGGATGCTTTGGTCAGGCCAACGCCGTAGGCAACAAAATCAAAAAAACCTGTCATCAAAAAGGCCGTCATCAGAAAAAAGTTGCGCTCTAGATGCTTTTTGCTCAGTGTGTCAACTCGGGTAATAAATTTCTCCCCCACTAACCGCTGGACAAAGTCGCGACCAAACTGACGTGACAGAAAAAAGCTGAGGCTGCAGGAGCATATATCAGACAGACAGATGACGAGCAGTCCTTGGGAAAAGCCTAATAGTCCTCCCGCCAGCACGGAGTAGGCAGAGCCGGGTAAGGCGGGAATAACAACGCTAGTAAACCTGAGGAAAAATAATGCTAACGGTGCCCATACGCCAAGGCTTTTGACATTGGCTCGCAGCTGGCTAATGCCGTAGCGTTGTAGTAACCAAATTGCGAAGATGGTGGCGATCGCAATGCCCGCTAGCTTGAGCCATTTACCAAATTTCTGATTCATGCTCCAGGATCGTGCTCCGCATCAATAGGGTCCCGTCCCATTAGTAGGGCCATGGGCTTTCATAGCGGATCTTACTAGACTGGGATACAGATTGGCGGACTTTAGCGGTTGATTTTGCTGGAGCCGGTCTATCTGGAGAAGTAGCCTTGCCATTAGCGCTACCTGGCTCCGAAATACTGGTATTACTGGTCACTTCTTGCAGTGCATCCTGCAAAATGGGAGAGAGCTTAGTGGACGACGGCTGACGGTTGCGCTCCTTATTAATTTCGCGGATACGACGGGACAGCAGTTTGATAATGTTTACGGCGATACCAGGGGTTTCATCAATCGCCTCATAGAGCTGCTGTTGAGTCAGCACCAGACAGTCACAGGCGCTAATGGTGGTCACCGAGGCCGAACGAGGCTCAGCATCAAACAGTGACATTTCTCCAAAACAGGTTCCTTGTTCTAGAACGGTTAATTCCTGGGAGCGTAGATGTACCCGCACCTGCCCCGATACAACGATATAGAGAGACCGTCCTTCCTCTCCCTCTCTAAAAATCCGGTGCTTAGCTGGAAATGATAGCTCATCCATAATCGATGCCAGACGCACCAAAAAATCATCCCGCAGCTCAGTAAAGATGGGAACCGCTCGCACAAACAATAATCGATCAACGCTGGTGAGCATAAGTGGGTTGGCTAACGCTGCAGGGGAGGACTGTGGTTATGGAGTGTACTCCCCAGATGGAGACGACGCAATACGCCTGGGTCTATTAACTAACGAAGTTAACGGTATCTACATCGAACATGCCCAGACAGGACAAGGTTTGATCATAAAGGGGGTGAGTGGTGAGCGAACTCCCCACCCATATGCTTAGCCATCATTTTTTTGACCTGATCGGCCACTAAGGGATCGGGATCGTTTGCCAACTTTGGTAAAAGCGATTCCAAAGCCCGTGGCGAAGCCATATCCAAGTAGCTTAAAACGGCTTCGCGGACAAACCCCACTGAGTGGCGCAACGAGGCCATCACATGATCACCACTAATGATCCATCGCTGGGTGCGAGCCACGTGAAAACAACAGGCTAAGGCCCAATCTGAGAGAAAGTGTCTGAGTTCAATCAGATTGCGTAGTCGGTCCTGGGGACTCATCGATTGATACGAGACCAGCGGACTTAAGGACGCCAAAGTTGTTTCCTGACTAGACTGTTCAAATAGGGTCAAAATCGCCCGTTTAGCAGGAATATCTAGGGTGTTATCCAAAATCTCTAAGCCTCTGGCTCGACTGGCTGAGGGGCCATCTAAACTGAGTTCAGCCGCTTGAATGGTAGACGATGGATACAGGAAACGCATTAACAACAACATGCGTTCCATTGCATCGGTTTTCATATCTTCAAGGGCCCGACGGAGCCAATCAAAGGTTTCTCCAGGGGCTTTGTCTGCGGAGCAATCGAGGAGGCCGCTACACAGCTGACCAATAAACTGCAGCTCCTGGTCAAGCAGGGTTTCCACCCCCTGGCGACCCAACTGGTCCAGGGCAATATCAATGTCGGTGGAACGACGTAACCCTTTCTCATCGGAGAGTTTGACCAAAATTCGCAGAATCCATCGACGGGGCGCACCCCAGGAGGTCATTAGATTAGATGCCAGGAGACTTAATGCCTCCAGGGTACCAATCCGGCCAATCACGTTCCAGGCCTGATGACGTAGGGTGTCAGACTGATATTTATTGTTGGCTAGCTGCATCAACATTGGTAGGGCATCATTCCCCAGAGCAACCAGGGCCTGCATAGCGGCTTCTCGGGTAGATTTGTAGCTCAATGCCTGCAGCAGAGAGGGATAGCGTTCTTCGAAACGGGTGGCGGCGATGGCCCCTAGCATGGAGCAACGTACCCGTAGGGATTCGTCCTGTAACAAATCGGATACATGCAGGCGTAACCCTTGCATGTATTCAGTTTCCACCAAAGCACGACAGCCCATCACTCGCTCTAGTTCTTCTGGGTGGGTCAACATTTGTCGCAAAATGTTAGTCGCTCGAGCCCGTTCTGCCGAACTGGTAGGACTCCCTTCTTTCAGCATCATGGCGGCTGCAGTGCCGCGTACAACTGGGTCAACGCTACGTTTGAGATAGGGTTTTAACTTATTAACATCAGCGTCTTCTTGGGTCAGCCAGACATAGCGGACGGCCAGGGCTAAAATAGCTGGCTCCTGGGATGGATAAATTAAAGCATCTACATAGTCTGTGAAGGTGGGGTCTGGGTAGACCAGCATGGTTTCTAAGCTCTGTCGCTGGATTCCCGGGGACAGTTCGCTAAGCATCGGAGCCAGCACTTCACTGATGCTACGGGGCTCGATCTGTGTGAGTAGCTCGATTAAGGAGCGTTTGTCTGCTTCGGGGCCAGGTTTATCGAGGGCTTCGATGATGGCTTGTTTTAAGACCCGCAGGCTGGCATCGGAAAAGCTCAACAGCCCGCGTTCGGCAGTGAGGACGAGGAGATTGAGGTATTGAGATCGCAACAAAAAAATAGTCCCCAACCACAGCAGGGCCAGTCCCAGGGTAATGATTAAAAAGAGTTTGTCTCCCTGGAGCCAACCCAAACGATTTGTGAGCGGCAACAAAATCAACAGACCGGCTCCCACAATACCGATAGATAGCGCTTCTGCCATCCCCACCAGCGACTGTACTCGGGCTCGTCTTTGCGCTGGCACCGGTTGAAACAAGACCGGTTCACTACTGGCAACAATGGTGTATCTGAACCACTCGTCAACAAACTTAAGAACAATCACACCGATAAACAGCCCTTTTAATCCAGCCAATAGCGGCAGACTCACCACCAGACATAGACAGCTCAACAGAACCAACAGGGTGGGTAAAACTGCCGTGGTGATAAAGAGTCCCAACCGTTCAATCAAGCGACTGGAGGTAAACAGCTGGGTAATTAGCTCCAGCAGTCCCAAAACCCCGGTAAAGATGGCAATAAACTTGGCCATGGTGTCCACATCCAGGGTTTGTATCTGATTGAAATATTGATATTCCACCAGATACAACAGCATTTGGGCGATGACAAAAAAGCTGAGCAGCAGCAGTACATAGCGTCGCAGCAGTTTTCGTAAGCGCCTGGCTGCAAAGGTGACATTGGAGGGCTCCACCGTGCGTCGTTTAGAGTCAGGAAAGGCATGCTGATAAGTGTTGCTGATATAGAACAACACCCCAGTCGCCATCAGCATGACGCCCAGCACCAGATAGATAACATTTTTAATTTCTAGAAAACTTAGCAGAGCAAATAGGGTAAAGCCGCTGATAATATCAGCCACCAGGTTGCCGCTGCTAATCAGGGGAAACGTCCGTTTAATCTCACGAATGTTAAATAACTGGTTGGCCAATACCGACAGATTGAGTTCATTGAGATTGGTGATCGCCTCCATCCACAACCGCATAATAAAGATCGTGATCGGGGCCCAAACCTCCACCTCCAAACCGATGCCAAATAAAACAATGGGCAACGTCATCAATAGGGCGATGAGCACAATCACCTGACGCAGGGGCAATAGCCGCTGGAGCCAGGAATAGATACTGCCTAAACTCACCCCGACCACTGCAATAAACAGATAAATAAGCGGAATTTTTTCAGCTCCATATTTCTCTAAAAACAAGGCCGCTGAGATCGCCTCAAGCCACATAATCCCAATGGACATCAGGGTATAGAACGCAAACATCAGCAATGTGCGATGGCCTTCTTCACTGCGGAGATTGAGGACTTGAAATATTTTTTGGAGCCAGGGGGGTTGATTGTAGGTGAGGTTCGACTGCATAGGCGACCAGAATGGCTGAATAGAGCCAATGACGATATGCCAAAGACGCTACCGGATCATCTGAAAATCATCAATAGCCACTGGATGGAATTTGTTGATTTTGCCTCTACAGGTTGCCCTTGCCCCCACCTGGACGAGAAGATTATTGATATTTTGTAGCGTTGCTAGTCCAGCCTAAGAATTGGCAAGGGGTGCAGCTGCGCGCTATCGCCCATGCTCCCCTAACCAATGTAATGAGTTCGATCAGCATGACCATTTTGTTGGTGCGCCGGGAGTTTGGGAGTGTTATCCACCGGAGTAAGCCACTGGGGCAACGTTTGTAGTGATGGATAGGGCTGGGCCAAAATTTGAGCCTCAATGGTAGAAACATCGTCGTAACTGAGGGAGAGTTCTCCCTGCAGATGTCGTAGCCACTTTTTTAAGGGGGTTCCCATGGGAGTTTCCAGTTCTAAGGCAGTCATAAAAGCCTGGCGATAGCGATCGCAATGTTCCTGGCGGTCAGTATATGGGGCCATCACATCGGCTTCGATGGCCTGGCTTTGCTGCAGCGTAATACCCAGCTGATACCGCAAAAATTCAAGCACATTACGAGCAGCCACTGAAATCTGTCCGTGACGGGCGTATTCTTCTACACTACGACGATATTCTCGCTCTGGAGAGTACGGTTTTACCGACAGTAGGGGCGTTCGCGGCTCGCCTTGGCCTTTGGGGGTCGTCAGGTCGTCAGTCTCACCCAAGGAAGGCTCTGGCGGACAGAGCGCAATGGGGAAAAGATCGGTGTCTTGGCTGTTGGGGATTTGCTCCATATAGGTTTGTAAATCACCGATGGAGATGCTGCCATCGGCGTCCACATCCGCCAGACTCGTGGTGATGCCATCGATCAAATGCTGAGTGTACAAAGACAATCCTTGATTACCCATGGGCCATGGGTTTTCACTGCTACCCAGAGCGGTAAATAAAGCACAGTTACAATCGGCTAAGCGGCTGGCCGATAGACGGGGATCGGGGTCTGCCATCAGAGTTTGGTCCATCGGCTGAGGGGACAAAGACCCCCACAGGCAGTCTAGAATCATCACCCGGTTTAGCCCGGTTTGTAGTGAAGGTAGGGCCTGGTGAATATAGTCGCTAGAAATGGCTGTGGTGGGAATGGCGTTAAGCTGAGTATCTCTGGCGGTTAAGTAAAACTTGCCACTTTGGGGGGAAATCACCCCACACCCGGCGTAATAAATCAGACATAAATCACCGTGGCGACAACGATAGGTCATCAAGGCGATGGCATGGCGCATTTGCCGCAGGTCAGGATTTAACAGGGTGATGACGTGGTCATCCCGCAACCCTTCGATGTCGTTGAGTAGGGCCTTTTTGAGTGCGGTAATATTTGCGATCGCAGTTTCAGTATGCTCGGTGGCGATTTCCCCGGCACTTACCCCGATTAATAAGATATGCTTGCCCATGTGTCTGAGCCCCCTGTGGGAGTGGATGAACAGCTGACAGAGTTTGCCGCACTGTGAGCTTGTATAAAATTTCGCCGCTAGAGGCTGGGTTTCAGGACTCTTCATCCAGAACCCCGGTTTCTCAGTAGGATGTTTCAGATGGCAGCGTCCCGTACCTGAGAAACCGGGGTTCTGGATGAAGAGCGATCTCAAATATTTATTGCGGCAGGCAAGTTTCTCGATAAAATGATGGGCCACCCCACACAATACTGGGGCTACCTCCCACAATACTGGGACCATCCCTACTATTAGTGGGCCATCCACCACGGTCTATCCCATGAAACACACCCTATCCGTTTTAGTCGAAGACGAAGCAGGCGTTTTGACTCGCATTGCTGGCCTGTTTGCCCGGCGCGGATTTAACATCGAGAGTCTGGCTGTGGGGCCAGCCGAGCAGTCGGGGATATCACGCATCACTATGGTTGTCCCTGGAGATGACAGTGTGATTGAACAGTTAACCAAGCAGCTTTATAAGCTGATCAACGTCCTCAAGGTCAACGACATCACCGAAAAGCCCTGCGTTGAGCGAGAACTGATGCTACTCAAGGTGAACGCCAACAACAATACTCGTTCAGAAATAATCAACTTTGCTCAAATTTTTCGGGCCCGGGTGGTGGATGTGTCCGATGAGTCTCTCACCCTGGAAGTGGTGGGTGACCCCGGTAAAATGGTGGCCATCGTA
>JBCCJR010000307.1:0-6591 GCA_039045805.1 Cyanobacteria bacterium P01_C01_bin.118
ATGTACAACTGTGGTATCAAACCCACTTTGGACAGTCTCCTTTGGCCAAACGTCGCCAAGCATTTCAAGCCCAAAAATCTGACACAAAAACTGCATGAACTTTATAGGTGCATAAGTGATTCAGAATGAACATCCCAGGCCTCACCCAGTTGCGAATTTTCATCAATCCCAGTCTCGGATGAGGTTGACATCTCAGTAATATGGACAGGCTTACCAAAGGACGTAAACCGATCCAGCATCCGATCAATCTCAAACATATCCTGATGAGAATAGTAAAGCTGCAGGCCAATAACCTCAAAAGGAATACCGGCCTGTAAACAAGCTTTCACATACTGAAATGGACTTTGTGTTGGAGGTCCAAACAAAGCCACCTGTCGCGCCCATAGACAACAACTATTTACCACACGTTGCACGTTAGGGTTACCTTCCCTAACGGTATTGCACGCCATGCGGGTAAGATCGAGAAACTGTTCATCGTTGTAATTTAGCTCATTGCCCCAGGGCACCCCATGGGCTTCATTGATCACATCATAGTAAGGAATGCGATCGCCATAATAACGCGTAATTTCTAAAATCCGCTGACGCAAAGCCTCTTTTAGCTGAGGATAGGGTTGTTCCCGTATCCAGTTAGGAACACCAATTGCATGGAACCACACCAAAGGATGACCCTTAGGAGAAATACCTGCCTTTTCTAACCAGGCCACCTGTTGATCGACTCGGTCAAAGCGAGGGTTTCCCTGTTCTGTCTCAAAACTTCTCCAGTAAAAAGGAACAGTCGCGTAGTTAAACAAAGCCTCAAAATAACGATCGTAGTCTGGCCCCGCAGCAGGATGGGCAAAGGCATTGCAACCAAATTTGAAGCCCAGCCGGGGTTCACTCCTGGCGATACGTTGTCTGGCCCGGCTGAGAGCAAGGTCTTCCCCAGCCCATAGAGCCTGGCTAAGGGCATCATTCCAGAATCGAATTTGAGTAGAGCGCGCGCTAGATTGCTCAGCTTTTTGGAAGAAGTCCTGGGCCTTTTCCAGGGTTTGGTAAATTGTTTTAGAGAAACGATATCCTTGGGTTTGCCAGTGGGATAACGCACGGGTAACGCGAGCGATGCGATCGCGTGCAAATACTCGATTTAACACCAGCGGAAAGTCCCCTGGCATAAACCCTCGCCCCCTGTTGTCAGCATAGACAGTAATATCCCCAAAACCGTCCACTGGAAGCTGTAGGGCAATGGCAACGGGCCACTGGGGCGGCGCTTTAGACACCAGTATCCCATCTTCAATTGTCCGTTCAGGGTCGAAGAGGGGTTCATCGTCTAGGGTGAGAAAGTAAAGCTTATCGATGGATGCCGCTGGCAAGGGCTCACCATTGGGCAAGTATGCTCGACAATGCAACCACTGCTCAGCAGACGCGTAGGCCGGATACAACCTTTGGGATTGCAGGGCCACCAGGCTACCTCCTGTTGCATAAATAAACTGTCGTCTCCGCATAGATCTAGGATTGGTAGATTAGGAGCAAGCGATTGATAAATTACAAACATATTTAAGCTGAAGATATGCTCGATGGAAAGCCCATACATCCAAAAATGGAAAGACTATTTGTATACGGCACCCTTCAACCAGGCTGTCCCAACGAACATGTGCTAACTACTATCGGTGGGGAGTGGCAGCCTGCCGTTATCAAAGGCAACTTGATTGAAGCAGGCTGGGGTGCAGATATGGGCTATCCAGGTCTAGTGCTTGACGAGAACGGTAATGATATCCACGGACATGTCTTTATCTCGTCAAACTTAAGCGATAAGTGGGACTATTTAGACGAGTTTGAAGGTAAAGAATATGAGCGCATAGTGACATCTGTGGCATTTCTAAACGGAGAAAACGTTCAGGCTCATGTCTATGTACTTCAAGGTAAGCCTTAAATCAGTAAGGGCTTTTAGTCACCTCAGCGAGACTTTAGACTTAGCATAGCCACACCAACAGTCACCAACCCAATCCCAATAGTCTGGTGTTGTTGTAAACTCTCCTGCAATATCCACCGGGCGAACAATGCTGTCAATGCCGGGGCACTGGCGCTCAATAACGCCGTTAATGATGCCCCAATTAGACCAATGCCAGAGTTATTTAAAACATAGGCCATCAGCGTAAGAATCGCTGAGAACAAGGTCATCCCAATCACTGCAGGCCAGACCGCTGGGGCGATGGTTATATCCTGAAGGAGCAGTAGCGTCAGGCTAGCCAGGCTAGCCACCATTGCAAACGTACACAGCGAAAAAGGGACCGGATGCAACGCCGATTGTCCCTTCAGCGATAGTTCGGCAACAATGCCATATAGACCAAAGGCCAGCCCCGCTCCCAAAGCACAGCCTCCCCCAAGCAATGGATTGGTCGTAGTTTCAGTAGACGTCGTCAGAGATGTGAGCACCACACCGATGAAAATCACCACCATCAGCCAAAGCTGATAGCCCTGGGGCACCTGCCGGAAAAACAACCAGGCCAATAGCACCGTGATCGCGGGATAGATAAAGAACATTGCGATCGCAATTCCTGCGGCCACCTGACTCAGGGCCGTATACAGCAAAATTAGTCCAACAAACAAACAGCCTCCACTGGCTACCACACAGCCCAATAGTTTAGGCCTGGTTTGCAGTGCACCTAACACCTTAAATGTCTTTGGATATAGCCAGGGCGTCAGCCCTGCCAACAGCAGCGCCATCATCGCCATCCGCATGGCCAACAGCAACACTACATTACTCAGGTGAGGCGTCACAAACCCACCAAAGGGACCCTGTCCAAACAATCGACTCTCAGTAAAAAACAGCCGTAAAACCACATTTTGAATTGACAGCCCCAGGGCGCTTAGGAGAACTAAACCAATACCCAACAGTTTGGTAGAACGAAATTGCGCCATTAACAAAGTTGCACCATTGACAAAGTGGCGTTATTGAGGACGTACAGGATAGTGACAGGCTACCTGATGATAGTCGTTAATGGGTTGCAATGTTGGGGCCGTTTGCTGGCAGCGGTCGTCTCCTTTTGGACAGCGGCCATACAGACGACAGATGTGGGGGGAAGGATTGATGGGACTGCGGGGCTCCCCCGTTAGCGGAATCCGGTGGGGACTTGCCTCAAACGCAGGAATGGCCGAAATTAACGCTTGGGTATACGGATGACTGGGCCGATTAAAAACGTCATCCGTAGGACCTGTTTCCACCAGTTTTCCCAGGTACATCACTAGGATGCGATCGCACAGCAGCCTCACCACATTCAAATCATGGGAAATAAACAAGTAGCTCATATTCAGCTGCTCTCGCAGATCCGCCAGCAAATGCAAGATTACGGCCTGTACCGACACATCCAACGCCGAAGTGGGCTCATCCAAAATTAACAACGTCGGATTTAGCGCAATTGCCCGCGCAATCCCCACCCGCGCCTTTTGTCCCCCCGACAGCTGATGGGGAAACCGACTGAGCAATTCCTGCGGCAGCCCCACCTGTTGAGCTAATTCCGCCGCCCGCTGTCGCAGACGCTGCTGATCCTGCTTTGACCCCAACCGCCGAATCGGCTCCGTAATCGTATCAAACGCCGTAAACCGAGGATTCAAACTATCACTAGGATCCTGAAATACCATCTGCAGTTTCGCCCGCTGAGCACTGTGGGCAAAGTCTCCTACCAACACCTGACCAATGTCAGCACCATCAAACAAAATCGACCCAGCCGTCGGCTCCAACAACCGCGCAATCAACCGAATCAGCGTAGACTTACCACACCCCGACTCCCCCACTAACCCAACACTCTCCCCCGGCTGAATCATCAAATCCAAACCATCCACCGCATAAAGGTACTGCGCCTGTCTATCCCCAGGCATCCACCAAGGCGTTTTAGAAGCAACCGGAAAATGCTTAGTGAGATTGGTGACTTGCAACATAGGAAAGAAAAAGCAGAAAGCAAAAAAATCTTCTTTGCAAAAAATAATTAAATAACGTTGAGATAACTGCTACCCTAACGTCGCCGTAACTCCCCCCTGACCTGAATATTAGCCACAAATGACAACCCATTTTCGGGGGGCGTGGGGGAGTTAGGCCCCCACATTAAGAGGGGTTCGGGGAGGAAAGCCCTGAGCAGGTTTTATGCCATTTGCCAATACCCCCATTAAACTTCCAACGGATACCAACACCCCACCCAATGCTCCTCCCCCACCTGTTGATAAGAAAGCATTTCCCCATGACATTTCTCCGTCGCCCGATCACACCGACTAATAAACCGACATGGGGACAAATCTTGCCGTCGTAAATCCGGCAAACTCCCCAAAATCGGAATCAAATCATCAAACCCCTTATGGGGCTCCGGCGTCGCCGCAATCAGCTTTGCTGTATAGGGATGACGCGGCCGAGTAAACAACGGATGGGTGGGAGCACTTTCCACAATATGGCCAGCGTGCATAACAATAATGCGATCGCAATATTCCGATGCCAGTGCCAAATCATGGGTAATGACCACCGTCGCCATTTGTTGCTCTATCGCCAGCTCCTTTAACAGATTCATCACCGTTGCCTGGGTGGTCACATCCAAACCCGTTGTCGGCTCATCCGCAATCAGTAGCTGAGGCGAACAAGCCAGTCCCAATGCAATCATAATCCGCTGACACAAACCACCAGATAGCTCATAGGGATAGGCCTCGTATCGCTGTTGCGGGTCAGGAATTTTTACACTGGCTAAGAGTTCCAGAGCACGTTTTTTAAGTTGATTTCCAGGTAAGTCTGAATGACAGCGCAGCACGTCCACTAGCTGCTTTCCCACTTTGCGAATGGGATTCAATGCCACCCGAGGATTTTGAAAAATCATCGACAGCTCTTTACCCCGTAGCTGGCGCAGCTTTTTCTCAGGCATCTTTAGGAGATTATAGGTTTCTGTATTCTGGTTCCAGAGAACTTCTCCTTTGGTAACGTGACCTGCTCGGTCGAGGATGCCAAGGATGGCGAGGGCAAGAACAGATTTGCCTGAGCCACTTTCACCGACGATGCCCAGGGTTTCTCCTTTGTTGATGTGGAAGCTGATGTTTTCTAGGGCTTTGACGGTACCGGTACGGGTGCGGAACTCGACTGACAGGTCTCGGACAGACAGTAGGGAGGTTTGGACTGGTTTGGTGGTGGTGGTGAGTGGGGAGATCATTGGTTGATGTTCATAGACTCCACAACAGACTGAAGAATGGTAGTTAGGTTTTGTGTAGAGAGTTGTCTTAAAGGGTTGGTGAAGAGTTTAAAGATGTTGCTTGGGGTCCCTCCGAGTTCCCTTTCCGGAAATAGTAAAGTTATCTCTTTTAGGCCTACTGGGGTTTCCCCTGGGCAGGGCCGTTAGGCCGCCCTACAATCCAACCTACTGAGTTATCCAAAATTGCAAAGATTGGAGTTACGGCGGGGTCGATTATATAGGTTCTGGATTGGATTATCTCCCTCGCAAGGAGGGAGCCCAAATAAGTAAAATCTCACGTTTAAGTCCTCATTCTTGGGTCAATTAAATCTCTTAAGCCGTCTCCTAGCAGATTAAAACAAAACACTGCTAGCATTAACACTGCGCCGGGAAAAATTGCTAGCCACCATTCGCCTGAAATAATATAGGTGGCTCCTTCCGCCACCATAATTCCCCATTCTGGTGTGGGCGGTCGTACTCCTAAGCCAATAAATGACAAGCCCGCTGCGTTCAAAATGGCCCAGCCCATATTCAATGAAATATGTACCATCATCACTGGCAATACATTGGGAAATAGGTGGGCTGCCATAATTCGCAGATGACCGTTGCCCGCTAGTCTCGCTGCCTCTACATAGCCTGCATCTCGACGGACTAAAATCTCGGCTCGAACGACACGGGTGTAGAGGGGAAGATTGATTACGGCTGTGGCGTAGATGATGTTCTCTACGGTATTGCCCAGGGCAGCCACCAGACCCATGGCGAGGATAAAAAGGGGGAATGCCATCAGGGTGTCGATGATACGGCTGATGATGCGATCGCACCACCCGCCAAAGTACCCAGAGCAAGTGCCTAAAATACTGCCCAGCGCAAAGGATAGCACTACGGCCACCACTGCGATCCCCAAGTCTAACCGAGTTGCCACTAGCACCCGACTCAGCACATCCCGTCCCAGGTCATCGGTGCCAAACCAGTGGTTAACCGATGGCGGTGATAGAGCGACAGTTGCATTGCTCGCAACAGGATCATAGGGAGCTATGGCATTACCAAACAGAGCAAACAGGACAAACACAAAGAACAGTAAAAATGCCCCAAAGGTGACACTGTTCTCACTAATGATATAGCGAGCCTGGGCCAGCGAAGACTTTTGAACAGGGTGCGATAATGTCATGACTCCACTCCCGCCCGTGGATCAATCACGGTGTACAACAAGTCAATCAACAAATTCAGTACCACATAGAGCAGCGCCATGGTTAACACAAATCCCTGCACCGCCGCATAGTCCGACGCAATTAGGGCAGACACGGCATAGGAACCAATTCCTGGCCAGGCAAACACTTTCTCCACCAGCACATTGGCCCCCAACAAAAAGGAAAATACTACTCCCAATGTGGTCACCACCGGTAGCATGGCATTG
>JBCCJR010000308.1:0-6579 GCA_039045805.1 Cyanobacteria bacterium P01_C01_bin.118
GTATAGGCATTGGGGACAGGATGCTGTTTGATATACAGCTGTGGCTGTTCAACGTCCAAAACTTGGCAAGCTTCCACCAGTAACCTATAAATTTCAGGTAGTTGGTCTGGACCCACCAAAACACTAGTGGCAATATTTTCCAAATAGAAAAATTGCTCTGCTGTCGGTCTGAGTAACGCCCTGATTGCCAGGTCAAGGCCTGGTAACTGCTTTAGGGATTCAGTGGCTTCTAAATCTAAGGGATGGCGAAAATGATTTGCCCGTAACCCGGTCAAGATAGACTTATTACCCACGCCACTCACCTTGCTAATACCCACTACGGTAATAGTGTAGCGATCTAAACAATAACCGGTTGTTCCTGAGGCTTGGCAGTACTGTCATTTGCGTCAGGTTGAATCCGGCGTAACTTTGCACCTACTGCTGAGAGCTTGGCTTCGATATTTTCATAGCCTCGGTCCAAATGTTGTAGACCGTGCAACGTGGTTTTACCTTGTGCTGCCAGACCCGCTATGAGTAACGCTGCAGCTGCTCGTAAATCGGTACCAGTAACGGGAGCTCCCGATAAAACAGGCACGCCACGGATAACGGCAGAATTACCCGTTAGTCGGATATTAGCGCCCATGCGGTTAAATTCAGCCACATGCTGTAAACGATTTTCAAAGACAGTTTCAGTGATGACGCTATTTCCCTCGGCCAGTGTGGTCAGGGCCATAAATTGAGCTTGCATATCGGTGGGAAAGCCCGGATGAGGACGGGTTTCTATCTCAATGGGCAGAATCCGCTCAGCAGGGATAATTCTGGCTCGGTTAGGAGCTTCCATTTCGATCCGGGTACCTGTCTCAGCCAATTTAGCGATGACGGGAGTCAAATGCTCCGGAATGATGGGTGAAAGACTAATAGGGGACTTCGTCATGGCCCCAGCCAGCATAAATGTTCCGGCTTCAATCCGGTCAGGGATGATGCCATAGTCTGTGGAATGGAGACTGGGTACCCCAGCGATGGTAATGGTATTGGTCCCAGCACCCCGAATGCGGGCTCCCATAGCGCGGCAAAAGTTAGCCAGATCTAATACTTCGGGCTCTTGAGCTGCGTTTTCAATAACAGTTTCCCCTTCCGCCAGGGTGGCCGCCATCATCAAGGTTTCTGTGGCTCCAACGCTAGGATAGTCGAGATAAATTTTGCCACCCCTGAGCCGATTACGGGTGCCAGGTACATAGGCATGGACAATGCCGTGGTCCATATGAACCTCGGCCCCCAAAGCTTGCAACCCGCGAATATGAAGGGCAACGGGACGGGCTCCAATGGCACATCCCCCCGGTAGGGGAATACGGGCTACCCCTAAGCGAGCCAGTAAAGGTCCAATTACAAAGAAACTAGCTCTGAGCTTGCTGACAATTTCATAGGGAGCGCGGGAATGACTGACATTGGTGGCATCCACATCCAAGGTACTGCCATTACGGGTGACCTTGATACCCAGAGCGTTGAGCACCTCTGCCATACGGCCAATATCCACCAGATTAGGAATATTACGAATCCGACAGTCTTGAGAACATAGGATTGTTCCTGCCATGACGACCAATGCGGAGTTTTTAGCGCCACTAACGGGAATATGGCCCTCTAGAGGGGCTTGACCCCATATTTCAATAACGGGTGAAGACTCGCTGGAGGAGCGCTTATCAGCCTGAAGTGAGGTGTTGATGATATTGTCCTCCGAATAATTAAAGTTGAGACTCAGCCACACAAGAACACAAAAACGGCACCTAAACCGGTTTTGTTAATAATGGTGATGATTCTACCTGAAAGTACTTATTTGTTAAGTCATATTAATATTCTTTTGTAACCCTCAGAATATGTCGGTAGTCCGGACAGTAGTGAAAAGTCTATACAACTCAAAATTGGGGATTGACTAATTATCCTGATTACTAGAGGATTAGGAACCATGGTTGATTAGTGCCATTAAGCGGAACTGGCGGAATTGGTAGACGCGCTAGATTCAGGTTCTAGTGTTCGCAAGGACTTCCGGGTTCAAGTCCCGGGTTCCGCATCGCTATTAGTCTTTTGAATGTGCCGATGGCTGGACGAAGAGTTAGAGCTTTTAGGTCCAGTAAATAAGGCTAGAATCATTGATCTGAGTAAAATGATTTAGTTTTTCTTATTTATTCAGTCTTTTTTATCAATTATTGGGTCAATGCTCAAAAAAGCTGCTTTTTGAATTTGTTTATATTTTTTGGGGATCGCTTGGGGCGTGGCAAAAAGGCGGTTTATCTACGAGTAGCAGGTCTGGTTTGGAGCGTGTAGACAAGTCTGAATGTTAGAAAGATTCCCAATTATTACCAGCACTAAGAATCCCCTGGCTAAAGAATTTCGTAAGCTACATCAAGCAAAAGAACGGCGGCGGCAGGGTTTATTTCTCTTAGAAGGGACTCATCTGATTCAAGAAGCTTGTGTTGTTGGCTATCCGCTGAGCCAGGTGGCAGTGACCGAGGATTGGTGTCTTGCCCATGGGGATTTACTAGACCAGCTGGGATTGCTAAAGGCCGATATTCGTCTGGTAGGTCCTGATGTGCTGGCCAGTATGTGTACCACGGTTACCCCTGATGGGGTGGTGGCATTAGCGCCACGGGATGGTCTTGCTGTTGCTGGAGGGGATGTTTCTCTGGACGTTTCTCTGGGGGTGGCGCTGGAGCGACTGCAGGATCCTGGCAACTTGGGGACTGTGATTCGAACGGCGGCGGCATCCGGGTGCGATCGCATCTGGCTGACCACAGATAGCGTTGATGGCGATCATCCTAAAGTGCTGAGGGCGACTGCCGGCCAATGGTTTCGACTGCCGCCGCAGCCAGTGACCAGTTTGGCGGATTTAGAAAATCTGAATGTGCAACTAGTGGCGACTACGCCCACAGCTGTTTTGGACTATTGGGATTTAGACCTGCAGCAGCCCACTGTATTTCTCATGGGTAATGAAGGGGCAGGGCTGTCTGACCGGGCCATGGAGCTGGCTACCCACCAAGTCAAAATCCCACTGACGTCTGGAGTGGAGTCTTTAAATGTTGCGATCTCAACCGCAGTACTCCTTTACGAAGCAAGACGCCAGCGGCGCTGCCCTAGCTAGGCCTGCTTAGCTCCAGGCTGATGGCTGGACTGCTTTGTCAAAGAATTAACCGTCGTAGGCTTAACCCGTGACGATGTCTGAGACTTTTCTGCGTCGGTGGGTTGCAGATTATCCTCCTCTAGTAACCTATTGTCTGTCGTCTCTCCCAGTAACTCGTCTAAATGTTCCAGGGATTCCATAAAATCTGCAACAGCAGACTGTCTCAGCTGACGCTTATCCATAATCTTGCCTCGTTAATCGGCCCTAACCTGCCATGGCTGGCGATGACTTTAGCCATGAATACTGACTAAGGGGCGCTCGGTAATGAGATTTGTGAATCAAACTCTAGCCAAGATGTTCCAAGTTCGAAAAAAACTAGAGAACCAATCTGCAATGTGTAAAGGGGATGCTCCCTCGGGAACCTGCTCAACCAGGATAGATCTTTCTACTGATAGTCTGTTGGGGCTTAATGTTTGGGTTGTCTAATATCCTCGATCTAGTTGAGAATGTATTTTGCCCCTATGTTACCCATGTCGTACTCTGACTCAGGCAGTCGCTACCCTGCCCATGTCTAGCCAGTTAATCAAACTGCGGGACGTATTCTAAGTAAGATGGCTAAACGGTGGCTAAGGGCGTCGCTAATATGCTGAAAACAGGAGATCGTTGTGAGTTCATCCTTTGATTACGACCTAATCATTGTGGGGGCCGGTGTAGGGGGCCATGGAGCAGCTTTACATGCTGTTAAAAGTGGCTTAAAGACTGCCATTGTCGAGGCGGCTGATATGGGAGGCACCTGTGTTAATCGGGGATGTATTCCATCGAAGGCCCTGCTGGCTGCTTCTGGTCGTGTGCGAGAGATACGGGACAAGCATCATCTGCAGTCCTTTGGGATTCAGGTGGGGGATGTGCAGTTTGACCGTGCCGCTATTGCTGACCATGCTGGCAGCCTGGTGAGTAAAATTCAGGGCGATTTGACCAACAGCCTGACTCGACTAGGGGTGGATACCCTGCGCGGTTGGGGCAAGCTAGCAGGGGCTCAGAAGGTGACAGTGGCCACGACTGATGGCGAAAAGACCTATACCGCCAAAAATATTATGCTATCGCCGGGGTCGGTTCCCTTTGTGCCACCGGGGATTGAGACCGACGGTAAGACCGTCTTTACCAGTGACGAAGCCATTAAGCTTGACTGGCTGCCGCAGTGGATTGCCATCATTGGCAGTGGCTACATCGGCTTAGAATTTTCTGATGTATACACCGCTTTAGGCTGTGAGGTCAGCATGATTGAGGCCTTACCTCAGCTGATGCCCACATTTGACCCTGACATTGCCAAAATTGCAAAGCGAGTACTGATCGATCCCCGCGATATCGATACTCATGTGGGGGTGATTGCCAAAACCGTAACGCCAGGCTCTCCAGTCACCATTGAGCTGGCTGATCTCAAGACAAAAGAAACCGTCGATGTGCTAGAAGTGGATGCCTGTCTGGTAGCCACTGGCCGGATTCCAGCCACTAAAAATATGGGTTTGGAAAGTCTTGCCATTGAAACCGACCGCCGTGGGTTTATCCCGGTTAATGACCGGATGGAAGTTCTCCGGGACGGTGAGCCAATTCCCCATCTCTGGGCAATTGGAGATGCCACTGGCAAAATGATGCTGGCCCATGCTGCCTCTGCCCAAGGGGTGGTAGCAGTGGAAAATATTTTGGCAAACAATCGAACGGTTGATTACCGCAGTATTCCGGCGGCGGCATTTACCCATCCAGAAGTGAGCTTTGTTGGTTTGACCGAACCCGCGGCTAAGGAACTAGCTGAGGTGGAAGGCTTTAAGCTTGGCACTGTACGTAGTTACTTTAAAGCGAACTCTAAAGCCCTGGCGGAAAATGAATCTGATGGGCTAGCCAAGGTAATTTATCGTAAGGACACTGGGGAAATTTTGGGTACCCATATTATTGGTATCCATGCGGCGGACTTAATTCAAGAAGTGGCTAATGCCATTGCCCAAGGGCAAACGGTAAAGGAGCTATCCTTTATTGTTCATACACATCCCACACTTTCTGAGGTGTTGGATGAAGCCTTTAAGCGAGCTGAGGTGACGGCATGAAGATCAGACGACGTCAGCCTAATCCAGCGGTAGCAGTTGATACGCTGCGCTATCAGGTAAAAGTGCCTGATAGTGAACCCCGCAACATCCTGGAAAAAATTGTTTGGCATAAGGAAATGGAAGTGGCCCGGTTACGGGAAAAAACTCCATTAGCAGATCTGCAGCGGCAGGTGCTCACCCATGCTTCTGCTTTGGACTTTGCTGAAGCATTACGTAATGGTCGGACAACGCCTGCTGTTATTGCTGAAGTCAAGAAAGCCTCCCCCAGTAAGGGGGTGATTCGGGAGGATTTTGATCCGGTTGCGATCGCAGCTGCCTACGAACAAGGAGGAGCAACCTGTCTTTCAGTATTGACCGACAGGGAGTTTTTCCAGGGCAGCTTTGATTATCTGGCTCAAATACGACAGGCCGTAAATCTGCCCCTGCTATGTAAGGAGTTTATCATTTACCCTTATCAGATTTATCAGGCTAGAATCCATGGAGCTGATGCTGTGCTTTTGATCGCAGCGATTCTGTCCGACAAAGACTTGGGGTATTTTGCACGAATCGTCAAAGCTTTGGGTATGACAGCCCTGGTTGAAGTCCATACGGCTGAAGAACTAGACCGGGTGCTCACCTTAGAGTCAGTAAAGGTGATCGGGGTGAATAATCGTAACCTTGAAGATTTCTCGGTGAGTCTAGACACCACTCGTGAACTATTGACCCAAGCATCTGCCCATCCCAGGTCTGCTGACATACTCTTTGTGAGTGAGTCAGGCATTCATCAACCCAGTGATGTTGCGAAGGTATCTCAAGCCGGTGCACAAGCTATTTTGGTGGGTGAATCACTCATGCGACAAACTGATCCAGGTGTTGCTATTGGGCAGTTAATGACCTAGGCTCCCGTTTAGGTTATTTGTTCTCTACCAGTTTCAGGTTCCTCACTCTGATTTTCCAACTATGGCTCGCCCTATTCCCCTGCCATCTCATATCCACTACGAGCTATTACTACAACTCCTAGAGCGTGAGACTGCTGCCGCTGTTTATCAGCATTCTCCCCAAAAAGAACAGCTACATGAGCTAATTATCACGTTGCGAAAAGCAATGTCCCAACAAAAGCAACTGGAGGAGAGCTGTCGAGTCGCTGACTTATCGGTGGAATATCACTGGTCATTAAATGAAAAAACAGACGGGGGGAGCTGAGCCGAAATTGCAATCGACCTGACCCTGCAAATAGCAAAAATCCTCTTAAGCTATAGCTTAAGAGGATTTTTGCTAATGATATTCTTGATAACGCTATCTGCAGTGCCTTAAGGATGAAGCAGCAGATCGGGGAAGAAACGATTGAACTCAATCAGGATGCCAGCAGTGATGGTCATCCAGATTGCAGCCAATACAGGAGCGGTAGAC
>JBCCJR010000309.1:0-6571 GCA_039045805.1 Cyanobacteria bacterium P01_C01_bin.118
CCTCACTATCACAGCCAGGCCGATACTCTAGATACCCTGGATGTGGTAGTGAGGATTACGCAAATCTGCCGTATCGGTCACCATCAGGGCATCATAACCAGCATCCCAAAAAGGAGCATGGTCACTACGGCGGGTGGTGGGCAAGGACAGTCCTCGATTGATCATAGGGAGCCAAGCACAGTTGACCCCTGTCTTTGACAATCCACGACTTAACTGAATCATCACAGGAATTGTCTGCCAATTTCCGACTAGGGCAATAAAGTCGGCCGTTTTGGGATAGATATACTCCATACCAGCCACTGGATAGGTCTGCGGTAGGTCAGACGCACAATATCCCAACATCTCTAAGGACAGCATTAAATATATGGGCTTACCCTGTAAGGCATTGACGTAGGTACGGCTACCCACCAAGCCATATTCTTCTAAATCAAATGCCACCAACTGCACTGGACGCTTTGGCCGCTGAGCAGCAAATAGTCGAGCCAGCTCCAGCAACACTGCCACCCCTGTAGCATTATCATCGGCTCCGGGGGAACCTGGCACCGTATCGTAGTGAGCGCCAATGACCACTGGAGACCGGGAGGTTTGACCGGGTAAGTTCAAACAAAGGTTGTAGTGTTTGCGGCCTTGCTCCATAAACTCCATGGTTGTGGCTGCCCCCCAACGGTCTAATTGAGTCTGAATATAATGCCTTGCATAGTAATATCCCTGGGAAGCTATATAGGGATCCCGCTCACGTATCAATTCCTGCAAATGTGAGATTAAATTTTCTTTGAGCCTACTTTGAACCATAAAACTCTAAAAATTACCAGATGGTCTCCACAGATCCTTGCCATAGTAATCAGCTATTTTTACCAACCTGGTGATTATTTTTTCTTATTAGAAAAAAGGGAATATTAGCTAGCAAATTTCAGCAAGTGCTTATGGGTTATATTTTTTACCTCCATTGTCTTAGTGAATCTCGATAGAGAGAGAGTTAAGGAGCTCTTGACAGACCAGATTAATTCTTGTGGATAACTGTATACTGTTTTAGTGATTGTAATTTTAGATACAACTTTTGAGCCAGGCACTAGCGTTATCTTCCTCCTTCTGGCAACAGCTGTAGCAAATGCTTTTAAAGCCCAGGCTTTATAGTTTTTGATTCTCAGCTGTTTTTTTAACGAGTGTTCATCTGTAAACTCATTTATGTTTGATGTACCGGTTCTTGAGGTAACCGTATCTTCAGCTCCCACAGTTCTTGATAGTGTGAGCACAATTAACAAAATAGCTACTCTTTCTGCACCAAAAGTTTCATCAGCTTTATTAAATGCCGCAGCGGTTTTACCGCAGCCCGTTAGTGTTATATCCGACATAACAGGCATTGAGGATGTTCACAGCTCTACATCTTATTCCACAGTTGCTAAAGCAACATTTCAGTCCCTGGAACCCCTCAATCTTTCGGATGTAGCGAATTCTCTAGAGCAAATTTTTGAGATTTCACTGGAATCTCAAAACTTTTCAGCAGCATTAAACTCAAAAAATATATCGTCGTCGGCATCTGTATCTACACCTGTAACTGCAGGAGCAAAGGCACCCCAAGCCGATACAAGCCACCATAGTCTTACTGTAATTGAGGCGAAGCCCATAGCCACAGAGCCTAAAAAAGCTGCTCCAGTGGTTTTGCGCGGTGAGCTCGATCAATGTATCGATGCCCCACGAGGAAACATCGATGGCAACACAAAGTTTCAGGTGATAAGGCAGGGAACTATTATTGGCAAGGTAAACAGTAGCCAAGGAGCTGAGCATGTTTTGCGATCGCTCCAAGCCATGATTGCCCCTAACCAGTTAGACCCCAACGCCATTAGCCCTGTTCTCAATGGCGAACAATCGTCTATTCGCCTGAGCAGTGACTTACTGCTCCACGTTACTAACCAAGCTAAACCAGACAAAGTGGCAGTGGATAAAGCAGCGGCTGACACTGCCGATCTCAGTGATCAATGGGCTGCCATTATGTGGAGCGACCAACTGCGTCGGGACTTGGGAGCAGCCCCTTTGGATGCTGGGGACGTCCAGGTGATGCTAAAAGACTTACAAATATCTGATCAAAATTTGGGTGGTCTCGCCTCATGGTATGGACCCTATTTTCACGGGCGTTTAACCGCCAATGGAGAGGTTTTTGATCAAGATGTTTTAACGGCTGCCCATAAGTCTTTACCGTTTAATACGGTACTGCAGGTGCGAAATTTGAAAAATAATCGGTCTGTGGTGGTTAGAATCAACGATCGTGGCCCTTACATTGGCAAACGATCTCTGGACTTATCCAAAGCAGCTGCTCTGTGTCTCGATAGCGAACAAACAGGAGTGATTCCCTATGAAGCAGTGATTTTAGAACAGCCTGTGGATGTGGATGACGCTAACTAATGAGCGGTATTAGCTAGACCATAAGCTAACTCAGACAAGATAGTGAAGAGTACAACCTGTTTTTTAACTCTTCACTATCTACCAAGTCGGATCAACGTAAAGATTCACCACATAGGGTGATGGAGTAGCTGGCACCGCAGAAATACAGGCACAAATAGGCTCTTCTTGCCCCTCTACGTCTACTTCACAGGCGTGGCAGGACCCCATCAAACATCCAGTGGGGATATTAACGCCAGCTCGCTCAGCAACTTGCAACATCGGCTCTCCTGGAGTTGCCGAAACTGTAATATCATCCGGTAAAAAACGAACTTCAACACTCATGAAATGTTCGCGGCTTTTAATAGTTAAGCAATATTAACAATCCTATCGCAAGACTTTCAGGGTCGCCGACTCAAGTTACAAAGTCTCAGCAGCACCCTCTTTTCCATTGACCGATGCTGGCTCTAACAAACGCCGTTTGGTATGCCACCAATCTTGCATTTCTCGAGAAAAGTTATGGGAGTAAAGGGTGATAATAATGGGCTGAGCCCGATAGCCTTGCCCGACAATTTCAACACAATAGGAAGGATGACGCTGGGTGGCTAAATCAACGATCAAACGGCGGCCAATTCTACGCCAGCTCGGTTCCTTGCCTCGCCATTGAAGACGACAGCAAGGCCACGGAAGTTGTTCACGGTCAAATAATCGACAACAGGGGCCGGTGACACGATAAGTCAAATGGGCACCAGGGCTTTGAAAGATATGCCCCGTCGGCCAGGGGTGCTCACCTGCCGGGGGAGTCGAAGATACCATTAACTGACTGAACACAAAAAACAGCGTTAGACCAATGTCCCATAAAAAATCCTGCCACAGCCCAGCCTATGATTTAGAGAAGTAGTGTAGAAATTTTTTAGGAAAAGTCTATGACTGACGCAATCACACCAGCGGTTAGCGATCGCATCTGCAAACATATGAATGACGATCACGCCGATGCAGTGCTTCTCTATGCCCAAAAATTCGGCAACGCCACAGCTGCCACCAGTGCCACCATGAAAGCCATTGACACCAATGGTATGGATTTAGATGCCACCGTCAATGACCAAAATACCCCTGTCCGCGTGAGCTTTGAGCGCCCCTTAGCAGATGCCAAGGATGCCCATCACATGCTGGTGGAAATGCTCAAACAGGTCAAAGCATAGAAGACTCGCAAGATCCTTGAATAGCAGGCCTTTAGCCTGCTATTCATCCATATCATCAATATCAGTCACGGGCACGTTACACGCCCGTCGATAATCATTCCCCCCCCAATAGGTAGACCCGCAAAGATTTGCCCCTCTCAGATCAACATCATGCACCAGGGTGGCATCAAAGTTGGTGCGCTGTAGCTGAGAACCAAGAAATCGCGTACTAAACACATAGGCTTCAAAAAAGTTAGCCTCTTGCATATCAGCACCGGAGAAATCAGCATAGGTCAACAGAGCTCTCTCCAAGTTAGCCCCAACAAAAAGAGCAGGAAATTCCAACCGTCGGCCTGAGCTATCAAGCGCATCACTCAAACGGGGAAGGGCACTTACATAAGCTAAATTTGAGAACCGCAGATCAGCTCCAGATAAATTAGCACCATCCAAAACAGCGTAGAAAAAATTAGCACCTTCCAGATTGGCACCTTCCAGATTGGCACCTGAAAGATCTAAACGCCGCAGATCAGCTGCTTGAAGATCACAACCAGGACATTCATTCGTTTCAATCAAGCGTTTGAGGTCAGATTCATCCAGGGCATAGGCCGTAGAACCATAAGTCAGCAGCAGGCTACAGGCTGTGACGACTGGCAAAGCGACCGAACCGCGATCGCGCTGCCATAACCACTGGGTTATTCCTTGAAACATTGGTTCCATCCTCTCAGGGGGTCACTGCTCCTCTATCGTGTCAAATTCCACACGACGGCGGCAAGTCTCCTAGACATAACCCTAAAAAAAGCCAAAATAACACTCCTGAGGTAGAAATTAATACTTAGGGTTAAAAAGATCCGGATTGCTGTTTTGGCTGATTAACCTATCCATCAAGAAAAATTAATGTAGCGTCCCGCACCGATTCCCATCGTGCACCATTCAGATCAGGTCCTGCTTCATAGTTCCAACTAATCAAACATGAAATCATTACGCTTAGCACTGGCTGCCGCGACTGCAGCCACCCTTACATTTTTTGGCGCGACTACCCGCGTAGAGGCCCAATCTTTTGGCAATGTTGAGGTCAACCAAGAAGACTTTGTTCTCGTAGCAGCCCCTGGTGGCGGTCTGCTAGGTCGCCCTCAGTTTATGATCATCGAACAAAAAAGCGATGCTCAACAATGCTGGAGTGAATCAGGCTCTAACCCTGTCCAAATTGAGCCACTGCTGTTGAACTTTGACTTTTCTGGCATTTGTGGACGGGCTACCGACAGTAACGGCTATTCAATTCGCGCTGGAGATGGGGATGCTGGCAGCAGATTTAATCTAGAAATCAAAGAAGAAGACGGCGAATATCTCTTAGTAGGCACTCCCAGTCGTTTTCCCAGCAATCCCTTTCGTGAAGCTCCGCCCATGCAGCTTGGCCGTACCTTTGGGCAAGCAAGTAATGGGTTTACCAAGATTTTTCTTAACCCTGGCTGGCGTCTAACCCGACGCACCTTAGATGAGCGAACTCTCGGTCACGTGTACTTAACTCACGATGCCACCCTAGCAGCTTTAGTAGAACAAAATGGTGGTCCCACACTAGATACCCCACCGGTCGTTACTGATCCTCAACCTACTCCCGAACCACCCGCGATCGCATTCCGCGATGTCACCAACGACGTATACGCCAACCAGATTAGCCGGGCTGTGCAAATTGGCTTTATTGCTGGCTTCCAGGATGGTACATTCCGTCCCCGTACAGCCTTGACCCGTGAGCAGTTGGTCTCCATGGTGATCGAAGCTCTGGATGCTCAGGATAATATCTCAAGCGCTCTGCCCAGCGCCGTGACCACTGCCCCCTTTACTGATGTTGCCAGTAACCGTTGGAGTGCAGCTAAGATCCAGTTTGCCAGCCAGAGCGGTATCGTCAGTGGCTATCCCGAAGGTGATTTTCGTCCTGCCCAAGAAGTCACCCGTGCTGAAATGATGGCAGTGGTACGTCGCGCAGCTGAGTACCGTAAGCGGGTGCTGGGTCAGGGTACTGCATTGTCGCCGACTCAGCAGGCGTTTGCTTTCTCCGATACCAGTGGCCACTGGGCTGCAGATGTGATTTCTAGCCTGTCGGCTTACTGCGGCATTGCCACCCCCGTAAATGAGTCGGGTACCGCCTTTGTACCCAATAGCGATGCCCTGCGAAACTATGCAGCCACAGCTGTGGTACGTCTGGTGGATTGTCCTAACTAGGGCTAACTCTAGACAATGACTCACCAACAGTAAACTCTTTTTGTAAGGGGGCTATTCCAATGGAATAGCCCCCTTAATCGTATCGGCATCAGCTCAAAATCATTTATCAGTGATAAAAAAGCGGCATCATAAAATTGGACCTGCCAAGGGTAGTGTAGATTGGGCCACTTCACCGAATCGCTCTAGCCGCTACAGGAGTCATGCTGAGATAAGACGATGCGAGTAAAGCGCTGATGACGGTTTCAAGGACTGTATGTGTTGGTTTTTTAACGGTAATTACCGTCGGCACGATATTGCTCATGCTGCCCTTCGCAACAGCTACAGGCGAATGGAATAACCCAATTGTGGCGTTATTTACAGCGACATCAGCGGTCTGTGTAACGGGTCTGATTGTGGTCGATACGGGGTCTTATTTTTCTCCCCTGGGCCAGGGAATCATCTTGCTACTGATCCAGCTGGGTGGTCTGGGCTACATGACCGCCACCACGCTGTTGCTACTGCTCTTAGGCAAACGGTTAGGGTTGAAGGATCGTCTAGCCATTCAGCAGTCATTGGATACAGCTGAGCTCTCTTCTGCGGCGTCACTGATTAAATCCATCATTGCGATGACGATGATTTTTGAGCTGAGTGGCACGTTTTTGCTCATCCCTCGCTTTGCTAGTGATTATGGGACTGGGCGTAGTTTGTGGCTGTCGCTGTTCCACAGCATCAGTGCCTTTAACAATGCTGGCTTTAGTCTGTTTTCCGATAGTTTGGTGCAGTATGCACGATCTCCCTGGGTGAATGGGGTAATTGCA
>JBCCJR010000310.1:0-6525 GCA_039045805.1 Cyanobacteria bacterium P01_C01_bin.118
AGAGGACATCCCATATCGTTCTGCTAGAGCCACAGCTTTGGTGTTGACCTGCGGCACGTCAAGGTAGAACGGCTGACCATTGGGCACCTCAGCGATCAATGCCTGAAATAGATGATTAGCCATGGTGGCGGTATCGGCAAAGAGCGGGCCAATTTTATAGCCACTTTGACAGGGGCGCAGTACCCCGTAACCCAGCAATGCCTGATCCTGGACGAGGCCAAGGGCATGGCTCTGGGACTGGGCTATCCATGACTGGGTAAAGGTTGGCCGCTCCTCTGGGAAGAACCGTCGGTCGTAGGCAATCACCGTCTCTGAAGGGATTTGAGCCAGGGGAACACAGTCCGTAGGCCCTGCCGCCCCACCACCGCTCCCTTCATAGCGAATATTACGATGGACCAGTTTAAATCCGGATTTGGTGTAGTTGGTTTGCTGGGCAATGACACCGTCTAAACCAACAGTGCGGCCCTGTAAATAGTCAAGGGCCGCCTGCCAAAGGGCGATGCCGTATCCCTGCCCCCGAAACTCGGGTTTCACAATGTAGAAACCAATAAAACCAAAAGATTCGCCGTACTTTACGGCTGAAATTGAGGCGATGGGTTCACTATCTAGAAACCCCATTAGAAAACCATTAGGGTCAGTGCAATAAAAACAGTCAGCGTCCTGCAGCCCTGGGTTCCAGCCTTCTGCGGCAGCCCATGAGATCGAAATGTCCAGCTCGTCACGGGTCATGGATCTAATGTGATAGTCCGGGGAGACCACAGGCATTAAGCCCCTAAACTTTGTAAAGCCAGTCGAAATTGCTCCAGACGACGACGGTTTACCCCCAGATCTGACTCCCCTAGACGGGCAGCAGACCGCATGGCAATACTATGCCCATCGGGCAAAAAGTAAAATTCAGCATCGTCCACAAATCCCATCAGACGGCTGGTAAACTCCACCAAAATATAATCATCGGTTTGATCAATAATCTGGGTACGGGGTTGATTATTTAAGATCGCCACCAGTTTTTCCTGCACCGCAGCGGGCTCAGCCGTATATTCAATTGGAGCAATATAATGTTCATCATCGCTGACGCTGCTGCTAACACAGTTAGGGGAATCGGGGCAGCCTATCAGCTGATTATCATGGATGCCTATATTTGTAGGTGCAGTACCAGTAAATACCCCCTTGAGGCCAGGGAGTACTGCCACAGCAGAGGTCTCTGGGACAGACATAGACTGGTTCATCAGTGGTGACGCAAACGCAGGTGTACAGCTCAACAGAAAAAATACGGAAACTAAAACAGACGTAAAGACTCGAAATAACTGCATGGGGACTAGGTTAAAAGTTCTGTAAGCTGCTATGAACGGTATCCACTTACCCCCAGAGACCTTGGTTGATTAGCCTTATCAGGCACCAGACTTCAGCAAAGCTGACGTTTGATTGGGGGGATACCGTTGCCAGCTCCTATTGATTGTAAGGGTGTTACCGATTTAGGGAATGAGTCTGTCGAAGATGTCTGTTGAGTATTTTTCGGGACAAACAAAATCTTGGCTGCGACTGCTGTGGTCCATACCGCTAGCAATCAGCGCCTGCGGCCCAAAAAAGCCACCCATTCCAGATAACGTGGAAGCCATTGCCCGAAGCTGTTATGAAACCATATTGACCCAGGAGCGCACCCCAAAACTCAGTCCCTCAGAAGCCATGGAAGATGGGAAATTTTTAATTCTTTGGTCTATTGTTGAATTTCCTAATGAGCAAGGGTCCTGCACGGTGGACGGCAGTGGCACAGTGCTATTGTTAACGAGCAATGCCAGCCAATCTGACACCGGCGACACCGGCGACACCGGCGACGAAACAGAAACCCCCTAGAGGGCTGAGCTACGCCAGCTATATTAAGTAGACCCGCAATCTTTAGGAATAGGGCGAGTTCAAGCGGTAGTATGCGTCTGTGCCCAGACATCGTGTTGCCATGGCAGACTACCTAACCCTAAAAAATGTCATAGAGAGCAAAATATCAGCTCGCGAATCAGAGCTGTCTCTCATTGACCAACTTTGTCGGTCATACTTTTTATTTCATAATGAACCGGCGGAGAAAGTTTGTTTATTTTTTCATGGGTTTACGGCAGGACCCTACCAGTTTATTCCCCTAGCAGAAACTCTCCACAAAGCAGGGTGCAATGTGCTGGTACCGTTGATGCCAGGCCATGGATTAGCTGGGCCGTGGGGGCCGGGAAATCCACCACCGCTGACAGACGATCCACGCCTATATTTAAAATTTGGTTTGCAATGGCTTCGTGTGGCTCAGCGGATGGGGTCCAAGGTCATTATCGGCGGCCTATCCGGTGGCGGCACCCTGGCCACCTGGCTAGCCATGGAAAAGGCCAATGATATCTATCGGACAATTTTGTTTGCCCCCTACTTTAGTGCTAGCAGCAAAGTAATCGATCTATTTGTCAATCACATCGACACCTATTTTGAGTGGGAAAACTTATTGGGACCTAGCTATCCAGGGTTTGAAGTATCGGCTCTGCGAGCGGTGTTGCGAATTGCAAAATACAATTTCAAACGGGTAAAAAAGTCTCCCATCGCCCCCATTTTTCTGGTTTCAAGTGAAAGCGATCGCGCCGTCAATAACTATGACCACCAGCGTTTTTTTGAGGCTGCTCTGGAGCATCAGCCTTACTGTTGGTACAACAGTTTTGATAAGGTTTTAGATATTCCCCACACGATGATGACAGAAAAAGAGGGCAACCGATTTACTAACTTGTTGAATGTAATTTCTAAGGCCTATATCGAAAGTAATTTGACCTGGGAAGAAGTAGAAGAGATTGCCTATCGGATGACCAAACGCCGCACCTTTAATTCGGTGGTAGCCGAGCTGGGCTGGCAAGATAAAGTCTCACGGGATATGCCCGCTATGATGACCCTGGTGGATAAATGGGAGGTTGCCGTCAAACGAGAATTAAAGAACCGCAAGCGGTTTCGCCGAGGTCGTCGGGCTGATTGGGATTAATGTGGGCGGGCACAGCCACCATCTAGAAAATGTTATGGGAGGGTTAAGTGTTGTTAGAATTGATGGCAGAAGCAATATTAACCCCTACAGAAACAGCGGTCCTGTGGGGGTTGCATCATCCCTATTGGCTGGTTGCGATCGCAATTGTTCTGCTCATCATGCTGCAACTCAGTCTCTCCATTATTAGCCAGTTGCTCCGTCGCAGTCTCAAATGGCTGGGCAAATCACCCTTTTCCCTGGGTCGTTGGATCTTGACCAAAACACCGCTCAGTACCGAAACTGAAGAATCTTTAGAGCAGCAACTAGTTGTTACCCTAGCTAAACTAGAGAACCTACAACAGGAACAAGCCACCCTACTAGCAGAATTACAATCCACCCTCAAAACGAGGGAAATTAATCAAAGCGACTAATCTCCCCCGGTAGTGGCCTATTAATGGAGTCTTAGACGCCTGCGATCATCAACCTGATTCGTCCCCAGGGTATTGTTAGGGTTAGGCTGACCACTGAGATAATGAAAAGCCGGATAATGGGCAATTAACACCGTACGGCTACCGTCAACCATGGGATTTTTCAATTGAGCGGGAGCCACATAGTGAAATACCTGATTATCTTTCCACAACAATCCATGGCCCTCTTCTAGAATAAAGGGATCCAATACGGGGCGATGGCCCCTCAGGTCACGGTAAATACCATTTTTGGCATCATTCACATTTTGTCGCTGTAAACATACCAGCATGGCCCGATCGGCACCGTCCGAATGAATTCCCTGACCGGTCAAACATTGTTGAACATTACGCCTGTTAATATGACTGGTCTGCACCTGCACCAGAATCAGCTCCTTATCAGGAATTTGATAGGTCTCTTGAAATGCAGAGAGAACTTTTTGCGTACTCCGACATAACAAAAACTCCGGCGGCAGTTCTCGATAGAACCGCTTATATCCTCCAGAAAAGTCGTTGTACTGCTGAGGTTGACTAAAGAAATCGGCCCTCAACTGAAACCATTGCCCTTCAATACACATCACATAGGCAATACTTTTAGTACGTTTGGTAAAATGTTGAGAACTTGGGTCTAAACCCAAGGGACCACTGGCAGAGAGTAATGCCAGCGTTTCCGATGGACTCAACAATGGCATAGTCAATGCCAGCGAATCTGTTGACCGAACACTTTTGCCAGACACGATGGCTGGCGTCTTAAGCTTTAAAGTTTGCATAAAAACCAGGTTGAACTACGAACAAACGGCGAACATCGCCCCATGACCATTGCGATGAATCGTCATATCAATATTTTTTGATATGTTTTAGACAACCGGTGTGACCTGGATTTCAACATTAGACATGGGGTTACGGATCTGGAATTATCCCCATGCTTAATTTCAAAACCCTGCAGCCGGATGATCCGACTACAGGGCAGCTACTTTTATTTATTAACGTCTCTGTTTAGCCCCTATCTAAAGTTCTTGCTTACGTAAGAAAGGAACAATTGCTTCACTAACTTTCTCAGCCCAATCTTCTTGGGCATAGTGCCCCACTTGAGCCAGTTCCATATACTCACCATCGGTCAATCCTTTGGCAAACGATTGGGCACTCTCTGCAGATAGCCAGGGATCGGACGTGCCCCAGGCCACCAAGGTGGGTCGTGACCAATTAGCAAAGCCCTGGCTAATCTGCTCGACCACAGTGGGCAGATTCATAGACTGAATTGTCCACATCAGGGAGCGACCAACATCGGAACTTTTTAAGAACGGTCGCCGATAGACATCTAAATCATCCAAGTCAACTTCATAGGGGCCGCCACCTTCCAGAGTGCGATCCACCAGCAGCGGGTCTTGGGTCATCACCTGCCCGAGCAGTGGCCAGCCCATCATGGCGATCTTGAGGGGAGCTTTTGCCATGGGAGGCAATGGAGTATTGAGAATGATCAATTTTTCAATTTTGTCAGGGTTCTTAGCGGCGTATAACAAGCCATTTACCCCTAAAAAGCCCTGAACGACCAAAGAAACCCGACTAAGCTCTAAGGCGTCAATATAATCGCTAAGGGCATTTAGAAATGTGTCTGGATCGTAGGCAAACTGACGCTTATCAGGCTTGGAGGATGACCCATGGCCAATCCAGTCTGGAGCAATGGAGCGAAATCCCTGAGCAGCTAAAGCTGGCATCACGTCACGCCAGCTATATCCCTGGGACACAAGGCCGTGGAGCATCAGGACAGGGGGTTTATTGTTGGGGGTATCCGGGAGCAGCTCTCGGTAAACCCACTGCAGGTTGCCCACATGCACGTCCTTGATTTCGCTCTTGGCCATCGTATTTTTCTCCCGCCTGTGGGAAAAAGCTTACCGTATTCTTGGAAGCTAGGGGATGGTTTTCTAAATAGCTTTGAAAATATGGACGGCAAACGGGCGAAATCCGCCAAAGATTAATGGACCAGCGTTCTAAATCGGGACTAATGACGCGGTGTGGGTTTTGGCTGTTAAACATGATGATGGCCCCCGGTGGCAGCTGATAAATTTGCTCAGCGGTTCGTTTGGGGCGGCGTTTTTCATAGCCATCATAGTTGGCGGTATAGCCCCACTGAGTCGGCATGGTAGCCAGGTTAATGCTGACCGTTGGACAGGCAGCATAGGGATCGTCTCGGTGCTCACGAATGCCAACGCCGCCATAGGCAATCAGCCCCAGATCCGGTTTGAGGGCAGCTTGCTCGGGTAGAACAATGCGGCTGGCCCGTTGATAGATAGTTTGGCAAAAGTTCCAAAACTGTGGATGTTGTACAGCCGGTTGATAGGCTCTGCCGCCGCTACCTAAAATCGGCTGATGTTCTAACCAATACCGTTTTCTACCAACGCCATAGCTGGAAGTGTCTAGTTCTAATAGGGAACGGTGCTGGTTGAGATGCTTGCGGAGCTTGTTTTGTTTAGCAGGCGGCAAAATGCTGATAAGTGTAAGCATTGCAGCAGAACAAAGTTTATAGAGGTATTTGGGGCTGATGGATATGAAAATGTCCCTCAATTACTGTACAAATCCGCTCTAGAAATAAATGGAAACTTGGCTAAACGTAATGATTGGTTTGCGGGTTGGTGGGCACGGCCCATCCTACGTACTCTAAACATTTACATTTTTCCGGTGGGCCGTGCCTACGTTCTCTGGCTTTGAACCGGATTGTATAGGGTATCTCGTTGCTGACTGGGGCGGTTGAGTGTGGCGATCGCACCTCGCAGCTGCTCAACGGACTGACAGGTGCCCCCTTGGGCTCCAGCCATGGAGGTAATATGCTCCTCCATCAGCGTGCCGCCAATGTCATTACAGCCCCAGCGTAGGGCTTCGGTGGCCCCCTCCAGCCCCAGTTTTACCCAGCTAGGCTGATGATTTTTGATCCAATTACCCAGATAAATACGAGCTACGGCAGTCAGCAACAGGGCATCGGCGATGACGGGCTGATCGCGGCCCACCCGTTTACGCAGTGGTTTTGGAGCTTCTTGCCCCACAAACGGTAGCAAAATAAATTCGGTCATGGCTGTATTCCCCTGAGCCAGA
>JBCCJR010000311.1:0-6523 GCA_039045805.1 Cyanobacteria bacterium P01_C01_bin.118
ACACAGTTCATTTCAGTCGGTTCAACAGTGCCATTGAACGGCATTCTCACCGCATCTCCATCGAGATTTAGGCTGATGTCCCCCAGACTGCTGCTCACCTGGTACCCTGCGATTTCGGTGCCAATGGGTAAGGACCAGCTTTGGTGAAAGTTAAGAATGCGTGGAGCAGGTATAGAACCACCACAGCTTCCCATAATGCCTAAGGGCAGACTGAGCAGCAGTCCCAATCCGAAGCGTCTGAAAAGAGAGAATTTCATATGTCAGAAAGTGAAAATTAGCTATAGGGGCACCTCTTGTGGGTGGATTAATGTAGAGCTAAAGGCATCTTTGTGGCCTTTACTGAAATGCCTTTTTCCTTCAGATGCCTTTGTAGATGCTTGAAAGTTATTGAAAGCTAAAGGAGAATCCAGCGTATTCGTCTCCCTCATAGAGCATGACTAGCCAGGTAGATGGTTCAAACGCCAGGGGATAAACTTCACGAGTGGCCGTCACCCCGTCACGAATGTCCAAACTAGGTAATTGGCAATAGGGTTCTGCCACAATGTCTCGTACAGATTGTTGATTAGATCGTTCTGGCACGGTGAGAATTTTACCCAGCTGGGCTCTAGAGAGAACCGCAGACGGTTGTATGATTTTTTGACAGTTATCTTTTTCAGTAGAGGCGGCATCTGCTTTGAGATACATGCCTGCATTGATCAGTAATCCCATGGCGGCGATACCCCAGCCTGCCGCTAGAAAATAGCGGCTGCGCCACCAGTGGTTGGGAGTAAGCGGAGACCTAAACGCCTTGGAAAATGAAAATGATTTGGCCCTGCGAGAGGCAGGACGAGGGGAACGGCGACGGGCTGTGGGTCGAGGAGAGAGTTGTTGTGTCATAAATGTGCTGAAGAAAATGGATAGGTTGAGCGCTGCCCATCAGTAAGACAGGTAGTAAGGCTGTTTAATTGCGGTGATGTAAAAACTTGTGGTGTTCTGTACCTGTCTACAAGTATAGGGGAAAGATTTTCCGATAGGTACAGTGAGATTAAGGGATAACCGAAAGCAGAAGTTACCAATTCCCCACCTGGTAAAGGGAGAAGCTTCATTCGACAATGTTTCCCTCAGCCTTTGCAACAGGTTAGATAAATATCTGACAGGAATTTTATTTGTGCAACAACGCGCAGAATTTTAAGGTGCTGCACAAACGAGATTCTCTGATTGAAGATACGGTTTACCCTGTGTCGGGTAGACCTTCTAGATAAGACAACCACTGCTGTCGTTGTTCAGGGGTGAGGTGGGCTAAGGAAGACGTGGAGAACTGTATTTTTAGCGCCTGACTTAGCTGCTGCGGGCCCCAGTCTAACCGCTGTAGCTGCTCCACGATAGTGATGATTGTGGATAGCGATCTCACCTGCTCCTCGGCCAGCTCTATATCCAGTAGCTCAGCACATTGTTCGGGCGGCTGTTGCCGTAACCATGCCAGAGCCTCTGCCATCAAAATTGGGTCATCTAATGTTAGCCAGTAGGCCATTTGCTGTAAGTGAGCGGTCCTGGTTTCCTGGGTCAGGACCGCTTCAGCCTTTGCGATCTCTTGAGCAGCCTGTAAATCAATAGCAAGCTGAGCCTTAGATAACATCCTTCGGATACACTGACGCTCAGCTTGATGGGGATTACCACCCTCTGATGGAGATGCAACAGATTTTAGATCGCCAGGATCCTTGATTTCATTACTATTACCATCTAAATCTTGTAATAAGCTTGTAGAGCTGTGCCAGTTGGCTGCGTTAGCGTTGCCAATCTGGCCAGATTCTTTTTTGATTTTTGCTGTATCGGGGGATTCTTCTTGTATTTTCCACAGTGGGTGCCATAGTTCTTTGTATCGATATAGAGACCCTCCGCCGATGCCAAATTTTCTGAGGGCGTTGAATCTAGCCGTTGCTTGCTCTGGTAAATTATTTTGTTCTAAAAGTGCTTTGAGCGTTGTTTGGATCTTGTCTTTGGTTTTTTGACTCTGCTGCTGGTTCCAACTGGGTTTAGTATTCTCAGAGTTTGTCGTATCTTTTTTAGATTTATATTTGCCAAACTGCTCCCCATAGTGAAAGTAGTGGCTTTTCTCGATACAGCTCACCCATTCTGAAACACGGTCTCCGATTTCATGCTGATGTCGGCACCACAGCTCGTATCCGGGTAATGATTTAGCTATAGTTAAGACTTCTTTGATTAAGCTGTCTCCAATCAGCGGCTCACCGCCATACATCACATGGTGAAACACATAGGTACGCATCGTGATCCGACCCAGTAATCGATTGGTCTGCCCATGGTCGGTCCAGCCTTGCTCGATTTCAGCATTGAGATCGTTTAGAAATTTGTCGGCTTTATTTGAGAGACGGTAGCTGCGTCGTTTTTTCTGCCGAATAATCTGCTGCAGGATTTCGTTACTGATATTGTTGCGGCTCAGGCATTGTTGCCATTGCTTAATAAATCTAGCTTGGTCTGTCCTAACAGGTTGTAGATCATCATTAAGTAAATAGGACCCATGCTGTAGCGGTAGTCGATGGGCATTAAATAGGTTTGGTGTACTTTCAATGGTGTATAGCCGAGCATTGGGAAAGACTTCAATTTGACCAGGTGTGACCTTAAAACCCTGGCTTTCCAAAAGTAATGTAATGCCGCTGCCCACCTCCCAGGCCGTTAGTGACTCTGAAAATGGGAAATACAGATGCAGTCCGTGACTGTCAGATGAGGTGCAGATTAAGGCTGAAACGAGACCCAATGGCTCCAGCGCTTCGGTCAATTTTTGAAAGGCAATTGGATCTCGTTTGGGATGGTATGCGCTGCCAATATCAACATCCACCATGGCGTACTGGGTTTTTTGCCCAAACCGTACACCATATAAATAAGTACCCTGTTGAATCAGCCGGTCTGAGAGCGGATGCCGACTTTCTGTTTGCCATTGGGGACGCTTCCCAGGAACTGGATGCCGGGCGTAGATATAGTCATGCCGGTGGGGAAATAGATCCAGAAAATCGTTATTTTCGGCAACATACTCAAAGCTAAGGGGGGTGGCTACGATAAAGCACCTCCCTTCCTATTTAACCCATTACAAACTGTCAGCTCTGGTAAATTAGTACCAGAGTTGCTAGGATTTATAGGCATAAAAAACTGACCCCCATTTGGGGGACTGCTCATAGCACCAAGCTCTTAGCCGACCGCCAAGAAAGCATAGAGATGGTGCTTTTGCTTTGCTTTAGAAACTAAGTAAGTGAAAACTAGCAAGTAGTTCATTTGTTTCTAAGCACCTGAGAGGTTAGCATTAGTTTGTGCGGTTCTCAAGTACCTAGAATTCTTGATACGGCAAAGTTATAGCGCTTTAATACGACAAAGTTATAGATAAAGTCTGACGCTAAAGTTATAGGCTCTTTGACTATCCATACGGCAAAGTTATAGATAAAGTCTGACGCTAAAGTTATAGGCTCTTCGACTATTTATACGGCAAAGTCACAGGCAAAAAACTGACGCTAAAGTTATAGGCTCTTTGACTATCCATACGGTAAAGTTATAGATAAAACTGACGCCAAAGTTATAGGTTCTGAATCAAAAGTGCTGGAATTCTCTTGGTTTTGCAGAGTTCTTTCAATTATCTACACGGTAAAGTCACAGGCAAAAAACTGACACTAAAGTTATAGGCTCTTCGACTATCCATACGGCAAAGTCACAGACAAAAACTGACGCTAAAGTTATAGGCTCTTTGACTATCCATACGGCAAAGTCACAGACAAAAACTGACGCTAAAGTTATAGGCTCTTCGACTATCTATACGACAAAGTCACAGGTAAAAACTGACGCTAAAGTTATAGACTGTCAGGCTAAAAACATACGCCAAAGTTATAGGGTTTAAGAACTGGAGAAAGCCCCTTATCATGTGGCTGATGTTTGCAATGGTGGCGCTGTTGTCAGTAACTAAGGATGCTGCGAAGGATATAACCTTTCCCGTTGATGGGCAGCTTTTGCGAGTCCTCCCACGGGCAGGGGCATCCTTAAGAAACCCCGATGTGAACTTGCCTACGCTCCGAACCGATGGTGAAAACTACTATCTGGAGATGCGAGTGGAGGCAGATCCCGATGAAGCTAGTGAAGTTGCGGTTACCCGTCGCATTCCCATCGAGGATCTTTCTGGAGAAGAGTGGGAAGAACTCAAAGAGCAGTATGACAATCTAGACTTAGAAACTTATCTGGGGGAAGGGATTAAGGGGTTAGAAAAAATTCAAGATCGGCGGATGCAGCGTCTGATTGCAGCCCTGCTTACCTTTCTTAATCCTCGCCAGGTATCCATTGTTCTCTATTTATATAGAGCGGCGGCCCAGGAGGGCAATCGCCCAGGGGTGAGTTTTCGGTCTAATGATTTGTTGGAAGCCATGGGCTATAAGCGTACTAAGGATGGCGGTTTTCCAGCTAAGCTTCGGTCTCAACTCCATTGCGACCTTATGGCTCTCCATCGCACGGAGTTGGTCTTTGCCCAGTCCTTACCTAAGGGAGATAGTCTTGGCGCTAAGGTCACCATCAAAAACGTACTACGCATCAAAGAATTCGAGGTGGATAATGTTCCCCGCGACTTTGACCCAGACAAGGCTGCTGACTATACCTATGAGTTAGCCGATGCCTACACCGTTTCTCTAGAATTTTTTGAGGGACCAGCCCGCACTGGAGACTATGTACTTTTTGCTAACAGTCTCGATATGACCCAGCGGTTAGGGGGTAGCGCTAAACATAATTACAAAACCAAGTTGTTGGTTTACCTGGCTAGTCGTTTGCAATGGGATTCCCCAGAAGATGGTCAGTATTTAACTATCTCCAAACGGTATCTCTTTAAGAATTTAGATCTTTTAGGCAGTAATTCTTCCCGTAATAATCAGCTCTTTTGGCGTACCGTTGAAGAGCTGCGCACGGATGGTTATCTGATTGGCGCGCAGGAACTTCCCGGTAAGCGTAAAAATGCATTGATTCAGTTTCAAATCAATGCAGAGAAGATTGGAGCTTCCTCTAAGAAGGCATGAGCGCAATGGTGAAATTAATCGTAAATAATCATGCAGTGAGTTGGCTTTCTTAGAGGAAATTGGTACAATTGACCTATGAAAATATACCAGCTCAAACAACACGTTCTATATCAGTGGAAATCCCTCCACAGTTGGTGTGGTCAGTTGACCTCACCATTGGAGCAGTTTGGCCTGGATATCCGTAAGCAATTTGGTGATCGTCGCTATAAAGCCACCTGGATTAAAGCATTGGCCTACTATCAGGCTCAGCGTGTTTATGAGTCTTGCATTGATAGCACCCTGTTAATTACTCATACCCTCAATTTTCGTCCGCAAGATCGTTTATATGCTTATCGCAGTGAGATTTTAGATGCCTTTCTTCAGTATGAAGATGGGCTAGACCTGATTAAGCAGGGTCTGGAAAATCTCTACTTTGATGGGTTTACTGCACAGGATAACGAAAGTGCCCATGGGATTCTTAAACTTCTGGAAGCAAGAGAAGGCCTTGACGCAAGGTCAGGACAGCGAAACAAACAAAGAGTCCTCTCAGCAGCTTGATCTATTTCGCAAAGGTGAACTTGCCAATCGTGAACGTTCTACCGGCGCAACAATTTTTCGTAAGTTTACCGACTCAATTAAGGCTAATGGTGGTGATGCTGATGCCATCATTGACTCAATTACGGTGGAAACAGAGGAATTGTTTGGCTGTAGTGTGAGAGAGCTTTATCAGGCAACCGGTGGTAAGAAAAACGATCGCAGTACGCTGCCAGAGATTGTGCAGCGTTCCTACATTGCCAACGAAGCTCTTTCATCTTTTGAGCTAGAACGTATGGAAGGAACTATTGGCGGTGAAGACCAACAAGAGAATAATGAGAATATTGTTGGCACCGTGAGAGATGTGAGTAAGAAGACTCGTAAGTGGTTGCCCTGGTAAGACCGGCAAGCGGCTCAAATTTATGGCAAGCTATCCTCCTGTTTCAGAACTTTTCGATAATTGGCGTAAGCTTAAGCCTGAGAGTAAGTTGGAGCTAATAGATGGGCAGCTGATTGTCGGTAACTCATTGGTGGGTAGTCGGTTGTTGCTGCGACAGTTGCTGCAAGGTTGGTCAGCAGCCGCTGCGATCTCACTTGCACCCATCGAAACATGGTTAGATGCATTGGCGGCAGCATACCATGTCAGTCTGCCAAAAGCTGAGTTCTTAGATGTGCAGATAGATTATCTAGAAATGCAGTTAACTGACGCTGCATTTATCCTAGAAGATTTACAAATGGGACGTGCTGAAAAGACCTGGTCTCATGATCGGATTCGTCAGCAGCTAACGATGAATTTATTTCGGCTTGATGAAAAAGTTGGTGGAAAGTCTTTGGGACGCGATTTTGTGATGCGTTTGGGAGACAACGGGCTGACACCAGATTTGCTCTTTTTCAAAGGGCAGGGATTGAACCAACTGTATGAGGCATATTTGAGTGGGCCAGCCGAACTGGTGATTGAAGTAATAATGCCGGGACAT
>JBCCJR010000312.1:0-6518 GCA_039045805.1 Cyanobacteria bacterium P01_C01_bin.118
GCTCAAATCGCCCCAGAGCAACGTAAGAGACATTACAAATAAAGGATGTGACAAAGTCAAAAACTATTGCCAAAATTAAGGCAAACCTTAGTAAATACCGCTCAATCGACTTAATTCCCTTGATATTCCAAATGGGCCAGGTGAAAAAGTTAAATGCCCAGGCAATTAAAGTACCCACTAAACTAAGACCCAGAGCAATAAAGTGAGTGCCATTCAAAATTAATAAAGTACCCAGAAAAGTGGTGAGCAAATCCCAAATCATGCTGAGGCGAAAGGCACCAAAGAACACTATTTGAGGCAAACCAAATGTTCTGTTTTTAGGCTGTGCATTATGTCTCATCGGTAGAAATCCCAAAAAATGTCAGAAAACCCCTAGTTATGTCTCTAGGCTAGTTTCAAAAGTTGAGAAACTTGTGAAGGACGAGCAGCTATGGCGGTCGTTTTCGGTCATTTTCTCTAATGCCTAATAGGTACCAATATGTAAACATAATGAGTAAACCGTTGGACGATATGGGAGAATACAGGTATAGGACAAATCGTTCATCTCTTCATAAGAAAAGCCCTCTAAGAAGAGACGGAAGTAGGGAGTTCTCCTGAAGGAACGCGCCTCTCTTCGCTACATAGTTTAAGGAGGCGATATTATGTTGACTTATCGTGGTGTTTCTTATAAATATCAACCTACGAGTTTAGCCACTCGCTTTACTGGCGATGTAGGAAAATATCGCGGTCATGTTGTTCAATTCAAAGTAGTTGACAATCCTCCGTCTGTATATCCTTTTGAGGCTAAGTTGGTGTATCGGGGGGTAACCTACACTGTTGGTCAAACAACCGCTAAAGCAACTGCTAAAACATCTCCTGTCACTGCTGCTGAAACGGCTCCGGTTCAGTTTCCACCGATTAAAGTTTGGATGCGCAGCCTTGTTATGAAACATCTGCGTAACATTCGTCGGCGTGAGCACTCTATGCTTGTCCGAGCTGCTGAAGATGTAGGTCTGCCGATGGAAGATGCTGCTGAGTATGAAAGCCATATTCAAGGCAAGGTCCCCCATGACTTTGCTAGCTATGACCGCAGTCCATCAGCCATGAGCTGACAGGTTTAGCAGGGTCAATGGCCTAGCTAGAGATGTAAACACAATCGCTGAACTGCTAGTTGAGTATTAAAGTTCCCAAGTCCAATGTCCTTAAGGATATTGGACTTTTTTAACAGCTCTGTGTACCAAACTATATTTTTAACCTGGAATACGTAACCAGTCTAAACTTGAAGGCGTTCTAGGGAATTGTGGAATAGAGAATTCTCCTCAGAGCCCTACGTGACTGAACTCACTAATGATGCAATTGTTTGTAATGCTTGAGCCACCCCTTTCTCCGCCAGGTCAGACAAGGGATGACCAACAGAAAAGTCATTGGCAGGAACTTCAATCCACCAAGCTTTTGGGCAATGACCGTAGACAGACTGTGTCAGTGCCAACAAGGAACAGGGGCTACAGGAATGACCGAATCCGGGTAATGCAGAACCGGTAGTTTCCGTACCACGGGCATCTAATGGTTTGACCCGCACTTTGTCAGTATTGTTTAATTTACAGGCGTCAACAAAAATGACAACAGTCGCCTTGGCGAGTTTGCTAGAGAGTTCTGGAGTAAGCTGGTTAACCGAGTAGGCTTCAAAGTTAGGTGTTCTTAATTCTTCAAGTTGAGCAACTACTGTTTGGCCAATGGCATCATCTCCTTTGTTAGGATTACCATAGCCAATTACAACAAAAGCAGGACTCACTTCTGAGGAAATCCCGTCAATAGCATGTGCCATGGTACCTTCCTATATTGATTTACTAATGTGATGCTTTTTTAGCAGATGATGTATACTGCCATAATTGCTTCAAGGTTATTCTTAGATACAGATAAACCATTATTCAGATGTCTGCTAGAAGCGTATGCATTGCGGCGCTGGCTATCATGGCTGTTCTGCCATTACCTCCTTAGCAAATTTTCCATTACTGTTAGTTGCTTCAGGCTCATGAACGACCAGTACAGAACAAGGAGCATGGTGCATAACATAATTACTCACGCTACCCAACAATATCTCACCTAACCCCTTGCGTCCATGGCTACCGACCATGACCAAATCGGCTGACCAGGCTTTTGCCTGTTCGCAAATTGCGCGACCCACATCACTATTGAGTTGCTTAAACTCACTGCGCACGCCTGCGTCTTTTGCTCGATCAACAAAGTTACGTAGGCGTTCTGTGGCCGCCTCTTCATATTCACGATAGCTTTTGAGGTACACATCCCAAAGACTCTCTTGCATACCCAAGTTAAACGATGTCAGCCCAGAATTGTCGGGCAGGGGTAAGTTTCCACCACCATCTGGGGTTAATACACTCAAAAACAGTAGCTCAGCACCTGTAGATTGTGCGAGCTTTAAAGACTTTTGGAAGATCTCGCCGCAGGTATCGCCATGGTCCAAAGCAACCAGAATTTTAGTGAACATCACCCATCCTCCAAAAATAAATCAGAACAGAACAAACGCTACCAATCCCCATCACGTCTAGTGGTTATCCCCCCACTCCCTAGGAGCTCTTCAGTTAAAAGCATCCCTGCCCCCTGCCTCCCCTGCTTCCCCTGCTCCTCCTCTACGGGAACATTATTTCTGTACAATCCCCTAGGTCAAATTCCCCTCCTCCATGGCAGCAACGGCTAGAGTGGTTTTCACAACAGAGTCCGGATTGAGGCTAATGGAATCAATCCCTTGCTGGACTAAAAACTGGGCAAATTCAGGATAGTCACTGGGGGCCTGGCCACAGATGCCAATCTTGCGCTGGTGCTTTTTTGCCTCAGCAATTACTTTACTCACCATCGCCTTGACGCCATCACTACGTTCATCAAAGAGATGGGCAACAAGGGCAGAATCACGGTCTAGGCCCAGGGTTAGCTGCGTCAGATCGTTAGAGCCAATGGAGAATCCATCAAAGATTTGGCTAAATTCATCAGCCAAAATAACATTGTTGGGAATCTCACACATGACATACACCTGCAGACCGTAATCACCTCTGACTAAACCGTAGCGGGCCATTTCATTAAGTACCTGCCGTCCTTCTTTTGGCGTACGACAGAAGGGCACCATGGGAATCACGTTGGTTAGGCCCATGTCACGGCGCACCCGCTGTAGCGCCAGACATTCCAAGCCAAAGGCATCTCGATAGCGAGGATCGGTGTAGCGAGAGGCACCCCGCCAGCCGATCATCGGATTTTCTTCTTTGGGCTCAAACGATTCACCCCCTAACAGATTGGCATATTCATTGCTCTTGAGGTCAGAGAGACGAATAACCACTGATTTAGGATAGAAAGCGGCTGCAATCATACCCAAACCATGGGCCAGACGTTCAACAAAGTAGTCAGGCTTATGGTCATAGAGGGCTGTTAGTTTGGCGATCTCCTGTTTGGCAACCCCATCTTCAAGTTGGTTAAAGTTGAGTAGAGCCAGGGGATGCACCTTAATATGGTTGGCGATAATAAACTCCATGCGAGCCAGCCCCACGCCGTCACAGGGAGTTTTTGCTAGATGAAATGCTTCTTCTGGGTTGCCCACATTCATGAGAATTTGAGTGCGGGTGCGAGGGAGTTCGTCAATGGCCGTTTCTTCTACTGTAAAGGAGAGTTGCCCGTCATAGACTTTACCCACTTCGCCCTCTGCACAGGTGACCGTCACCAGCTGTCCGGTTGCTAGATGCTCCGTGGCGTTACTACAGCCCACAATGGCAGGAATGCCCAACTCTCTAGCAATAATTGCCGCATGGCAGGTACGCCCCCCCTGATCGGTGACAATGGCGCTTGCCCGCTTCATAATGGGCTCCCAATCAGGGTCGGTACGCTGGGTAATGAGCACCTCACCCGGTTGAAACTCGGCAATATTTTGCACGGATTGAATCACCCGCGCTGCTCCCTGGCCAATCATTTCCCCCACGGCTTGCCCCGTGACTAAAGGAAGACGATCTGTCGTATCGGCCTGGAGAATATAATTACGGAGAATCGAGGCTGACTTTTGAGACTGAACAGTTTCTGGTCGGGCCTGCACAATAAACAGGTCACCCGTCAGACCGTCTTTAGCCCACTCAATATCCATAGGCGTGTAGATACCCCGCACCTGAGAATAGTGATCTTCAATGATGCAGGCCCATCGAGTCAGGGTTAAAATCTCATCATCGGTGATGGCATAGCGCTGCCGCTCTACATCCGACACCGGAATGTTTTTAGTTAGTTTGCTACCACCAACGTCGTACACCATTTTGAGTTCTTTACTGCCCAGGTGTTTCTTTAAAATAGGACGATACCCTGCTCGGAGCGTGGGCTTAAACACTAAATACTCATCTGGGTTCACGGCTCCCTGGACAACATTCTCCCCCAGACCATAGGCTGCAGTTACCAGAGCGGCATGCTTAAATCCGGTTTCAGTGTCAATGGAGAACATCACACCGGAGGTGGCTAGGTCTGAGCGCACCATCCGCTGCACACCCACCGAGAGGGCTACGGTAAAGTGGTCAAAGCCTTTGAGGGTGCGATAAGAGATCGCCCGGTCGGTAAACAGGGAGGCAAAACATTTGTGACAGGACTCTAGCACTCCTTTAACCCCATGGACATTAAGGTAGGTTTCCTGTTGTCCGGCAAAACTGGCATCGGGTAAATCTTCAGCCGTGGCGCTAGAGCGTACAGCCACATCCAGAGATGGATTGCTACAGCTGCCACATAGCTTAAGGTATGCCTGGGTAATGGCGGCTTCTAACTCAGATGGAAAAGGAGTTTCTAGAATTAACGAACGTACAGTACGACCACAGTGACGGAGGGCCGTGACGTCTTCGGTATCCAGGTGGGTGAGGTGCGATCGCAACTGCGCCTCTAGACCTGCCTGTTGAATAAAATAGCGATAAGCATAGGCCGTGGTAGCAAACCCAGTGGGCACACGTACCCCTTGGGAAGTGAGCTGTTGAATCATCTCTCCTAGAGATGCATTTTTACCCCCTACCCGTGGAATATCGTGAATATTAATCTGTTCAAATTCAAGGATAAAGTCAGTCTGGGTAGTATTGGCCGAGGGCAAATTCGTACGTGTTGTTTGCACCATAGAACCCCATCCAAGAAACAATAGTCAGAAACGGTTTTGAACGTTTCCAATCTGGGTATAAACCAATAGTTTGAGGAATTTATGAGGATTTAAATTCACGTATCGTTTCATTAAATCGTAAGATTATGCATGATAGATTTTCGTCATTCATGCGAGAATTAAGTTAGGGTAGATAAGAGTTTTCGTCTACTCTATTCAGTCCCGGTCCAGATCTAGTATAGTTGCTTGACAACACTCTTTCTTTAGGATTATCCCAGGGACACTATTAGTCAACATTGGCACTTTCCCACCCATCCGGTGGACGTAATCTACAATGGCCAGCATGTTGACCAAGGAGGAGACTATGACACGACGATATTTAGCTACGCTACCCCTCATCTCCCTCTTGGTTTTGGGAGGCCCGAGTTTTGCAGAAGCCCCCATTGGTCCAGTGATGGAGGAGACTGTTGCCTCTAACGTGCAACGGCTAGTGCTCACTAACCAATGTAAGGACTGTTATATGGTCGATGCCGATCTCAGTAAGCTCCATTTGATTGGGGCAGATTTACGGGGGGTAGACTTAAGCGGAGCCGATCTCTCTTGGAGTAATCTAGAAGGCGCTGACCTAACTGGGGCAAATCTAACGGGCGCTAACTTGACCGGAGCATTTTTGACAAATGCCAGTCTGGTTAATGCCGACTTGGACAATGTCAATTTTTCCCAGGCTCAGCTTTACTACGTTGATGTTACAGGCGCATCGATGAATAACATCAACCTGGCCAATGCCGTCGTTGAGGGGACTGCCATCAGCATCGGTGGTGCCATAGAGTCAGTAGAGGACAGCAACGAGATACCTATCTTTGTTCCAAAGGATGACCAGCTGCTATCTCCTCCCGATAACCCGTGGTACATCCCGAGACATCCTACTCCGGAAATCCTGGATGTTCCTCCACAAATTATGCCTCAAACTTAATCAGCCTAAACTTGTACACCACGTGCTAGCCCAAGACCTTGGGCTAACACGTACCACCGCCTTAACCCGAATCTTTAATCCTAATTTCTAGCTTTGACGCTGCACTGCTAGCCATTTCATCACATTTTCAGAATTCATACCTAAGCTGAAAGTAAGCAAATTTAAAGAATAGCCTCTACTCCAATGGCAATACGTCAACTTACTAAAGCCGAAGTCAATCGATTACTGCTAACGTTAACCCTGTCTGGCTATATTCCAGAGCGTGATTTCAAGATCGATGAAAACGGCCAAATTCTGGCGCGAAAAGAGATTATGCCAATGATCCGTCGAATTCCTGCGCTGCCTGAGTCTGATATCCCTTTACTCGATAGCCAACAGCCTCCATCAAACGTTTGCAGCGGCTAAATAATCCTGCCAGCCCCCGTTGCCTGCTCTCCCCCTCTCCCCTTCTCC
>JBCCJR010000313.1:0-6499 GCA_039045805.1 Cyanobacteria bacterium P01_C01_bin.118
CTTCGGGGTTACGCAGCGGTTCAATCTGTTCTTCGTAGATGATTTCAGACTCATTGATTTCATTGATCGCCACATTATCGCGACGGGCGATAGGATCTCGCAGCCGAATGGGTACTTCAAATTCTTCTTCAAAGTCGTCCTGGTCCTCATCCTGGAACCGGAATTCGGGCCAGGTAGCACTAAGGGATAGGGCAACGGTGGTGCCAAATAAGCCATCATGCTGCAGAGAAAGTCCCGCATTGAAATTCGACTCAAAGTTAACTGCTAGACGGGCTTGCCCACCAATGCTGCTCTCCTCACCAGACAGCAGATAACCACCAACGTAACCCATCAGCTCACCGCCATCCCATTCACTTAGCTCGGCACCAAACTCGGCATCAAAACCGCCCAGCGCGTCTTCTTGTTGCAAGATTCGCTGTCGTTCACGGATAGCAGATAGGACTAGCTGATTACCCTCGAACCCATTGGAAACCTGTAAACCGGTATCAAAATCCACACTTTGGATCGTGTTGGTGCGCTCACCGATGGGAAGATAACCATTGAGGCGAAACTCCCAGTCGTCATTGATGCGCTCATAGCCACTGGCCAGCTGGAAAAAGCTGCTATCGTCAGTAAACCGGCCATCGACACCCACATAGCCTCCACGGATATAGCCTGCATCGTCGGGATTGTCCTGACGATAGCCGCGGTGACCCAGGTTAAGGCTAAAGCTAGGATCTCCGTCATTCATCTGGAGATCACCTTCGAGAAAGGTAATATCTAGCTCGTTTAGAGCCTCATTAATCTCCTGGTCCAGGGGAACAAATCCATGGACACCAATGCTTTCGCCAAAGCCGTTGGTGGCAGTGCTGGCATTAACACCAAAGCGGGCAGGGACTTCCAAAAGATCGGCTGCACTATAGCTGATCGATTCTGAAACAGAAGCGGGTTCTACGGTTTCTAAGGATTGTGCATTAAGCGTATCGGCTTGGGTGTCATCACTAGCCGCATTATCTATGGGGGGAGCTGCCGACTCAGCTGGCATTTGTTGGGCTACCCCTATCGGGTTGTTTGATGGTTGAAACGTAGGGATAGGGGCTGACGGTGACACAACCGTTCCCAGTCCTGGATCCAGTGTTGTTGTGTCCTGAGCGGTTCCTACTGTTGTTGCCCCTGACTCCAACGGGTTGACCACGGGACTGTTGATTAGCTCTGTTAAACGAACCGGAACAGTGGCAAAAGGCTTGAGTCGCTCGATTGGGCTCGATCGCTCTGGGCTTGCTGCTGGAGCTATCGTTGGCTGGTCGATTAATTCTGCCAGCTGAATAGGAACGTCGGCAAAGGGATGGAATTGTTCGATGGGGTCTGACGAAATTACCCCAAGAATCTGGGTCGCAAAGGGGGATGCTAACTCTTCGGAGGCTGGAGTTAAAGCCAGATCTACAGCAGTTTTGGAGACTCTGGCGACCACCTTGTCTGGGTCCAGTGTTGGTTCAGTCTGTTCTGAACCGAGGTCAATAGCCTTGTAGCTGTAGGGACTAAATTGGACACCTGGCTGTGCTGGTGCAATTTCTGGTACAGGAGTGGCCTGGGTGAGAAGCGCTGGCGTTGGTAATAGTGCAGACGAGGACGATATTGCCGGACTATTCTCAGTGAGATTTAAGGCTAATGCCGCTCCATTGCAAGTGACCAAAAGTGTGCCTGAGACCATAAACACTACAGGCGGTGAAATGCGATTTTTCAGATGGAATCTCTCATTAGTTTCATTAGGAATAGACATTAGCCAACCACCTCTAAATGATTAGGATTAAGTAAATACACAGAAATGTTGTAGAGGCAGGCATATAACTTGCGAATGGGTTGCTAAGTCTTCTATATGACCAATTTCAGCGGGTGGTTTGACAACGCACTTTTGCCTGTCAGTTTGTCTGAGAAAGCTATAACTTTCTCACGTAAAAACTAACAGACAAAAGAGTTACATTGAAAACTCGTCTGATCAGGTTGACGGATGAAGAACTTTCTAGGGCAAGTTATTTTTGCTATCAACAACAAATCTTTGGCGATGCCTATCCATACTGCCCAGATAAAAACAACAAGTTATGCCCGCAGAAACAACCAAATCTATTGCTTTTAGACACGTTCTGGTCTGTGGGAACTACATATTGTTGTTTACCTAAGTGCCGTGTAACAAGGCACCCAGGTTTTACAAGGATTAAAATTGCTGAGCTTTAGACTCTTCTATCTTAATTATTCTTCTTAATTAAGATAGAAGAGAAAGAAAAAAGTTCCGGGTTTTAGATGTGTAGATACGTATTGTATTCCCGAGATGAGGGGTCAAACCCCACAGCGGCGTCACTATTGTTGTATGGTCTCCTACGGGTAGAATATTTTGCCAAGGGTAAGGCATAGTTGTAGGCTGACAGTGATGCCTCCCTTTTTCAAGACTATGCGATATATTACTGCCATTGGCCTCGGGGTGACGACTCTGCTAGCTGGTTTGACTCTTACCTACTTTTCTCGACAAAAGGCTGTGGCTCAAGCGGGTGCCCCTACCGGTTTGATTGTTAAAGCCAGTCCCTACACCGTTGAGGAAACAGAAACTCGATTTAAGAAGATCCTGGAGTCCAAAGGATTAAACCTATTTGCCACCGTTGATCATGCCCAGAATGCCTCCGGTGCTGGTCTGGATTTGCGTCCCACCCGAGTCGTTATTTTTGGGAATCCTAAAGTTGGCACTCCTCTGATGCAGTGTCAGCAGACTATAGCGATTGACCTGCCTCAAAAGGTTCTGATTTGGGAAGATGACCAGGGGAATGTACAGTTGGCCTATAATGACCCGCAATATCTGGGGGGACGTCATCGCCTGAATGGATGTGGTGTAGAATCCCTGGAGACCATTGCCGGGGCGCTGAATAATCTGACAAATGGTGCAATTTCACCTCAGTAGATTTTGATACAAAATCTTGACTAATAGCACCTAGGAGCGAAGGCCATCTATAGGGGTATGAACCTACGGAATTGTCCATTTTCAATCAGGATTAAGGAATTCGAAGTGGGTATAACAGACGAAGTATCCAGTCATACATGGGGGCAGCTGCTAATACTGCACTTTCTATGACTGTGATCTCAAACACAGCTCGCTGCTTTGTAGCTGCCTATAGTAGACCCATAGACGGAGCACTTTATTGAATAACACTCTATTTCTAAACCGGCATTAGTTGCCAATCCACCCTATTGCCACTCCTTTATATCTAAACCGAACGCCGGTGAAACTAAGTTTCATCGGCGTTCTTATTTGAAAATCCAGCAGGTGGTCTCTTAAAGCGTATAAGTTGCCTAGGGTGAGATAGATAGTCTGTTGTTCCAAAAGGGGGAACCCCATGACTGTCTATTCTCTAAAGGTTAAACGACTTGCCATTGCATTCTTAGCCACCTTTATCGTTGCTGACCTATGGCAACATCCAAAACTCTCATCTGGGTTGATTGAGACTACGCTATCCAGGGTATACGATACCCAATCCTTGACGGCTAGACGCCCCTGAGAACGTGTTAGGACGCTACGAGAGTGGGTGCCATCAGCTGAAGCTGTTCTTGACTTACCCAGCGGGTTTGCTGTTGATTGGCAATTTTGCACAGATAGTAGTTGCCGTCATCCAACAAGATTTCGACCGCTTGTATCGCCCACTGCTGATCGAGATATCGCACCGTGTCTCCCACCGATGGGACCCAGCCAGGGACGACCACGGCGGGTTTACGGGCCAGGAGATAATCGATGTCTTGCCACAGCCGAGCCATGACTCGTTGCAAAAATGGGGTGACGGCATCGGTGATGGCGGCCAATACCAGGGTACCGAGCATCATTAGGGGAATTGCGATCTCATACCTCACGCCATCCCCATTAACTATCAGCCCCAACGTCCGCTCCACCACAAAATAATGGAGTAAGCAAAAGCTGTAGCTATGCTTACCTAAATTCAGCGCTAGACGACTACTCCATGGGGCCGACGTCCACCAGCGACAGAGCACCACGCAAACCAACGTTAACCCCAGCGGTGTCACCACATCACCAACCCACCACCCTGGTGTATAAAACTGCCTAATAAACCCAACAGTGTAAAGACCAAAGCCCACCTGTAACGCCTTAGACTGAGGCCAAAACAATACCCCACGACCATGTTTGTAGGATTGGGCTACAACCATCCCAATAACAAACGAGTTCAGATTTGCCAACAACAGATAAACCGGTAGCAGGGGTGTCTCTAATACGAGCTGCCCGCCCAAACCTATAGCCGCCCGACAGACCAGGGTAACCATCAGGCTCATAGTCATCAAATTACGTCCACCCCAGCGATACATCAGCTGATACAACAACGGAAAACACAGCGTAAAGCCCAAGACTAATGGAATAGACCACCAAAGATTGCCCATGGGCAACAACAAATCGCCAGACGGTAGTAGAGCCAGATGTCCGAGGGAACTGTTGCCTGTCGCCCCCACAACCCATAACGCTGGATAGGCAAGTAACGCCATGGTAGCCAAGGGCCACAACAAGCGGGAGAACCGTTTTTGCCAAAATCTAAGCCAATCAAAGGAGCGCTGTCGCGTGGTCAACGTTAAGCTAAATCCGCTTAATAAAATAAACACATCCACAAACTGGAACCCAAACAGAGCAGGCATTCCCAAGAGTTGGATCCAGTCTGAAACCGTCGCGAGAGACTCGGTGCCCGCTAACAACAGTTGGACATTATCCCTAAGCCCCGTGGGCTGTGGACTATAGCGAGATTGGGTAAACAACAGCTGCCCGTGGTAGAGAAGAAGAATAACAGCCGCAATCATGCGTAAGCCATCTAACCAGGCGAGGCGCTGTGCCGAACGAGCAAAACGACGAACCATAACAAATATGAATTTAAAGACCGTATTTCGTAGGGTGGGCACGGCCCACCATCAATGAAAATGGACAATACCCCGTAAGGTGGGCAATATCCACCAAAAAATAGATATTGCAATGAGAATTTTTCGTTTATTACCCTCGCAGCCCTGCAGTTTCAGGCAAAGCGTAAGCCTTCTCAAAGTTGTTGACAACAATCGGAGTTGCCTCTCGCGGAGTGACCACCCAATCAGTTTTGCCATGGAGGTGATCGTACAGCGCCACCACCGCAATCAGATTCTTAAACAACGAATAAAACGGAGTTAGCAACGCATACTGGACAAAGTAGTAGCCAGGATAGTGACGATAGCCCACCTTAGCCGTCACCAACAGTTTGTAAATACTGCTCAAAAACGTGATTGCCGTCGCCAACAATAAGAATGCATTATCAGTGAAATTAACAGTTCCCATCACTAGCCAGCTGCTTAAAACAATGGGAATAATCTGCACCGACAACAGCGGAAACAGTTCTCGATAATAAAGCAGGTGGGTCCAGATCAGCTTTTGACCAACGGTAAGCTGGGGAGATTTCCAAAATCGCTTTTGATACCGTAAACTCACCTCTAACCAGCCCTGGGACCACCGTTTGCGCTGGGACCAAAAGGCACTGATCCGATTAGGGGCCAGCTCCGTTACCGTAATGCTGCGGTCGTGCACAATCCGATAGCCATGGAGCAAGGTGCGGATAGAGGCATCAATGTCTTCTGTCAGCATGGTGGGATTAAATCGGACCTGCTGCAACACTGAAGTGCGCCAGTAGCCGTTAGAACCGCCAAACAGAGCTGTATCCACCATGAGTGATTTAGCAGAGTGACTGACGCCGTAAATAGACTCAAACTCTACTGCAATCAGCTGTGTCAGCAGATTTTCACTACGATTTCGAATCAGATTGCGTCCTTGCACTACGTCATAGCCATTGGCTATCCATCGCCCCGCTCTCTCAAAACAGTCGGGGGCGGGATGGTGGTCCGCATCCAGAATGCAGGTAATGTCACCGGTTACCAGGTTGAGGGCCGCATTAATGTTCTCAGCTTTTGAGTGACTGCCCTCTACTCGGTAGGGGTGAAAATTAGGATACTTTTTTGCCAGCCGCAGCAACGTTTGCTCAATGGGCAGGGCCACAGGGGTGTTGTAGGCCAAAATCACCTCTAAACCAGCTGCAGGCTGATGGACTCGATTGAGCAGGTGGTCCACCGTCTCTAGAATAATGTTCTGCTCATTGGGCAAGTAAGCGGCCACAATAAATGAACAGCGAGGCAGGGGCTGACCATCGGCAGGTAAGCCTGCCCCCTGAATTCCCAGACTTTGTTTAATACGATATTTGAAACCATCAGAAGCAGACGGCGGCAATTTCGATTTTCTAGCAAACCGTCGCCATACAGCCGCTGTAGATTCTGCAATCAGCATGGCGGCACTGGTCAAATACAGAGCAACCAGTGAGAAATGTAGCCATTTCAACGAAATATTGCCCAGGGACAGACTGTAGTAGCAAACAATTGTGGGTAGACCAATTAAAAGTACGTTTAAGAAGATTAGCTTGCTGGCAATTTGCCATGGCTCGCGATTAAATCGCGAAGGCCGCTGACTAATAAA
>JBCCJR010000314.1:0-6483 GCA_039045805.1 Cyanobacteria bacterium P01_C01_bin.118
CGTTCACAGACAAACTCTTCCATTTCCTCATAGAGAAACTGTAGCTTTAGCCCCGACTCTACATCAAAAGCGCGACCGCTCAGTTCCATCAGTTCGCCGACACGGTTAGCAATCAGCTCACTGGAATCGTAGAGTGTGTCTGGAGCCACACCACCCCGACGACCCGCTTCTAAAAAGGTGGCTTCCAGGTCCTCCCGCAGATAGGCCGGATCGATAATGCCATTGGGAAAACTTACTGCTAAGTAGGCTCGACACTCCAGTTCCATGCGGTCTACGCTGTCCCGCAGCATCACCGAGTACCCTTCTTGATTGACAACAGTGGCCACTTCGGGGGTGTCTTCAGCCGGAATTACCTGGGCGATCGCAGGCCCCACCGCCAACGTGCCAACAATAGCAATCAATAATGGTTTCAACGGGTTCATGGGTTAACAGAGTTTAGGGGACGTGCCGGAAGTAGGACCTAACCAGATACTATATCTTTACACTAACGTAACTGCGGGTTTTGCCTGGTTTGCAACCTGTTTTTTAGATTCTCTTAATGTAACCGCATCATTTATGCAAATTACTCCACCCCGTAGTCCAGAAACTCCGATTCATCCAATTTTTGACCGCCCCTGGTACCGTCGTTTTGAATCCTGGCTTGGCGACGCATCCCCCCTGGGGAATAGGCCCATATTTCCCGCCAGCACGTTTCCCTGGGTGGCTAATCTGGAGGCAAACTGGACCGTAATTCGTCAGGAGCTGGATCAGGTGCTGGCTGATGTCAATGCTCTACCTAGCTTTCAGGACATCATGCCCCGGCAAACCCGCATCAGCCCTGACAATAAGTGGAAAACCTATTACTTTTGCGCCTTTGGCTTTGTTGCTACCAAAAACTGTGAGCAATGCCCCCGAACCTGGGAGCTGCTGCAGGGCATTCCGGGTCTCAAGGTGGCCTTCTTTTCTATCCTGGCACCGGGCAAACACATTCCGGAGCACCGGGGTAAGCACAAGGGTCTAATTCGCTATCATTTGGGGCTGCGGGTGCCAGAACCTAGGGAAGACTGTCGAATTCGAGTGCATAACACTATTATCCACTGGGAAGAGGGCAAAAGCCTGATTTTTGATGACACCTATTACCATGAAGTGTGGAACAGCACCAATGGCTATCGGGTGGTGCTGTTTCTCGATATCGAACGGCCCTTTAAATTTCCCCTGTCGTGGTTGAATGCGGCTGTTTCACAGATTCTCACGCTGTCACCCCAGGTGAAACAGGCAAAAGAAAACTACGAAAACTTTGGCTAGTAAGGTGCGCTGCAACGCACCTTACCTACCGGCATTTCCTTACCACCAGCGCACGGCCATCATAGACGCTTCGGGGATATCATCTTCGGCGGGCCATTTTACCGGTTTATAGGTGCCAAACAGGTGGTCCCACCAGTCTACGCCCAGACCAAAATTGTGGTTCCACATGCCGTACTTGTGGTGTACATAGTGGACGGGCATTTTCATCCAGAAGCACTTGCGGGGGTTTTCGTGCTGGAGCTGGTGGGCATAGGCAGAAAATGCCGCATAAACCAGTGCGCCACTGGCCCAGCCAAGACCGGCGATTAGGGAAAAAATAAAGGGTATGGCCATTGCGATCGCGCTACCCAGCACATAGTCTCGAAACTCCCAAAGCACTCCCTGTCCTTCATTACGGCGATGATGGTCACGGTGACGTTGGCCAATTTTTGGAGATACATGCATCAGCCGATGCAGCCAGTATTCTACAAAACTGGCAAACACAAAGGCTGCGACAACGCTAATGGCAAATACAACGGACTGGGGCATTGGTAACTCCAAATGAAAACGTAGGGTGCAAGGTCTGACCTACACCGCTTCATCTTATTATTGTGAAATATTTTTAAGTTTACAAGACGGACTATTCAGTACCCTATGGCTCAGCCGGTCTTATCTGTGTTTGCGATGGCGGCCCAGTGGCAGCAGCGGGCGTTTACCCAGCAGCTCCCCAGAGCTAATGTTATCCAGGCGAAGTTTCTCCAAACGCTGCTCAAAGAACAGCAGGACACCGCCTTAGGTCAGTCCCTCAGCTTAAATCAGGTCAGTACCCTCGAAGAGTTTCGGAAACGGGTGCCACGATGGACCTACGACGACTATGCCCCATATTTTGAGCGAGCCGCTGCTGGCGAAGGCAATGTGGTATCGCCCTTCCCCATCCGCTCCTTTAATATGAGCAGCGGCTCCACTGGCAGTCGCAAGCTGGTTCCCATTACCAAACGGGTACAACAAACCCGCGCCTACGCTAATCAGGTGGCCATGGGACACGCGTTTGAGCAAGCCCAGAGACCCGTGGGGCAACTGCTTTTGACCACATTGATCACCCCCCTGGGGCAAACTGAGGGGGGCATCACCTACGGACACGTCAGCGGCAATCAGCTGCGAGCCACCCACCCCCTGGTTTATAATCAGCTGTTTGCTCAGCCCTATGATGCGCTATTGATCAGCAATACGGCTGCTCGCAACTATGTGTGTTTGCTGTTTGGATTATGTCAGCCGCAGATAGCGTACATCGCGGCCAACTTTCCGCTGATTATGCTGCAGTTTTGCACCTATTTGGAACGGTTTAGTGCTGCTTTGGTGGATGATATTGGTCGGGGGACTCTTTCCCAGGAGATCGAGATTGAGCCACTGCTACGAAAGTCTCTCCAGCGGCGACTGTCGCCTCAACCTCAGCGAGCCAAACAGCTAGAGACGATTCTCAACAGCCACGGTCGCCTTTTGCCACACTATGTCTGGCCTCATCTGGCCTTTTTGATCACAGCTCGGGGTGGGCCATCGGATTTCTACTTTGAGCGCTTTGGTGAGTACTTTGGGGATACCCCAATTTTTGGCGGTACCTATGCGTCATCGGAAGCAGTATTTGGCAGCTATTGTCGCCTCAACCAGGATGGGGCCATTCTGGCGTTAAAAACAAACTTTTTTGAGTTTGTTGCCTCGGATCAGTGGGACCAGAAGATGCCTAAAACTCTGTTGTCCCATGAGTTAGAGGTGGGAGAATACTATCGTGTTTTGGTCACCAATTATTCGGGATTTTGTCGTTATGACATTGGGGATGTTTTGCAGGTGGTGGACATGCAGCAGGGGGTGCCTGTGATTGTGTTTCGCTATCGTCAGGGGGGAATCCTATCGGCTATTTCAGAAAAGACCACTGAATATCATGTGACCCAGGTGATGACGGCGCTAAAGGATAAACTCCCCATTGAAGACTTTTGTGTCACCCTATCGGAATCTTTAGTAGATCCCTATTATATTTTGAATGTGGAGTTAGCTCCTGGGACTGACATTTCTGATATGCCCCCAAGCTACCTACAGCAGAGTCTGAAGACCTTTGACGAAAGAATGTGTCAGGTTAATGAGTCCTATGGGTTTAAGCGGCAAAAAAATGACATTACTGTACCTCAGCTAAATGTCTTAGCGGCGGGCAGCTTTAGGCAACTACGACAACAACGGCTAAAACCTGGGGTAACTGATGAGGCTCAGGTAAAGCTATCTCATATTAGTTGCGATCGCACTCTCCTAAAAGGTCTAAATGTCCTTTTTCAAGTACGTTAAGGTGTGTTGGCAAACAATATTAATACAACTGCAAGTTCGCCGTTCTAGAAGGACACCGGCAGCTAGAATCACTATGCCAAAATCAAATTTGGCTCATACTAGTTAAGCAACTTGAAATTCGTATTTAGAATAAGCCTACAATCCGAGCTAAGCCCATAGAGTCCCATTACACAAGGCGTGTACTATCTCTAGAGCATTGTCAAAAGGATCTAGATTTCACGGGTGCAGATATCACAATTTATCTAAAAAATACTGGGTTCATCTTAAATGGCTATTAACAGTCAGATGCAGTTGGTTTCACCATTCTGATTGGGATGATTTTGTTGAGCAACCATGGACATAGCATAGGTTACTCAATCAATTTCATAAGAAAACTCTCATAAATAAACAATAAACAGCGAACTGACCAATAACTCTCTTGGTATGCCTTCGCTCAGCGGTAGCACCACTCATTTCGTTGGTTGTGGTTCCATACAATAGGTCACAAAATATCTATGCGCATAGCATTTCTAGTTAATAACTTTCCCATGTTGTCGGAAACCTTTGTCCTCAACCAGATCACGGGGCTGTTGGATCGAGGTCATGACGTTGATATTTATACTCAAAACCTTCACAGTTGGGACAAGGTTCATGCAGATGTCACTGCATATCGATTGCGAGAACGAACCTATGAGATGAAAAAAGTTCCCAAAAACTACTTTCAGCGGATTCTACAAGGTTTCTGGTTAATAATCACCCATTGCTTTAAAGCGCCAAGGTTGATTGGGTGCTCCCTAAATGTGTTTGCCTATGGCCACCAAGCTCTTAATCTATGGCTGTTGTACACCGCGATATCATTATCAAGCCGACCAAATTCCCAGCGAAACTACGATATTATCCACTGCCAGTTTGGCACCCAAAGTTATCGCGGTATGGCCTTTAAGCAATTGCTGTCCCCCACCCCCAAGTTGTTAGTGATGTTTCGGGGATTTGATATTAGCTACTATGTCAAACAAAATGGTCCAACTGTTTATAAAAGACCTTTCCAATATACGGACTATTGCCTGGCTAACTGTAATTTCTTTCGACAACGCGTCATCGACCTCGGCTGGCCTGCTGACAAAATAGCTGTCCATTTTTCAGGGTTAGACGTGGGTAAGTTTCGTTTAAGGCTGCGTCAGCCTGATCCGACGAACAATATCCACATTGCGACCACAGGTCGATTAGTGGAGAAAAAAGGGATCGAATATGCCATTCGTGCCGTAGCTCAAGTGGCCCGGCAATATCCTAAACTCACCTACTCTATCATCGGCGATGGCCCATTACGAGAACGGTTGCAAGCGGTCATTCATGAACTGAATGCCCAAGCTTATATTCATCTGGTGGGGTGGAAAAATGAGGCGGAGATTATTCAAATCTTAGATCAGTGCCATCTTTTTATTGCCCCTAGTGTAACCGCTAAGGATGGCAATCAAGATGCCCCCATCAATGTCCTCAAAGAAGCCATGGCTATGGGGTTACCGGTCATTAGCACCGACCATGGGGGGATTCCTGAACTGGTAGAAGATGGTTTGTCCGGTCACCTGGTTCCAGAACGAGATGTGGATAGCTTAGTTAACAAGCTTAATGATTTACTCACGCATCCAGAACAATGGCCAGCCATGGGACAAGCAGGGCGTGCCTTTGTAGAACGTCATTATGATTTACATCGGCTCAACGATCTGTTGGTGCAACGCTATGAAGCCTTATTAAGCAATCGTATTGCGGAATTAGAAGAGTATCGTTCATTATCCCGGCCATCAATTTCCTATGGCTCGTCATAGTCTCAAACAGTCGATAAGTAAGGATCTCCAGCTATACCACTGCATTTACCTACGGGGCATCTGCCATTAGAAATCTTCATGCTATCTCTCTCATTAATCCTGTTATGACTTTTCCTATTGTTACTCTGATTGTTGTGCCTCGAGAACGATTTAGCTATGCGCAAACGTCCTTAGATAGTCTCTATACCCATACGCAAATCCCCTTTAAACTGATTTATGTGGATGGAAATTCTCCTAAGGATTTACGTCGTCATCTAGAACAGCAGTCCGTTGAGAAAGGATTTAAATTAGTACGCAAGGAGCAATATCTTTCCCCCAACCAGGCGAGAAACATTGGACTGCAATATGCCGACACCAAGTATATTACCTTCGTAGATAATGACGTTGTCGTATCCCCTGGCTGGCTCAGTGCATTAGTTCAATGTGCGGAAAAAACAGATGCGACGGTGGTCGGACCATTAATGTGTCAGCATGAACCCATTCACCAGGAAATTCATTTTGCTGGGGGAGAATCTCATATATGGGTGGATAAGCTAGGGCGTAGACGGCTACGGGAAAAAATGCTGCATCAGGGTAAACAGGTAGCCGACTTACGTCATCAGCTTAAACAAGGGCCCACAGAACTGGCAGAGTTTCACTGTGTCTTAGTGCGACGCTCGATTTTTGAGCAGATGGGTCAACTGGACGAAGCCATGCTTAATACGAAAGAGCATCTAGATTTCTGTATGACTGTGCGAGAGCTGGGTCTGTCTGTCTATTTTGAGCCAGCGGCTGTAGTCACTTATGTACCAGGGCGACCTCAAAAACTGGCGGATGTTCATTACTATATGCTGCGGTGGAGCAATGCTTGGACGCTTGAGAGTCTCCAACATTTGCGAGAAAAATGGAAGCTGGCAGAGGATGGTTACTTCCAGACAAAGTACAAAAAGCTAGGCTGGCGACGTTATGGCACGCTGGCCAAGCCGGTCGCCCGAAGATTAACGTTTGGCATTGGCAGCAACCGCCTGGCTCCGGTCATTGGTAAACTAGAACATCGGCTAAATAGATATCTGACCAATCGCCACCGACGTCTAACTGTCAAAAGTAA
>JBCCJR010000315.1:0-6449 GCA_039045805.1 Cyanobacteria bacterium P01_C01_bin.118
CACCAGACCAGCAGTTGTCAACGCTACGCCAGGCCAGATCAGCCAGCGGAGATATTTACGAGAGGTAGATAGCGCTTTCATAGAATGAGGGGCAAGTTAGTTTCTCTGAAATCTAAATGCTTCGATGGATTGGGCGGTTAAGAATAGCCCTAAAACAGCGTAGGAGAGAAAGAGGATCAGCCCGCTGAGATCAAGAACACCTTGGGTAAAATTGCTGTAGTGTTTGAGCAGTGAGAGATGGCTGATGGCTTCTCCTAGGGGGCCTGGCACACCACTGGCGATGCCTTCCAACACAAATAAAACCAGAATCATGGCAAATGTGAGGATGGCGGCCAAAACCGTACTCTCTGTGAGAGAAGAGATAAACATTCCCAGGGAAAGCACTCCTGCAGCCATCAGGATTAATCCCCCATGACCTAGCAACAAGAGGCGAAAATCAAAGGGGGGCTCGGCAGAGCCCACGACGAATGACTCCAACACCAACAGTGGTAGCACCATGGTGATAAAAAAGGTGGTTACCCCCAGGAGTTTGCCGAGGGCGACGGCCCAGTTGGTAATAGGTGAGGTGGCCAGAAGCTCCAGGGTGCCCTGTTTGCGTTCATCGGTGTAGAGTCCCATGGAGAGGGCTGGCAAAATAAACATGGCCAGAGAGCCTAACAGCCCTAAGTAAAATTGGGTGAACTCATAGGGCAGGTCCAGCGGCGCACTCTGTAGTCCAGCCTGATCGGCAAATGCTGATTGGGCTAGAAGACCCTGGGGACCAAATACCAAAATAACTAGTAGGAACCCGGCTAACAGCCAAAAAATAGTGGCGATGCCATAGGCCAATGGTGATGCAAAGTAGCCTTGTAGTTCTCGCCGATAGATGGCAAGAATATTGCTAATGGCGGTAATGATGCTATTCATCGCTATCCGGGCTGTTTATGGATGGGCTGTCGTCTGCTGATGTGGGCAAGTCTTCGGTCTCAGGAGCGGTGTCCGTTGGGTCAGGTTGCTCTTGGATTTCAGGAGGAGCGTCCGTGGAATCGGTTTGGGGCTCAGTATCATTGCCCAGGCTAGGCTCTTCTGTGGTCAGGTTAATAAATACGTCTTCGAGGCTGACGCGGTTGCGAGATAGTTCATAGAGTCCTAAATCAGCTTGGATAATGGCATTTGCGATCTCACTACCCGGATCCTCTTCGGTGGCGGCCATCACCTGGAAACGATGATGGTGTTCAGGCAGATCATCGTTCGCGAGGGTTTTGATAGATTCCACCTGGCTGAGGCTGCTCAGGACTGCTTCGGCACAGTCAGGATCGCCCGCCACCTCGATGGCATAGCCTAACTGTCCGGCCAGACGGGCGGTTAGGTTTTCTGGGGTGTCGGTGGCAACGATGCGACCCTGGTTGATGATGGTGATGCGATCGCACGTCATACTCACCTCAGGCAAAATATGAGTAGAGAGGATGATCGTATGCTCCCCCGCCAAACTTTTAATCAGGTGCCGCACATCAATGATTTGCTTAGGGTCTAAACCGACCGTAGGCTCATCTAAGATAATCACCGGCGGGTCGTGGACAATGGCCTGGGCAATGCCCACACGCTGTCGAAATCCCTTAGAAAGTTTGCGGATCAATACTCGTTTCTTTTCAGTCAGGTTACAGCGGTCCATGGCAGAGGCTACCCGGGTAGCGCGATCGCCGATGGGTAAGCCTTTGATCCGAGCCACAAAAAAGAGAAAGGCCTCCACTGTCATATCAGGATATAGCGGTGGCGTCTCCGGTAAGTAGCCAATGTTTTGCCGGACGGCCATGGAGTCGCCATGGACCTCGTGATTAGCGATGCGGGCCGTGCCGCTAGTGGCGGGTAAATACCCTGCCAGGATCCGCATGGTGGTGGTTTTACCGGCACCGTTAGGTCCCAGGAAGCCCAGAATTTCTCCTGGCTCTACCTTAAAGGACACATCACTGATGGCCACGGTTGAACCGTAGGCTTTACTAAGCTGTTCTACCTCAATCATGGTTTACCTAATAGGGCCGACCGTCTGTAAAATGACGGCCAAACAATGGCGATTGATCTTGCCTGACCATTCTGCCACTGATTTTCATATCGGTTGCCATGAAATTGTGCAACCCTATACAAAAAAGAATGCATTGTTCCCGACATGACTGAGAGTAACCCAGGCCCAGAAAACTCCCTTACGTTTCTGTATTACTTTGGCACCACTACATTGATTACCATTGTGTTGGCCAGTTTGGTGTTGCATCTGAGCCCGATGAGTGCGGTACCCAATCAGCTGGGGCTGGTGATGGGATTAGTGGGAGGTGGCCTGGGACTGTACTTTAATCGTTCAGTGACTGTCAAACAGCCGATTAAGGGGCATAAGGTGTTTCTAAATCAGATTAGTCAGCCCCTGGCCGACTTAGGATATACGCAAATTGAAGATGATAGTCTGCCGGCTGACCTGGTCATCTACGCTCGTCGTAATTTACGAGGACTGCTGTCGGGCAAAATCTATATTCGTTTGGATGCCAAAATGGCCTATATCACCAGTCGCGCTGTTCATATCCGTGGCTTGAAACAGACACTTTCATAGACGTAGCTGTCGATTATGGCTAAACCTAAGAAGCAAAAATTTCCCCATTTGTTGGGGTCTAAATGGACGGCACAGCAACGCACCATGGGTTGGCGACATTTTCAAGTGACGAACCGTAAAAATGAAGGAAAACTGGTTTTTGCCGAGCTTGTTGCTTCCTGTGATCCAACGGTTCGATTTTGGGTCAATGCCAGGGTCTTAAAGAACCGTCGGCTTTGGCAAGCAGGTTGGCAAACCCTTGACCAGATAACCGATAGTCAAAACAAAATTGATGGCATATCTTAACCATTGCCATCGAAAAATAGCGCTAATATATTTGTTGAGTAATAATCTTTACATAAAGCGCTGTTCATCTATTCGCTGCTTAGGTATTTGAATAGAGTTGATTGGCGTTTTATAAAGGTTCTGTTTAAGCTAGAGATAGTTTGTTTTTACAAACTGTAATTAACAAGTCCCCCGTTAGTTGTCTAGCTTAAGTATGATCATTGATGTACAGCTCTAACGCTCCCGAACCTGAATTAATAAAGGCGGTTTTACAACCCTTGCTGAATGATTTTCAGCACTGGTTTACTCGCTCTATTAATTTGCTTGAGTCTGAGACTATTGATTTTTTGAGTGAGCAAGAGCAGCAGGATTTACTCGATCGGGTGCGTCAGGCCCAACAGTTGGTAGGTGCATCCCAGGCGTTATCTCAGGCTACTGGCAACCAAGCGGGTGTAGATATGTCTGTGGTGATGTCTTGGCATCAGCTGGTTCATGAATGCTGGAATGTGGGTATCCGCTTCCGGCAGCAGCAAGCCCAAACGGCTCAAGACAAATTTAAAGAGGATCATTAGCGAAACCGCTTTTCCCTATGCTGCATTTACTCTACATTTTTGCTTTCTCCATTTTGGCTGTATTGGCAATTGTCAATTTGGTCCGTAATTTAATTAGCTTAGGTATTGAAACCCGCCGAGGTAGTGGCAGTGTGGATTCATTTACACCGAAGCAGCCCCGCCGAGTCCCCCATCCTGAGCTCTTAGATGCTCAGGGCAACGTTTTGGATGAGCCATTGCTGGTCATGCGCTCAATTTCCATTAAGGATGCCCGTGAGCAGCTGGATGCAATTTATGAGTCTTCTGGTGGTGGCAGTGCTTTGGATGATAAGGCTGATGATTAGCGTCCATTAGCTAGTAATTGGCTAAGAGCTTTTCAAATTTACCCGTTGATGTGCTGTGTAGTGCATCAACGGGTAAATTTTTTTGAGTTATTTTAGTAGCTCTTTTGTGGCCATCTCGTTAAACAGGTGTCTGGTATCTGTCTGAATAGCGTCGTACTGCTTTAACACTGGAGCAACCGCTGCGGTTTCACGCTCCACATAGTCGTAAAACTGGACGAAAATTCGTTCGACTTCTTCGTAAATCAGGCTCATTTTTTGATTGAGGCGGTCAGTAACATCGCCCTTGAATCGGTCCTTTTCGCTATCGAGGGCTTGCTCAAATTTGGTGATGATGCGTTTGCGCTGCCAGGCGATGCCAATGGCGAGAACAATGACGCCAATGCCGGCAAAGGCGATACCGATGGCATTCATGATGGCTTCTGCCACAGCAAATTCAACGATGTTGAGAATAGTGCCTGCCACGGCCACAAAGGCACCACCCACGATTTCTGCAGCCATGCTTTCGGCTTCTGAGCCCAGGGTGCGGGTGAGCCCTTCATCAGTCAGCAAATTGTTTACTTTAGCTTTGACGCTTTCAATCACTTCCTGGCGGCGTTCCAGGATTTTGATGGAAATGGCGTTGCTGTGGAGTTGATGGGTTTGGATGGAGTTGAGGTCGTCGGTAAGCCCTTCTAGCAATTGGCGAATGCCGTCTACAAAGTGCTGGGCTCCTTCGTTAGAGAGTTCTTCGAGAGAGGTTTTGAGTTCTGTCTGACAGCGGTCTTTAAAGTCGTTGATCCAGGTCTGGAGGGAGGCCTCTTTGTTAAAAATACCGACAAAGGAGCGTCGCATGACGGTGATGACGGACAGGCTGTCGCGAAATTCTAGTTTGATGCGACTGGAGATGGTGTCGTAGCGATCGCTAAGACGGCTGACGAGGGTATTGACTTCGGTTTGCGATCGCACCCTACCCCCATCAACTTGCTGTCGAATCCGACCAGCGGTGGCCTGATCCTCCTGCAGCTGTTTTTTCAGAGTGTGAATATCTTCCGTCAGTGCTTCGATTAGTTTCTGGGTGGTCCCGCTGACGGAGCGTAGCTTAATCTTGTAACTTTCGCCTGTGGACACCATGTCGCGAATGTACTGACGGATAGGGGCAAACCCGCTGGTGGCCGTGTCTCCTTCAAATTCCAGTTCTGCCGAAGTGGCAAATACCATAGGATGAGGAATCTGCTTTTGGATGGCGTAATCCCGCACCTGTTGCAAATTGGTTTCTAGATTGTCAGGTCGCAGTAGATCCGCCTGTTGCAAGATAAAAACCACTTTTTTGCGCCAGTTGACGCTGACATAGTCTAAAAAATCCCAGGCACTTTTCTGATAAGGGTTTTTAGCAAATAGGACAAAAAAAGTAAGGTCGCTGTTGGGAATATAGCGTTCGGTAATCACCTGATGTCCTGCTACCAGGGAGTTGGTGCCGGGGGTATCCACAATGGAAATATCCTGCAGGATATCAATGGGGCGACCAATTTTGCGGAGATGGGGTTCGATTTGCTGGGCAGTTTCCTGCTCTGCGTAGACAATTTGCTGAATCGAGTCAGTACAAGGGGCAATGTCGGTGGCACAGACCTCAGCATCTAGCAGAGCATTTACAAAGCTACTTTTGCCCGCTTTTACCTCGCCCACGACCACAAACAAAAACGGTTCATCGATGCTACGGCGCAGACTATGTGTGGTTTGGGCCAGGTCAGGGTTGTTAATACCAGCGGCTAAAGACTCCATACGCTGCAGTAACTCAGCCAAAGCAGAACGATAGGTTTGTAGCTGTGGATCAATAATTGCCGTTGTTTCTGCTGCCGTGCCCATTGCTTGGTTCCCACAAATAGCTACCTCAGTGTACAGAGGTTGATCGCTAGAGATGGGATTGGTTGGAGTAACTTAAGAAGTTTGCCTTCTAATCTGAAGATTTCCTTTGAAGGTGCTCAGCTGAATTTCAGCCAAACCCTATTTAATTAGGGCTGACATCCTGCTGCGGCATGCCATGACTCTAGACAATACGATAGTAATTATTCCAGCACTCAATGAAGCGGCCACGATTGGTAATGTTGTTAAAACACTGCGAGACCAAGGGTTAACCCATATTCGAGTAGTGGATAATGGCAGTATTGATGGGACGAGCCCGGTGGCAGCCCAGGCGGGGGCGGAGGTGGTCCAGGAACCGATTAAGGGCTACGGACAAGCCTGCTGGCGAGGATTACAGTCCATCCCCAACACTATTGAATGGATTTTATTTTGCGATGCTGATGGTAGTGATGATTTGAGCCAGCTACCGGAGTTGTTTGCACGGCGACACTCCCACGACCTAGTGTTAGGAAATCGTCGTGGTACGACGGCGGGACGAAAACAGCTGAGTCCGGTACAAAATTTTGGCAATTGGTTATCGGGTTCTCTCATCGCCCTAGGCTGGGGCCATCGATTTCAGGATTTGGGGCCGTTGCGGTTAATTCGGAGAACGGCGTTGGATCAGATTGGGATGCGCGATCGCAACTTTGGCTGGACCGTCGAAATGCAGGCCCGTGCCGTGGAATGTGGTTTGCGTATTTGCGAAATTCCTGTCAACTATCTGCCGCGTCAGGGGGGACAGTCCAAAATTTCCGGCACCCTTTCCGGTAGCTTCAAAGCCGGCACCATTATTTTGACTACCCTGACTACTCTGTATTGGCAAACTCTATGGCGGGG
>JBCCJR010000316.1:0-6418 GCA_039045805.1 Cyanobacteria bacterium P01_C01_bin.118
CATCCTCCCTCATTGGTCAGGATGCCCAGGCTCAAGAATCATCAAAGGTCCGTCAGTTAAGGGAAACACGAGTTTGCATAGGCTGCAATTTGCGTCAGGCAAATTTGCAAAGGGCCTATCTACAGTCAGCCAACTTACAATCAGCCAATTTAGAAGGAGCTGATCTGCGCGGGGTAAATTTGCGCGGGGCCAACCTGCTAGAGGCCAATTTACGCAATGCCGACCTGCGGGGAGCTGATTTGCGGGGGGCTCATTTAGAAGGGGCGAACTTGGAGGGCGCTAACCTGGCCCAGACTAATTTTGGAGATGACATTGCCAACGCTTACTTAGACCCTCAATGGCAGTTGGCCTGGCGATTAGTGAATGACCCCGAGAGTGTCCAGCAGGATGCCAGTTTATTGGAGTTAGCCAATGTTGGTGAAGTCGATGAAACCGACGGCGATGCTTTGATAGCTGGATTGGCTGGAGCAAATTTAAGTCACAGTAATCTGAGTGGTTTAGATTTCTCAAGTTTTGATTTAAATCGCAGTGATTTTAGCAATTCTAAGTTGTCAGAGACTCAGCTAAACGAGGCTAATCTCAATGAGAGCCGTTTTGTCGCCGCTGACTTATCAAGAGCAACCTTAATTGGCTCCCAGCTTCGACAGGCGGATTTTAGTTTTGCCACATTAACGGCAGCGGATCTCTCTGAAACAACCTTGGAAGAAGCAAATCTTAATGCCGCCTTTCTGACCAATGCAAATCTGACAGGCGCAAACTTGAGTGAAGCTGAATTACTCCAGGCCGATCTCTCTGGGGCCAGATTAGACAACGCTGTACTGTCTCGCATTGATTTGCGCCAAACAACCTTTGCCGGACCGGGAGGAACTAATGTTGACTTTAGCCAAAGTGACCTGAGCCGACTGGACTTAAGTAGTGTAGTCTCTCTGGCAAATGCCAACTTTGAGCGAGCTAACCTGGAAGCCGCCAATCTAAGCGGTGTGTGTTTTGCCAATGGTAGTACGGATGGAGACGAGACCCCAGGGGCTAATTTTGAGGATGCTAATTTGATGGGGGCCAATCTAGAAGCTGCCGGGTTGGAGCATGCGAACTTTCATAGGGCATTGCTGATGGGCGCTAACTTAAATTATGCTGACCTGGACCACACTGACTGGACCCTGGCCAATCTGGAAAATGCAACCCTGCGGTTAGCCAGTTTAGAACAGCCAACCATTGTTGATACCACCTTTGATGTGGTGGCTGAGATGCCTGCCCCTCGGGGTGCTCGGATTGGTGTCAATGGTTGGACTGTAGATTCGGATGATTTAAGGGCCCTTCAACTGCGGGAATTGTGTTCCAAATTATGAGTGAGTCTATGTCATCAGATGTTTTTCCATTACCAGCGCTGAGGCCATTGACTCAGCTTAATGTGCAGGACGATTTGCGAATTAATGCCGAACGCTGGGAACTGGCCCATCAATATCATCAACAACGACAAAATGTTCACTATCAGGCCCTTTGGCAACCCGGTATTCTCTATGGATTGGGAGTAAAATTAATTGCTTCGCCAGCGGGGATAGCCCCACAGTTTCAAACTAAACCCTGGATTGAGGTTCAGCCAGGGTTTGCCATTGATGGAGAGGGAAATCCAATTGTTGTAGGTGAGGAGAAAGATCGGACCTACCCCATTACAGTTCCACCCTCAACCCAGGGAATTCAAACGCTGTATATTGTTGTTCGCCACGTAGATCCTAGACATTTAGAGCTATCGAATTCAACGGATCGATTAGAGGAACAATTTCGCTTTGATCAGCGGATAAATCAATTAGAGCCTGGAGATATTGAACTTTGTCGTATTCGTATTGCTCGTGGACAGGATAGTTTAGCGATGCCGACCCAGGGATTGACGCCGGAGTTGGGTCAGTTGGATTTGACCCATCGTCGGTTTGCTCAGCTGCGATCGCAACGTTCGTTTACCCTGGGGGTATTACCCAACAATCCACACCACAGTAGAGCTTTAACGGCCCTATTGCAGGGAATGCAGGCTCTTTATCCTGATTTGCATGGTCAGCTGCAAACGGTTTCCTCTGGAAATACGGCCATGGATGCCCTGTGTTTAGACGGCGCTACTCTAACAGAATGGTCGCAATCAGATGATCCTAAAAACGCTCAGCTATTTCAATCAATAAAAGACTATTCAGGGGAGCTGATCATTGTTGCTGATAGCGTTGACAAACCTCTTCAAACCAGTGTTAAACAACTGCAACGAAACTTGAATCTACAGCCCGTCATTGCGCCTCATTCCATCACTCGCTTCCCTTTTTTGTTTGGCAAACTGCCTGAGATAAACACGCTACAGGTGGACGACCGCATTGTGATTATGCCGTCGTCTCTACTAAAACATTGGGAGGGCATAGAACAGCCTCGCCAAGACATTAGAACCTGGCATGAATTAGGCATTAATCTTTTGTATTACGTCTGGTATAACAGCCATATTCGTAAACTCTTATAGTGAGTACCATGATTGTGACAACTCCCATCAAGGTTGAATTATCTACCCACCACATTGTGTTTACCCCGAGAGATGATGGGGACACTGTGGGAGCAAACCGCTCGCCAGATGTGGCGGTTACAGTCACTAACTTAAGCCAGATATTTGCCAGTTTTCAGGTGGCGCTACATGTTGAAGGACAAAACCCAAACGATCTGGGTGAGTGGTATAGAGTTGAACCCAACATGGGGGCAAAAAAGCCACCGGGCGATCGCACAACATTTTATATCAGCGTAACCAAGGCTCCAATTCCAGCCTATGGAACAACGATTCCAGCTACATTAACCGTCTTCTCGGCAGAACTCTCTGAGGCTGGCGTCAGTCAACCACTGTACATCGAGATTCTGCGCCCTTCAAAAACTCTAAGAGTTTATTTACCACTGCAGGATCTACAGGTCACTCCAGGCAACCGTTTACGGATTCCTGTCTTGGTGTACAACCTCAATTCTACTCCTCGTAAAGTAGATGTGCGGCTAAAGGGACTAGAACTAGACTGGTTACCTGGAGAATTTGAACAATCACTGTGGATTGAAGCGGGGGGCTCAGCAGAAACTGAATTTTGGTGTGCCCCTGCACCAATCCCCCGTAATCTGCAGCAAGTGCGTCCGTTTACCATTGAGGCGACAGACGAGGATGGCAATAGTGCCAGCCTTGGTAACAAACTAGAGATTTTACCCTTTGGCTACACTGAGGTGACTGCTGTAGAGACTACCCAGGTATTGCCTGACAAATCCGTCCAGTCATTTCAGAGACAACAAACCGCCCACTATCCCTTTCGCATTCAAAACTGTAGCAATGTTTCCCAAACCATTCAGCTACGGCCTAACGGCCTGACGGACGACATGGCTCCCAACTCTGTAGCTGTTGCACCTGATGATGTGATCGACCACACGTTAACGATTGAGGCTCGTCGCCCTGCTGTTGGTTGGACTCAGACTCGACAGATTGAAGTATGGTCCCAGCTCACCTATGCGGATTCAGCGGAGGAGGTGGCCAATATTACTGTGCAACCAGCCAGTCAGCTCCTCACCCTGAAGATACGTCCGGTTGTTCCCTGGTGGTTGCAGCTTCTGCTATTGCTGTTAGGGGTCTTGGGGCTGGGGTGGCTGTGGTTACTATCACCTCGCCCCCTACACCTGGCAGCTGTTAATAGCGTAGCCCTAATATCTAATGGGGATACGGCTGTCAGTGGGTCTCGCGATCAGACATTACGACGCTGGCAAGTGCTTCATGGGGCCTGGCTGCCCAATGTCCGGCGGCTCAAGTTTCGCCAAAAAATCGAGACTGATGCCCATAGATTTGAGTCGGCAATCCGAGTGGTTGAACCATTACCTGCTGGCAACAAAGAGATTGCCGTTGGTTTGGAAAATGGCGGTATTCAGCTATGGAAGGTGGATCCCCCTGAATATATTCCTTCATTTTTAGATGGTGTCACCTTAGGGGATAAGGTGTTTGATCTAGCCTTTACTCGGAGTTCTCGGTATTTATTTAGTGGCCATGGTAGTGGTCGAGTATATCAGTGGGATATGGAACGTCCAGCAAGACGAGAGAAACCTCTCTACCTGGGGGGGATGACGGTCTCTGCTTTGGATGTGATTGAGCGACCATCTGGGGGGAGTTGGGTTGCGATCGCAACCCAGTTTAACCGACTTGTCCTCTGGGATTGGCGACGAGATCGGGCCTACGATATTCGCTACACCTGGCCCGAAGACAATCGCCATGCCCCTGCAATTCCGCCAGTGATTAGCAGTAACAGCTATCTCACAGGACTGGCCGTAGCTGATGGAGGCACCCGTATGGTGACATCTGACAACGTTGGTTTTATCACCCTATGGGATGTTAATGCCTTGATCCAATGCGCCAGAAACTCTACCGAGCTGTCGCCATTGGCCGATGAGACCGAAAAAAATGGTCATAGTCTCTTTATCGCTAATTGTGATACTGAAGCTAAATTACTTCAGTGGCCCCAAAATGCCGAAGGCCAGGCAGTTCGAGATGTGGCCATTACCGCCAATGGCTGCTACATTGCCAGCACTGGAGACAATGGTCACATTGACCTCTGGCGCATCAATAATGCTAATCAAACAAAGCGTTTTAATTTAGCCCGTATTCCTAAACGCTCTCTCAATGCAGTGGACATTCATCTCACCACCAGCGATGGCGAGCGTCCCAACAAAAAAAACGTTGTACTAGTGGCTGCAGATACAGCTAAGCATCGCGTGCAGCTTTATCGCAAAGTATTATCTCCCAATCGCTGTCAGTAATCGCCCCAAACTCCCCTGTACCCTATGCCCCTCCAATAGCCATGGTATCGACACTACAACATCTATTTTTAGATATTCAAGGAGATAATCAAGGCACCAAACCCGGAGGAGAATCCATCGAGCGCATCGTCACCCTCCATAATCGTGGTGATCGCCCCGCCTATCTAGAACTGTGGGTAGAAGCAACCGAACAACGTTCCATGGGAGTTGTTCAGTGGGTGTCCTTTGACAAATCTGAATCAGAGCTGATTCTGGACCCTAATCAAAGTTTAGACGTCACCTTAACTATTACAGTCCCCCTTCAGGCAGAAGCTGGGTTCTATGGCTACGATATTCGCATGCGGTCTTCCCAGTATCCAGGGGAAGAAGTACGCCGTAATCAACAGCTCCATATTCTGCCCTCTGATCAAGAAGCACGTCTGCGCAGTGAACCCCACTTGACGGTCACCCCTGTAACAGATTCAGAGCATCCCTATGAATTGAAGTCGGGCTCTACTTTGAACTTAAACCTCACGGTTGAAAATCCCTCTAGACGTACCGATCGATTCTTTTTACACTGCGACAACCTCCCATCCAGTTGGTATACCATCCAATACCCTGAAAGTGATGCCACCGTGCCGGGGGTGGTCACATTTACCGATGGTCTACAGCTAAATCCACGGGAAAATGGTCAAATAAAAATGACTATCCACCCCCCTCAATATTCTCCTGCAGGGAGCTACTACCCAACATTGCGTCTTACCTCCAGAGCTAGACCTGAGATCGCTTTGCTGAAGATCGTTTACTTTATCCTGGAAGCAGATGAACGTGTTGCGATTGAGTTAATGCCTAAAGCATTGTCGATTCCCCTGGGTAATCGATATTTTGATGTGGTGTTACACAACCATGGCAATGTTGACAGAGCCCTTGTATTTCAGGGCTGGGATCCCGATCGACTATTGCACTATCAACTAAAACCTGCGGATGTAAAACTAATCCCTGGCGAAGAAGCTCATCTGCAACTATTTGTACATCCCCGACACTGGTGGCAAAAAGTCTGGCGACTAAGGGATCGCACTATCGAGTTTGACCTGCTGGTAGAAAATGCAGCCAGTGTGAATGGCCCGGCCCTACCTCAGTCTTTTCCAACCGGGGCCGTTAACCTAAAAGCACGCCGTCGTTGGCTATTTTGGTTATTACTTTTATCCACAGCCACGACAGCGCTTTTAGGACTCTTAGCATTAGCCTGGCACCTGTTTGTCTGGCGACCCAGTCTGGCACCCAAAATTGCTAACTTTAGTACTACGCAAGAATCATATCAAGAAGGTAAACCCGACCCCATTGCCTTTAGCTGGGAGATTACCAATCCCGAGAAAGTAGGGCAAGTAGTACTCACCCAAGACAACCTTCACATATTAGAACTTTCACGTCTCTTGGCCGAGTCTGAAAACATCTTTGCCCCCACTCCAATGCTCAAAGATAAGGCTGGCTGTAGCCTGGAAACCACCATCAGCAAAAATTCTCCCTTAACAGTTCTCTTAAGAATTTATCGTCGAGCTAGAAAACTAGATCCAAATCCTGTGTACCTCAAGTGTCGAACAGTGATACCCGCTGATTTTCTAACAGAAGACTCCGCTCTCTCTGA
>JBCCJR010000317.1:0-6359 GCA_039045805.1 Cyanobacteria bacterium P01_C01_bin.118
CTCAGGCGGATATCGGAGTTCATCCGGGTCCACATAGTTGACCACCAAATAAACAACTTCAGCTTCCGTCGGTGTAGACCGCAGCTGAAAAAATTCAGATTTTGGCACAACAATCGGATTGCCGTTGGCATCAATGGCAATCCCTGGCTGAATTTGCAGCAGTTTTCGCCCATCCTGATACCGAGTAGTATCGTCCACATGCCTGGATACAACGGACACCCCTAGGCCACATACAATCCCTGGCTGGTACAACGCCTGGAATTGAAAATTTTGTCGCTGTCGATGATATCGCTGAGTCTGTTGCCAGCGCTTAGTGGTTATCAATAGCCCTTCGGAAACCTGAAGGCGTTCAAAGGGATTAATGGGTGGGGTGGGGAAGATTTGCATGGGAGCAGAGGAGAGGGGGAGAGGGAGGGGGTGAGGGGGAAAAGATTACGACATGAGGGGTAAGGGATTGGCAGGAGCGTAGGTTTCAAGCGACAAATCGTAGGTACAAAAAGCGGGTTTCTCCTGGTCGATAATCATACGGATTAGGGCTTCATCTAGACCTTCCGGTTCTTCTGATCGCAACCTTACCGTAAAGTGAAATGGTTTACCGCCGCCTAAAATGGCATCGTGGTCCAGACGAGCTTCGTCCATTACAAACCCACGGCTAAAGACCTCGTGGATGCTAATATGCTTTTGCGATTCAGGAGTATCGGGCAAATCTAGCGGTAAACCGGTGTAAAGGTGCAAATATAATCGCAGTCCTTGTTTAGTCCCACGCCATTGATAAATTTCGAACGCCCGGCGGATTAATCTGCGCTGTTGCGCCTGGCTCCAATAAATATCGCTGGGCCAACCCACCCACTGGGCTAAAAATGGTAATAGTGCCTCGGGGGCTGTCAGTGGATCAAGATAGGCCCACATCCAGCTGATGGCCTGGACTGCCGGGTCGAAAGACTGTTCAAATAGCTTCAGAAATCGACCAATAAAATCTACTTCTTGATATACCGCTGGGAGAAATTTTAGATAGCGACTATCAGGGCGAATGTGGAGTGAAAAGTTCTCTACGCCCATCAGGCAGTCTGCGCCGTCGGGACCGGCATAGACCTGGATTTGTCCCTGGTAGTTGAGCTTGAGAGTTTCGTTGGGACCCAGGGCACGGGCGGCTTCAAAAAAGTTGGCGTCCGGTTTGAAGTAGAGGCTGATATCTAGCTGTTGGTGGGGTGCGATCGCATTTCGCATACACCAGGTGACTGGAAACTGCCCGGGGCCATTTTTGAGCAACAACCCTGTCGTCGAGACTGCCGGTTCTTCGATACCCACATAGCACCACTTAGCCGGGAAATCTCCGGTAACATTCAAGCGTAGCTGCAGCGAACGCTGACTAATATTTTTTACCTGGATCAGCAGTTCACTCGGTTCATCCGGGTTTAGTCTAAGCTGTTGATAGGGCAGGTTAACGGTGGCTGAGGCAAAACTCAGATCTGCTGCAGTGGTTGTATTTAACAACTGCATAGGTGTTAGCTGTAATTGCACCGACTGAGTAAGACTCACCACATCCTCCCTAATAACAGTCTGCCTAACGACTCAAGCTAATCACATGGCCTGAACGTAGCTCTTCATTGGCCCAAGAACAGATCAGGCCAGATGTGCCTGGAAAGATCACCCCTTCAGAAGCCAGGGATCGTCTCCAGGTTTCACCCTGACGCCGCAGGGCAAATAGCTCAACCGTTCCGAGATAACGCACCCCAGTAGTTTGTTGAATAAGTCCAACAATGTCGGACTTATAGACAGGCTGACCAAAAGGCCAACCTGTTCCATCAGTCCCCCCCGTTAAGGGATTGAGAAACTGATAAAGCTTACGCTGTAGAATGTCTAAAATCTCTTGTTTGGCCTGGGGCGACCCATAGCCGGGGAGCACCCCTACCTCCGCCTGTACAGAAACGCCTACATAGTCAGGTTTCTGCAACTGCACTTCAATACCCAATAGACGTCGTTCATCTAGAAAGCGTAACACCTCTGACTGCAGGCGATCGCTTAAACTTAGCTGATAGGGGGCAACTCCTTGAGTCTCCTCTATGCCATCAACTCTAGGAACCACCAGTAATTTAACTTGACCCCCGGTTTGCTGTTGCGGGCAATGTACCCGTCCCACGGCACGACTGGCCTGGAGCGTCAACGTTTCAAAGTCTTCTGCTGTCACTGCGCGATTACGGGTACGTAACAGACTGGGCACCCGAATAACAGCTTCTTCCAGGGACTCAGCATCAATGCCATTGATAGCGGGCTTGTGGTTTACCACCTGAGTCACATAGGGCACTGCCGATTTGAGAATACGAACTTTGCTACGTTGGACATTGCCTTGTTGGCCACCGCCTGTACGATAGGCCTTCATACGAATGGTTGCCCCCTTAGGTGGTACTGCCCCATATTGTCGTTCCAGGGTTTCCCGTGACGTAATGGTTTGGGTGTTGGTTTGCTGTATTTGTTGACGATAGTGAGAGTCTTCCCTAAGTTTGGACGGTTCTCGAATTAAGGGGCCAAACTGAATGGTGCCAGTGACAGCATCCAGAGTATAGTGCTGATCGTTCGCCCTAGAATCGGCAAAGTCAGTCACCTCTTTCCAAATCTGAGGCAGATCGGCTGGAGGTAAAACCTCAATGTATTCATGGTCAGACTGTCGGGGCAAAATAGACTCAGATTGTAGCTGAAATGTTTGTCCCGGTTTGCCACTACTCTCCCCTAGTAGTTCGTTTTGCACCAGGGTACATTGGCTCGTCATCGTACAACCGCCCACGGCATGGGCCGTAATTGCCTCCAGCTTGGGGGAGCGGCTGTAACCGGCTTGATCATCTTCTGGTTTGCTGTATACACAACGTAGCCAACGGCCATGGTAGTTAGAAAACTGAGTGGCAGACCATTGCAGTGGCATATGCAATGTCACCGATGCCCGCTGGACATCAGTGACCTCTTGTTGACCATCCTCATCAAAGCTAAAGCCTTTAGTTCGATCATCGGATTCTTGCAACAAAATAGGCTGCCATGTTTTGCCATCCCAGGCTTCCCACTTGCGGGGCGGTTTGTCCGGGTTGATGCCGGTAGACGCCGCAGGTTCTCCCTCAATTAACAGCTCGATCACATTGCCATCCAAGGGTTCATCGCTATCAAATACCAGGTAAAAACAGTTTCCCACCTGGGGATATGCCTGAAAAACAGATTGTTCTGGTCCTGACCAGCGTCCGGTTGAGTTTTCTAATGCCCAAACATTTACCAATCGATCCCGTAGACGTTGGGGACGAGTTTCGGTGTGCTCGGCTGTCAATAGGTGGCGAATGCGAGGAATACCAATTCTTAGAACATCATCTGTACTAAATACAATTGCCTCCTCGGTTTCCGTGCGTTCTGTTGCTACTTCAGTGCCCGCTGGAATTGCCGGTATGCGTTCTTCAGGGTGCTGGGGCCGACTCAGATAAAAGGTGACGGCTGTTTGTGCTGGTGTGGGGGGCTGTAGCCGAATGCCCAACATTTCTAGAAAGGCAACATAGTTACGTCGGGGAACCTGGTTAAACCGCAACAACATTTGGTCCGTTAACCAGGCAAACAGCTCAATCAGCGTAATCCCTGGATCGGCTGGGTTGTGGTTGGTCCATTCAGGACAATAACGAGGAATTCGCAACACACATTCGTTGACCAGGTCCTTATAGGTGCGGTCATCCAGGTCAGACTTGGGTAGATTTGGCAGAAAGTCAAATTCCATAGCTATACAGCTGCCTCCTCTGCAGCGGGAACCAGATAAAAGGGATACACCAGGCTGCGAGTATCGGGAGAATCTTTGGGGGTGTAGAGAATGCTAATATCCACTCGCCCCTGTTGTGGATCGGGTTCAGTCTTAATGTCTTCTATGGTTATGCGTGGCTCCCATTTTTCCAGGGCTTCTTCTACGTATAGCCGAATCAGCAACAGGGTTTGAGTATTCATCGGTGCAAATACCAGCTCTGACAGACGAGAGCCAAAATCAGGACGATACAGCCGTTCTCCCAATTTTGTTTGCAGGATCAGATGAATACATTCTTCTATGTTGTGGGAGAACGCACTAATCTGTAGTCCCCCCTGTACATTCATTCTTAGAGGGAACGATATTCCTTGTCCCCAAAAGGGCTCCTGATGTTTGTCGATAGATTCCGACATGGCACTAGCCGACTAGCTTTGGGCCTAATGTATCCTGGCTATTGTCCAGCGCCTATTTACCGAAAGTTAGTGTTTATAAACCTTGTCCACATCCAGAACGGTCGTTTTACTGTATGGGAAACTACAGGTTTCAACTTGGATGTGGTTTAGGGAACTTGCACGACTGTTTGTCCAGGATTAACCACACTGATCACACCGGCCCACATGCACATGCACTTTGACGTATTATTCAGGGCAGGGGAGTTGTTGATCAGCACGGTGGGAGAACCTGGTACCCAAGGGGCTGTAGTAGCAGGTATACAGGGCATTGGTGTCAGTACTCCAAAGGCCGCTGTGGTGGCTGCAGCAACGGTTGGATTTGCCAGGGATGAACATACACCAAAGGGTATGATGTTCGCCATGGGCAAATGGTCCATGATGGTGGCGGCTAAGGGGCCGGTTGCTGTGACCGGTGGGCCTTTGGGAATTACCATTAAGGCACTAGGAGCGGCACCGAAAGTGCACTGTAGGGTGGCTCCCATGCATACTTGGATGGCCATAGTAAAATCTCCCTTTTCAAAAAATAATAGAAATTTGTTTATCCCAACATCAGTGTGGCGGCTTTAATCTTGGCGATGCCTTGGGCAATAACATCTACCAGGGCTCCTTCTACTTTGGCTTGGGCGGTTCCTTTCATGGTGGAGTTCATGCTGCTGACCTCTACACTCGATGGAGTCATGGCAACTGTTGACGGACCTACCTTTAGATCGATCTTTTGAGGAGCTTCAATGGCAATTGTTCCAGTGGATTTCATTTCAATCTTTTTGCTTTGATCATCCAGGGTCAGTTGGTGGCCGCCGTTGGTTTTGATTTTGATTACTTTCTCGGAATCATTGAGATAGATTTCGTGACCATAGACGCTGATCACTTGGATGCCTTTTTTGCTGCCCCCTTTATCTTCTTCTATAAATTGGAGGTTATGACCAGTGCGGGTTTTGAAGGTACGCAGCCGGACTTTACCATCCGCCACACTGTCATCTACGGCTTCTGGTGGAGCATCTTGTCCATTCCACACGCCACCTAAAATGTAGGGGCGATGAATGTCGCCATGTTCAAAGCCTACGAGAACCTCGTCATCAATTTCCGGTAGACAGTCAAACCCACGCTCGCTGCCTGCCCCTGCGCCCACAACCCTGGCCCAGTTGCTTTCATGTTCTTCGGTTAGGGTGGGACACTTTACCCGGACTCGGCCCCAACCTTCGGGATCTTTGTTGTCGGCCACTATGCCGACTAATAGAGTGTGTCCCACTTTGGGGCGAGCAGGAGGACCAAGAACAGACAGTAGATCACCACCCCGCAGACCTCGAACGCTAAATTCTGTGGTGTAAATCCGCTCACTAAATCGATGGCGGGCTTCTGTGACATAGTATTTGCCGCTGTACTTACCCATTTTGGATAGTTTAACCACCTGACCAGGGCGAATTTTAGGATTACCCTCTGCCTTGGCATCGGCTTGAACAAATTCACCGCTGAGTTCATTGAAGAGAGCTTGAGCAATGGTATCTGCTTCTTTTTGGGTAAATACGGGCTGATCAACTACTGTCATTTTGGGGTCAGAGGGCTTTTCCTTAAAGACATTGCTGGTCTTTTTGCCATCTCCGTAGTCAGTTTCTGTAATCAGCTGGTCGGAAGACTTGGTGGCAACAAAGGTCTGCTTTTGTTGATAGTCCCATCCCCGTACTTCAACACTGCTTACCTGTTCAGCACTGCTGACTCTGACTTGAAAGCTGCTAAGGTCTTTTAACCAGGTAAGTTCTAAGGAGTCATCTCCCTTGGGTTTGCGAAAATTTAGTTTGGCATCTTTGACAAAGAGTTCGAATCCGCAGCGGGCAGCGCGCGATCGCAAAAACTCCATATTGGTCTGGTTTTGCTGAAAAATATAATCATGGGGGGCTCCGCTATTATCCACAGTGCCGATAGAAATCCCCGCCTCACCGGCAATTTTTTTTACTACATCGCTATCGGTCATATTTTGGAATGAACGATTAAACCGACCTCGATGTAAGCGATGGGAGGGATCATAACCCCGGATGACGATGGGGGCCTGGGAGCCCTGAGTAAAGTGAGTTTCAATGGCTGTAATTTCACCTTCTAAAATGGTACCTTTTTCCTGCTCAGTAAACTCTTGGGAGGCGGTGACACTGGAG
>JBCCJR010000318.1:0-6358 GCA_039045805.1 Cyanobacteria bacterium P01_C01_bin.118
AGAGATTTACCGCGTTACCAGTGAAGGCCGACTACAGGCGTTAGAAATGGGACTACAGCAGCTCTATCAAGGAACTGCCGATGCGGATTCTTTAGAGGTGCTCCGTCGGGAGACCCACAGTCTCAAAGGGGACTCAAGGGCGGTAGAACTGGAGGATATAGCCACCATCATCCAACCTATTGAAGATATCATCAAGGAGATTCAACAACAGTCGCTATCGTTCACACCTGCAGTCGGTGACTATCTACAACAGGGATTTATCACCATTGCTCAGCTGGTACACTCCGGTACATCGGGAGACCCCCATGGGATCGACCTCGACCAGGTTCTAGAACAGGTAACCATCACTGCCGTTAACTTGTTAGCAGAGGCTTCACTGGTGGCACCGTCTGATGAGATCGCCGTTGCCCCAGTCCATGCTGCTGAAGAAATTGCAGCCACAGAAACTGCGGACTTAGAGACTGCAAGCGCAGACTATGTAAGCGAAGAAACTGCTGGCACAGAGACTACGGGCGAAGAGACTGCGGGCGAAGACTATACAGTTCCAGAAGAAACCGTTGCAGAGCAGGAAGACATAGCCAGCGGTCAAATTTTGGACGCTGAGCTTCGGGACATTTACCGCACCACCAGTGAAGAGCGACTACAGCGACTGGAGGCCAGCCTGTTACAGCTAGAACAGCATCCCGACGACGGTCAGGCCCTATCCACATTGTTGCGAGAAGCCCACAGTCTCAAAGGAGATGCCAGAAGTGCCGGAGTGGACGATGTTGAAACCCTGGCCCACGCCCTAGAAGATGTTCTCAGCAGCATTCAGCAACAAACTCTGGAGCTGGATACCACCGTCAGCGATCGTCTGTATGCAGGTCTTGACGCCATCGGTATCTTTGTCCATGAAGCAGTCACCGGTACCCCAGCCCAGGTTGACACCGAACAGCTAGTCCAGACATTGCGGGCAACCGTTCCCTCTGACTTGGCAGCAGAGACCACAACGGTGGTTGTACCAGCCCCCGCCATTGCAGACGAACCGCTGCCCGCCTTCGACACCCGAAAAGCCACTCAAACTGACACCATCCGCGTACAGACCCGCGATCTGGATGCCCTCACCACCCAGACCGAAAAGCTGGCCGTTACCCGGATTCAGATTTCTCAAACCTCTGTTCAAGCAGAACAGCTGCTGGCTCTATGGGAAGAATGGAAAGAGAACAAAAACACTCCCCAACCGGCTGCCGCTCCCTCCTACGAAGAACAGCTAGAAAATCTCATCCTCAGTCTGCGCTCTACAGTTCAGGCCAACAGTTCTAAATTAGATCTCATCTCTGACGACCTTAGAGAGCAGGTACGTCAGCTGCAGCTTCTGCCCATGGCCACCCTGTTTCAGCCCCTCCGACGGATGGTGCGAGAGCTGGCCAAAGCCCAGTCTAAAACCGTCAACCTGATCCTTGAAGGAGAAGAAACTACCGCTGAAAAACGGCTGCTAGAAGGAATCCAGGACTCTCTGCTACACCTGGTGCGCAATGCCATTGACCACGGTGTGGAAACCTCGGAGGAACGAATTGCTGCCGGTAAGCCAGCCGACGCCACCCTGCGGGTTAAAACCTACCAAACCGCCGTCAGTCTCACCATTGAAATCAGCGACGATGGTCGCGGTCTGGATACTGAGAAAATCAAACAAACAGCCCTTAAGCGCAGGCTCCATACAGCAGAAGAGCTAGAGACCATGACCGTTGGCCAAATCCAAAGTTTGATTTTGGCACCTGGTTTCTCCACCCGTAACTTTATTACAGAAATCTCTGGCCGAGGGGTGGGACTGGATGTAGTCCGCTCTCAGGTAGAAAAACTCAAGGGAGCGATTCAAATCGAATCTACCCTGGGGGCAGGTTGTACGTTCCGACTACAGCTGAGCACCGCCCTGAGCACCGCTAACGTAGTCCTGGCAGAAACCGAAGGGATGACCTTTGCCATTCCTATCGAATTTCTGGAAACCACCCTACTGCTTCCTCCAGACCAGATGGCCGAGCAAGACACCCTTGTGCTCGGCGATCAAACTATTCCCGTAGCCAATCTGGTGGATGTCCTGGAGCTATCCAAGTCTCCCATTTATGACTGGGTTGCTCAACCCAGCAACTACAGCGGCAATGCTCGTCCCTGTGTAGTGCTAAAAGTGGGTAACGACCAAGCTGGGTTCTTTGTAGATCGGCTGCTCAACCATCAGGAAGTGGTGGTCAAACCCATGGGGTCGATGCTCCAGCGTGTCCGCAATGTGACAGGCACCACCATTTTGGGGACAGGAGACGTCTGCATGATTCTCAACCCGTCAGATCTACTAAGATCTCTGCAACAGCAGCCCTTAATCGAACCTCGAACAACTCCCCAGATATCCCCACGACAGAAACCTACCATTTTGCTGGTGGAAGACTCTCCACCGGTGCAAATTCAGGAGAAACGTCTATTTGAGGGGGCAGGCTATACGGTTGTCACCGCCAACAATGGGTTAGAAGGTTATAACATGCTACAAACCGGTGGCTTTGATGTAGTGGTATCGGATGTGGAAATGCCGCAGATGGATGGCTTTTCCCTGGTGGGCAAGATCCGCCAGCAACGGGAATATGATGACCTTCCCATCATTTTAGTAACCACCCTAGATTCTGACGCCGACCGAAAGCGGGGGGCTGATGCCGGTGCAAATGCTTACATTATTAAAGGCCGATTTAATCAAGAAGCCCTTTTAGAGACCCTGGAAAGATTAATTTAAGACTTTATTTGGCCACACCTGAGCAATAATGCCTATTCGAGTTCTCATTGTTGAAGATTCCCCCATTGCGCTCAAGATCCTAGAACGTATTTTAAATTCATCTCCTGATATCGAAATCGTAGGAACAGCCCACAATGGGCAAGAGGGATTGGTTTTAATTCCCTTGGTGCAACCGGATGTCATTTGCACCGACTTTTTTATGCCGGAAATGAACGGTCTTGAATTTACAATCCAGGTTATGGTGGAGAATCCACGCCCCATCCTGGTGGTGAGCGCATCGGTGCAAGAGGATGATGCTTATCGAATTTTTCAACTCTTAGAAGCGGGAGCAGTAGACATTTTACCTAAACCACAGGCGGGGTTAAATGACAATAATCCACTCCTTAAGCAATCTCTGATCAATAAAATCAAAGTGCTTGCTGGGGTAAAAGTTTTTAAGAAAAAGCCACGGCTCCGCAGTCAGCCAGTTCAACCCAAAGTTCGTCTAAACTATTTAACCAATACTCACAAGATTGTCGCCATCGGAGCCTCAACCGGTGGTCCCATGGCATTACAAAGTCTGCTGAGCGAGCTCCCCAAGGATTTTCCACTACCCATCATCTGTGTTCAACACATCAGTCAAGGATTTTTACAGGGGCTGATTGACTGGTTGGCGAACACCTGTAAACTCCCGATCCAGATCGCCAAAGAAGGGGAAAGCCCCGAACCCGGCAAGATTTACTTTCCACTGGAGCGTCAACATCTCACCATTAACCATCGCGGTCGATTTATCTATTCCTATGGCCAGCCTGAGGACAGTCATTGCCCGTCGGTGACTACCCTATTCTCAGCCATTGCCCAGACCTATGGTCGTAAAGCCATTGGCATATTGTTGACGGGGATGGGGCGAGATGGGGCCGATGGTATGAAGGCAATTGCCGATGCTGGGGGGATGACCATTGCCCAAGATGAAGCCACATCGGTGGTGTTTGGCATGCCCAAAGAGGCCATTGACCTAGGGGCAGCCAGTCAAGTGCTACCGATTAATGCGATCGCACTCACTGTACTACAGATGGTGCAGCCATCTTACCCCAAAAAAAGACGTTGATTTTGAAACTACGGTAAACCAAACGTGTCATCCACAGAGCCATTTAGTCCACGCATTACCCAGGCGTTTACTCAACTAATTGCCGAGCGTATTGGCTTGACCTTTCGCAAAAATGACCAGGCCGCCTTTCAAAAGTTTATCCTAAGCCGACTCCAGCCCTTGGGATTTAGCGTACCCGAAGAATATTATCTACTACTCCATGACAAAACTGATGCCGGTCATCAAGAATGGGAAACCCTAATTACAGAAATCACCAACACTGAGAGTTTCTTTTTTCGCGACAAAGGTCAGTTTAGTCTCCTCAAAAATTATATTTTCCCAAAAATTATTGAACAACAGTCTAAGAGTAAGACAATCCGCATCTGTAGCGCTGGCTGCTCCACGGGAGAAGAACCCTACTCCATCGCTATCTTACTTAAGAACCTACTGCCGGATCTGAGGGACTGGGAAATCAAAATTCTGGGGGTAGACGTCAATATAGAGGCCATTCAAAAAGCTAAAACGGGTCTGTATCGCGCCTGGTCCTTTAGAGGCATAGACCCAGAACTACAAAAACAGTTTTTTCAAGAAACCAACCAACAGTACCAGCTCCACGATGACATCCTGGCCATGGTTGACTTCCAAACTGGCAACCTGGTTAATGATTCATTTTTTAATCCATCTTTAGATATTCAAAATATGGATTTAATTCTCTGTCGCAATGTCTTTATCTACTTTAGCCAGGCCGCCATCGAAAAAACCATAGCTAAATTCTATGACGCCCTCTCTCCCCTCGGGTATCTTCTGGTTGGCCATACCGAACTCCACAACCAAAAGTCCAATCGGTTTCACATCGAAATGTTTGAAGAATCCATTGCCTACCAGCGACCCGTCGATGAGACCGCTATCCCAAGGTCAGACTTTTTATCTACACAAACTATCGAAAAGAAACCTACTCCCAATCAAATGCCCATGAATAATGACGAGCTAAGCGCTTTATTCAAAGGCAACGATAGCAAAATGAACCAGGTAGCCCTCAATTTACTACGCCAGCTACCCAGCGATAGCAAAATCGCCAAATTGGGAAACCGCACTGCTTCAGAACTGATTACACAGATTGAAAACGTCCTAAAAGAAACTAACTAGAGAAAACATCATGGAAACCTCCTATTGCTTATTTAAAGTCAACAATCACCTCAGCGCCATCAATACAGTCTTTCTTGGAGAAGTCTTTGCCTTACCAGAAATCATCCTGGTACCCAACGCCCCATCAGGTATCGTCGGAGTAATGGATGTGCGAGGAGATGTGCTACCTGTAGTCGATCTGCGACCCATATCAGAAGGAGAATCCCTACGCTATTCACTCACCGATAGCGTCATCATCCTAGAGCAGGGAGAGTTAGCCATTGGCCTGATTGTCAACTCTGTGCAAGATATTCGAGAGCTATCCCTCCAAGGGGTGATGACTGAGATTTCGACTGAACAGGAGTGGCTCAATCCCAACGTCAGAGAGTTTTTTACAGGTATGGTGCTCAATGAAGATGAGATTTTTATCTTAGATGAACCTCAAACCTGGTTTAACCCAGGAGAGCTACAGCAGATTATTACCATTACCCGGTTTTTGGTGGATGACTTTTATGGTGGACAGTTAGGACAGTCCGAATCACCCCTGTCAGAAAACGATATCACCATCACCTTTTGTGCCGAGGCTAGCGATCAGGAAAAAAGTATTTTCCGTCAGCGTGCTGAAAACCTGAGACGCCCTTTACAAGATGATGAGGAAGGACTGGCGTCTACAACACTCATTGTCGTTGCTTTAGACAATGAGCTTCTGGGGATTGAAGCTACAGCCGTGCGAGAATTTATCACCATTGAACAAGCCACACCAGTGCCCTGCTGTCCCAGATACATTATTGGCAGTACCAACTTACGGGGTGAGACCCTGACCATTCTGGACATATCTGAGCCCCTTGGCATTTCGCCTAAACCGCTTACCAGAAAACCAAAGGCCGTTGTCATAGAGCTGGAAGATACGTTAACAGCTATCGTGGTTGAAGAAATTCGAGATGCCCTATTTGATATCAAGCTCAACAGCATCCAGCCGGGTCAAAACCAAAATAATTATTTAGATGGCACTGTGCCCTATGGGACACAGATGATGAACATTATTAATCTCCCTAAGCTGCTAAACAGCGAAGAGTTAGTCATTAATGAGGCAATTTAGGTCAGCCCAAAAGCAAAATAATTACATGAGTGGATGCAAGAAACGCATGTCCTTTTTCAAGTTCTAACATTAAACTGTTGAATTCGTATTAGCAGCTACTTTTTGCAGCTAAACACCATCGCTAGGATGGCAAAACCTGCAACATTCACCCACAGCTGCAATGACTATTGCTTCGGAAGACTTAAACAGTCTTGTTACTTCGGATAGAGCCTCATCGTCTCCTCAACAGCTAACCTATTTTCGGACATTGCTCTATGCCGCCATAGTGGGTGCTGCTGGGGGAATTGTCGCAACAGTTTATTATTTTGTTTTAGAA
>JBCCJR010000319.1:0-6349 GCA_039045805.1 Cyanobacteria bacterium P01_C01_bin.118
CAACGCCCCTACAATATGGTTAACGTCAATATGGTTAACGGCGTGATTGCAGTTTCCGATAGACGTCCTTAATGTCCACATTGTGATGGGCCAACGCCACCAGGGTGTGGTAGAGCAGGTCGGCCACTTCTCCAGCAATGTCGTCCGGGTCGTCGTCTTTGCAGGCCATTACGACTTCAGCGGATTCTTCGCCAATTTTTTTGAGGATTTTATTGTCGCCACCGGCCAACAGTTTATTGGTGTAAGAGTCAGGTTTGGGGTTGGCTTTGCGATCGCAAATCACCCTATATACCTGCGATAACGTATCCGCTGCCGGTGGCGTAATTCCTCCATCCACCTGATGGAAGCAGCTGCGTTCGCCTGTATGGCAAGCAATATCGCCCACTTGATCGATCGTTAATAAGAGTGCGTCGCTGTCGCAGTCGTAGCGAATGGCCTTGAGTTTCTGCAGATGGCCTGATGTAGCGCCTTTATGCCATAGTTCCTTCCGGGAACGGCTCCAGTACCAGACATCGCCGGTCTCCAGAGTTTTTTGCAACGATTCCTGGTTCATCCAGGCCATCATGAGTATGGTGCCATCGAGATAATCTTGCGCGATCGCAGGTACCAAACCCTGGTCGTTGTAACGAATTTTGTCCGTGGGAATAGCGCCTACAAAAGAAAGCGAGGTACTCATGATCTGTGTTCGTTCCGTATCCAGTCGGCTGCAGCCCTATTGTCGCAGCTAGCGGGCTTTTCCTGCTTTGCTACATTCCTTAACATATTGCAATGGATGCAATCACAAACGCTAGGATTGAGAATACTGCAATCTTCGCCATCGCTGGTTAATGCCACTGTTGAGAGTGAATCCGTGTCTCGATTGGCTATCTAATCAAATGCATGGACTCAGGCATTAAACCTAGTTCTTTTCGCAACGACAGCCATTGCGGGCTGTCATTTTATCCCTTAGACAAACGCATTTAATCATAAGGAGAGCCCGTTGGTTACCACCACATCATCATTAAAAACGACAAAATCAGATGAGATTTTTGCAGCTGCCCAAAGCTTGATGCCTGGAGGCGTTAGCTCTCCTGTGCGGGCATTCAAGTCGGTTGGTGGCCAGCCCATCGTATTTGATCACGTCAAAGGGTCTCATATTTGGGACGTTGACGGTAACGAATACATTGACTACGTCGGTACTTGGGGACCTGCCATCTGTGGCCATTCAAACGATGAAGTGAATGCCGCCTTGGTGGAAGCTCTGCAAAAAGGTACGAGTTTTGGTGCCCCCTGCTATCTCGAAAATGTGCTGGCTGAGATGGTCAATGCTGCTGTCCCTAGCATTGAGATGGTTCGCTTTGTTAACTCAGGTACCGAAGCCTGTATGGCGGTGCTGCGTCTGATGCGGGCCTTTACTGGTCGTGACAAGGTGATCAAGTTTGAGGGCTGTTACCACGGTCATGCTGACATGTTCCTTGTTAAAGCAGGATCTGGGGTGGCTACCTTGGGGCTGCCCGATTCTCCAGGGGTGCCCAAGAGCACTACCGCAGCAACCCTGACCGCACCCTATAACGATCTCGAAGCTGTTAAGGCTCTGTTTGCTCAGAACCCTGGTGAAATTTCCGGTGTGATTCTAGAGCCCATCGTTGGTAATTCCGGCTTTGTGACTCCCGATGCTGGCTTTTTGGAAGGTTTGCGGGAGATCACCCAAGAGAACGGTGCCCTGCTGGTATTTGACGAAGTAATGACTGGTTTTCGCATTGCCTATGGCGGTGTGCAGGAAAAACTAGGGGTTACCCCTGACCTCACCACCCTGGGTAAAATCATCGGTGGTGGTTTGCCCGTTGGGGCCTACGGCGGTCGCCGTGAAATCATGGAAATGATTGCTCCTGCAGGGCCTGTTTATCAGGCTGGTACGCTATCGGGTAACCCGCTGGCCATGACTGCTGGTATTAAGACCCTGGAGATTTTAGGTCGCCCCGGCACGTATGAGCAGCTTGAGGAAAAAACCAATAAACTAATCACCGGTTTGTTGGAAATTGCCCGTGAAAATGGTCATGCTGTTTGTGGTGGCAATATTAGCGGTATGTTTGGCATGTTCTTCACCGCAGGCCCCGTACACAATTATGACGATGCCAAAAAGTCTGACCTAGAAAAGTTCAGCCGTTTCCATCGGGGCATGTTGGAGCAAGGGGTATACCTAGCGCCGTCCCAATTTGAGGCTGGCTTTACGTCGTTGACTCACACCGATGACGATATTGCCAATACCCTGGCTGCTGCTCGTACGGTCCTGTCTTCGATTTAAGACCATAGGACCGACTCGGCTGCTGGTCGGGCAGCCCTTATATTATTTGCATAGACATTTTTGGGTAATGGTTGATGACAGCCATTACCTAAGTTTTATAAACCTACGCACGGGGCAATCACCGATTTCAACCATGGACGATATTGATGCTCTTAACGTCTTAGAAGCCGAGGTGGGGCTAGATGCCCCCATCGATCCGTTGGATGACATTCCACTGGAGGATGAAACTCCCCGCTATAACCCTGATCAGATGCTGCCGTTGTTGGAGTCAGACGATCTGCAACAGCGGATGTTGGCGGCTCGTGCATTTTACAAAATTCAAGAACCCCGTGCTGTTCCGAGGTTGATTGAGCTGCTAGATGATGACAGCCCATTGGTGCGGGTAAATGCAGCCTATGCCCTGGGCCGTAATCCTAGTGAAACGGCGGTGGAGGCCTTAATTAATCAGCTTAAAACCGATTCTCACGGTTATGTACGCAAGGCGGTGGTATGGGCCTTAGGTAATTGTCGTAATGAGAAGGCCGTGGCTCCCTTGGTGGAGTCTATCGAGAATGATATGTCCGTGGTTAGGCTATGGGCGGCAAGCGCCTTGGGACAAATGGGCCAAATCAGTTTTGAGGCGATTTTGAAAGCGATTCCGGCCTTGGTGAAAACCATGCGTAATGACCCCATTGCCATTGTGCGTAGCAACTGTGCCTGGTCCATTGGGGAATTGTGCAAGGACCTTACCTATAACGTGGTCTATGCAACTGCCATCGACGCCCTTATAGAAACCTTTGCTGACGATGAAGATTTGGGTGTCAGGGAAGATGCCCGTGCTTCTATCCTGAACCTTGGCGATCCACGGGGGCTACAGGTGATCGCAGAAATCGAACAGGAAGATCTATATTCCTAAAGTTTGTTCAATCTAGGCCTAATCAGCGACAATCCAGCGCACGTAGGGATATTGACCTACGATGTCCTGGTGAGTGATGCCAGCAAAATACCAATCTTCGTTGGCAGTTAATGCAAGTGTGCCAATGTCGAAGGTGAAATAAACGTAACCTTCGCCAAACTCAATCCTGTATAGCCGTCTGTGGGGGCTGGCTTCTAAATTGTTGCTAATGCCTGCATAACCAACACAGTTATAAAACTCTGGGGCCAAGGGGGTGCGAAAGGTCACCGAATGTTCCTGGCTGTTGATGAATTCTGTGCTCCCTCTACTAATGGTTGATACGTCTAGCATGATGCCGAGACTGTCGCCTGCTTCCACACTCGGATCATATTCCTGCCATAGCCGAATTTGGCTTGGGCAGTTGCCTGTGAAGACTTCTACTGGAAGCACAATATCGTCTGCTCGCTCAAAGGTATCGCTGCTGGAGGAGGAGAGCCCGTCTGCTAAAGCGGCAGCTGGCGTCCACGCGAGGAAGGTACTGATTATTAATAAGGTAATGTGCAACATCAGCTTTGTTACTTTGGACTGTTTAAGGAACCTCAGTCGGGATGTTTAGAGTTTCGTAGCGTTTGTAAGATGCGATCGCAAGCTTTACAAATTCCTCTAAAACTTTGATTAATCGTCTTTTACGACAATCTTTGGCGACGGCGACCCCGTGTGGGATGATTTGGGCTACCGCTTCAGATTTCCACGCCTTATGATTCTGATTGATTGGCTGATTGTGGCGGCCTACCTCATCTTTACGATGGTGTTAGGCGTCTACCTTTCTCGCAAAGCCTCAGGCAGCTTAGTTGACTTTTTTGTATCGGGTCGGTCATTACCCTGGTGGCTGGCTGGTACCAGTATGGCTGCTACCACCTTCTCCATTGATACTCCGTTGTATGTGGCTGGTGTGGTGGGCTCCCGTGGTATTGCTGGAAACTGGGAATGGTGGAGCTTTGGCGTTGCCCATGTGGTGATGATCTATGTCTTTGCCCGACTATGGCGGCGGTCAGAAGTGGTCACCGATGCGGAACTAACGGAAATTCGCTATGGCGGACAAACAGCGGCGGTTTTGCGCGGTGTCAAAGCCTTTTTGTTTGCGGTACCGATCAATTGCATTGGCATTGGCTATGCCATGTTGGCCATGGTCAAAGTGGTGGATGCACTACAGCTTTGGCAAAGTGTGGGCATTGAGCCGAATGACGGCATAAAGCTGTGGAGCGTTATTGTAGTCAGCATTTTGGTGCTGTTCTACGCCGGATTTTCAGGTCTATGGGGGGTAGTCGCCACAGACTTTTTCCAATTCTTCCTGGCATTGCTGGGGGCCATTGTCGTGGCTGTTGCCTCGGTGTCCTCAGTGGGGGGCATGCAAAATCTGGTGAATCAAGCCCAGGCCAATACCGACTTCGATATTCTCAGCGTTGTCCCCATAACCTTTGATGGTGGCATTGGCTGGAGTGCGGTGGCCGGTATTCCAGCTAGCGCTTTTATGGCCTATGTGTTTTTGCAATGGTGGGCCTTTCGCCGTAGTGATGGTGGTGGGGAGTTTATCCAGCGATTGGTGGCCGCCAAAGATGAAAACGAAGCGGAAAAGGCGGCCTGGTTTTTTAACATTTTGCACTATGTGATTCGCACCTGGCCCTGGATTATTGTGGCTTTGGCAGCTGTGGCGCTCTATCCAGATTTAGCTGACCGTGAACTAGGCTATCCCACGTTGATGCTTGAATTTTTGCCGCCAGTAGTGCTGGGCTTAGTAGTAGCCTCACTGATTGCCGCCTTTATGAGTACCGTATCCACCCTGATTAACTGGGGTGCCTCATACTTGACTAATGACCTTTATGCTCGGTTTATTGACCCTGAGGCTACCCAATCTGAATTAGTGACTGTTGGGCGACTTGCCTCAGTATTGGTTACGGTTTTTGGGGCCATAGCTGCATTCTTTGCCTCCGATGTGGCAACTGTTTTTCGGTTAGTCATTGCCATTGGCACAGGACCTGGTCTGGTTCTGATTTTGCGCTGGTTTTGGTGGCGGATTAATGCGGCGGCTGAGCTAAGCTCCATGGTAACCGGTTTTATCATTGGTTTGCTGACCAGCGTTTGGCAGGTGGTCCAAATTTCTGACTTTGGCCTGCGATTGTTAGTCACAGCAGGTATCACCACCCTGGTTTGGGTGGTCGTCATGGTTCTCACACCGCCTGAGTCTGACGAAACTTTGGATAACTTCTATCGTCGTGTGCGACCGGGTGGTCCCGGATGGCGGCGACAGCGACAGCGTACAGGGGTGAGACCGTTGCAAAATCTGGGACTTGAGACGCAGCGGGTTTTAGCGGCGCTGCTATTGCTGTTTGGTGCCATGTTTGCCGTAGGTGGTTTCTTGTTGCTGAAGTCTTTGTTGGGCTGGTGTTCTTTGATAATTTCTGTTGGTGGTTGGTGGTGGTTGCGTCAGCTCAATCAGCGACCGATTGCCCCGGTGCCTCGTCCTGGGTTGGATGACGATGATGTCTGGTCTTGATTACGTGGGATAAACCCTGGGTGGTGGGCCGTGCCATAAATGGCACGCCCACCCTACGAGGAAACGTTACGATACTTAATAGAGAGCTCTTGGCGGCGTAATATTCATCAATTTTCAAGGTTTGCTATGTCCATTATTCGTTCCTATGTGATTCCGTTTCTGATTTTGATCGTGTTTTTGGTCGCTATGTTGGCGGTCAGTGCCCGTATTTGGCTACCTAGTGACATGATGGCACCTGCTCCTATTGGTGGCGATGAGCTGGCCATGTTCATGAAGGGACTGCTGAATGGATTTGGAGTCTGACTGGCCTGAAGGGTATCAATTAGTTCGAGGTTCTAGCCTAGATCGAGCACGGCTTCTCACCACCATGGGGAATGCCTACCTAGAGCTAGGAGCCACCCAGTTAGGCCATTTAACTAGGACAGTTGAGCTATATCTTGCGGGGCCATCTATGCTTTGGTGGCTCCAAACTACCGGAACTGCACGGGTTGGTTTTATGGCAGAGAATGTGCATTCCCTTGGTTGCCTGTGGTTAGGACCGTCGGTTAATCAATTGACGGGGGCACTACAGGCCTATCTTTATTTGGTTTATGTGGTCCCAAGCTATCGTCGTCAGGGACTGGGCCGTAAATTGATG
>JBCCJR010000320.1:0-6293 GCA_039045805.1 Cyanobacteria bacterium P01_C01_bin.118
AGATTACCCTTTACAAATCCCATAGGATTATTAATTTCATGGGCCACCCCCGCCACCAAATTACCCAGGGCCGACATCTTTTCCTGCTGCACCAGCTGTATCTGGGCAGCTTGGATCTGGCCCAGGGCCTTTTCTAATTCTTTATTTTGCTGGTTGATCTTGGCCTCAGTCGCTTTACGATCGCTAATATCCGTAGCCTGAACAAAACAATATTGCTCTGCCTCAAACTCTAAAAATGTAGCAACAACTTCCACCGGAAGTTGGCGTCCATCTTTAGTTTGATGCACCGTTTCCCCCTGCTGATGGGGCACTTTGTTAAGAGATTGCCAGTGGGTTGACCAGGCTTCCTGGGAACTGCTTGGGTCAATGTCCCAAACCGCCATCCGGGTAAGTTCTTTACTGGAGTAACCTAAACTGTCACAGGCCGCCTTATTTACATAGATAATGTACCCGTCTCGATTAAACCAGAAGGTACTGGTGGCCATATGATCAATGGCAAACTGAGTCAGGCTAAGGGCGCTGTGGGTTGCCTTAAACTCTGTCATGTCCTTACTTGAATACTTGAGAATTTTGGTACTCCCTATCAAAGGTGCCCCTTTGACCTGATGTGTCGCTAAGTAGGTGGCCAAACCTATTTGATATCTCAAAGACTAGTAGATATAGACCTTGGCGATTCAGAACTATGTTTACTTATGGCCACCTACTTATCAAACAGATACTAATTGTCAAAAAGACAGACTATTAGTGATGTTGCATCGTTCTCTACCGTAAATGCACCTAACGTCACAGGTGTAGATTGAAACCAATCACGATTCTGACTGAACGCTAGATTCAGAAGAAGCGTTAGATGAGCACTGTTCTACTCAGTGAGACGTACATTTTCCATAGAGAGATTAAAAAATACGCAGTCGAGACATGTTGATTAACCAGACGGTAATCGGATAGAACCAGGTTCCACAGTTCAGTATTTTTCCGTTATTTATCTCAACAATGCCGTCAACCCTTAACCGTTCCTTGTCTATAGAATTTTGAGGATTTTGGACGAACCATTAAAAAAACCGTAGTAACCGTCCATAGGAAAGTAATCAATGTATGTTGAATAAATATTTTTGATAGAGCATTTACTATGGCTTGGCAGCGTCCTGATAATCGGCAACCCAATCAACTACGCCCGGTTAAGTTTGAGCGGCGTTTTACCCGTTATGCAGCCGGGTCGGTGCTTGCCCACTGTGGCAATACTCAGGTTTTATGTACGGTGTCAGTCGCCGAAGAGGTGCCCCGCTGGCTAAAAGATTCAGGGCAGGGCTGGCTCACAGCCGAATACCGCATGTTGCCCAGCGCCACCCATACCCGCAGCAGACGGGAACTGATGAAGCTGTCGGGGCGTACCCAGGAGATTCAACGGTTGATCGGTCGTAGTTTGCGGGCCGCCGTTGATTTAGAAGCGCTGGAGGGACTGACACTAACGGTGGATGCCGATGTGATCCAGGCGGATGGGGGCACTCGGACCACGTCTATTACGGGGGCCTATGTGGCATTGGAGGATGCGATCGCAACGCTGATGGACAATGGCACCCTGCAAACCTCTCCCCTCAAACATCAGATTGCGGCTGTATCAGTGGGGCTGTTGGAGGGAGACGCTTTTCTCGACTTAAACTATCCCGAAGATGTGGCGGCGGACATTGACTTTAATGTGGTGCTCAATGGCGACCTGGGCTATATCGAAGTGCAAGGCACCGCCGAAGCCAATAGTTTTAGCCGTCAGCAGCTTAACCAGATGTTGGACTATGCCGAAGTGGGGATTAAACAGCTGATGGTATTACAAAAAGAGGCTTTAATTCAGAACTAGCGCAGTCTTAAGTTCTGAATTTTGAGCGGCTCCCGTATTACTAACTCAAAATTCAGAACTCAGCAGTCAAAACTCTCTAAACCGCTGCTGCTTTGTTACCTGGTGACTTAAGGGAAAGGGCAAAGAATGCGATCGCAAGGGTTAACCCGCCTGCCACAAAAAACGGCATGCCATAGCCAAATGTCACCAGCACCCCAGAAATAGCCGGACCAATGGCATTGGCAATACTCAAGTATGACGAATTAGTACCCAGAACCTCCCCCTGTTCATCTTTAGACGTCCGCAGGGACAAGAGTGAATCGATCAGCGGCATCGGAAACGCATTGACGATGCCAAAGAAAAATAGCAAAATCCAGAATGCCTGAACAGTTGGAAACGAGGGATATAGAATTAACAGAATTCCTCGCATAATCAGGGCCACCACCAGCAGCGTGACAAGATTCATCCGCTTACGGAGCGGCTCCAGTAAGAACACCTGGGAGAGGAAGGCCAGAATACCAAAAAAGACAAAGGCAAAGGCCAACATTTTGGTGTCTTGCCCCAGAACCGTGAGAAAGAAGGGCTGAAAGGCAAAGGTAAAGACCGTAAAGGTGGCCCCGTTTAGAAACGTCATTATAAAAATGCGGCCCACCACAGGTTTACGAAATGAGGTGGCAAGACGACCAAAGCCAAAGTCGGCGAAGGAAAGTTTGAGGTTGCGATCGCACTCAGACGGTGGTCGCGTTTCTGGCAGTACCGCAAAACATAGCACTGCCGCCACCAGCGCCATAATGGCCGACATCATAAAGCTCATCCCCAAAGGCGTAATTCCCGGCAGCGGCGGCAGTGTCTGGGCAAAGTATGCCAGCGGAGGACCCACCACAAACCCCAGCCGGAACATCCCACCAAAAATGCCAAAGGCCTGGGTGCGCTGCTCCGGTGTCGTAATATCACTCACCACCGCCTGTGCCACCGAGTTATTGCCCCCAGTCAACCCATCCAACATCCGCGCTAAATAGAGCCACCAGGCAAACGGGCTGACAGCTGCCAAAATATTTGCCACCACAGTCCCCAGCAGACTCATCACCAGCAAAGGCTTCCGGCCAATGCGATCCGACAGGCGTCCCAGGATCGGCGTGCCCACAAACTGAGATAAAGAAAATGCCGTCGTCAGCAAACTGGCCGCCAGGTCACTCAGACCAAACTCCTTGGCATAGGGATACAGCGTTGGAATGATGATGGTAAAACTGACAGAGTTTATAAACGCCACCAAAGTGACAATCCAAAACTGTAAAGGCAGGCGTGACTTAGCAGCCATAAAGCAGTGCGCGTAAAGTTTTGTAACTCTGTCAGGATATCAGTATGTTCAGCTCAGCGCTAATGTAGGGGATTAGTTTTGAGGGGGACCATCTCGTTAGAGTTCGGAAGTCGGAATTTGGTGACTCTGCAAGAAAAGTAAGGCCCTACAGAATCCTCCCTTTCTGACTTCTGACTTCCGACTTCCAACTTCTTTCTCCGCCAAGATTTCTCGCTTTAAATTGACACCCAACTAATAACCAGTTGACGGTTTAAAAGAGAGTACGCTAAAATCTCCTCATTGAGTTTTTTCAAACTTTCGTTGTTATGAACGCCACCAAGCAGCTATCGCTACAGAGTCTCTCTAGCCTACTGGGGCTGGGACTACTGCTGCGCCTGGCGCATACTAATTAGATTTCACCCAACCCAATAGCAGGCTTTTCTCAAACAGTTTAAGTGTTTAGAATCCTTTATTTATAAGGGTTTAAATTCTAATATGTTTGTCTATAATCATTGATTGCATATTTCATAGGCAATTTTCTGTTGCTCAGACAGAGGAGGAGCTATGGGATGAAATCCATTTTGTAGATTTAATATCTGTTGCCTGCACTCAAACTTTTTGTTGCTCATCAACATTCTTCCCTCCTGGGAGCCCCTCCCAAGGCTGTTTCATTATCTAGACAGAAAATCTGAAAGCATTGAAAGGCATGCTCTACGTGGAGGTGGGCCGTGCCCACCCTACGGAATATCCGTATCTACTGTTTAGAATTACGATGGAAAAGGTTTCTCAACAACGTCGTGCCAAACAACACTGCGATAACCTGATTAATCGACCTCGCCGTAACCCCTATTTAATGTCATTTAGGACAATCCAGCAGGCTGGGTTTTAGGGCGGCCTTCCGGCCCTAGCCATGGGGGTTTGGGGAACTCGGAGGGACCCCAAGCAACCGGGTTTGGTTCGCTCCAATCAAATCTCGATTCAGTATGAACATTGTCTTTTGAGTCAGTTCCTTTTTAGGTGACGCATTCTTTTTTCAACAACTTCCTCAACCAATTCATACTCTCATCTGTCATCCAACAACGTCTTAAAACCATCATGTTGCAAAATTCTGCTCAAAAATATCGCCCGTTTCAACTCATCGATATCCCTGACCGCACCTGGCCCAGTCGCACTATTACTCAGCCTCCCGTATGGCTTAGTACCGATCTGCGCGATGGCAATCAGGCCCTGGCCCAGCCTATGTCCATCGACCAAAAGCTACGTTTTTTTGAACTGTTGGTACAGGTGGGACTCAAAGAAATCGAGGTGGGATTTCCCTCCGCATCAGCTACAGAATTTGAGTTTGTCCGCCGTCTGATCGAAGAAGACCGTATCCCCGATGATGTCACCATTCAGGTCTTGACCCAGGCCAGAGAATCCTTAATTCGTCGCACATTTGAATCTCTACGCGGGGCAAAGCGAGCCATTGTCCATGTCTATAACGCCACTGCTCCAGTATTTCGCCAGGTGGTGTTTGGCAATAACAAAACAGAAACCATTGAACTGGCGGTGTCCGCTGCCAGACTGATCCGACAGCTGGCAGAACAACAACCAGATACATTTTGGCGATTTCAATATTCTCCTGAGGTATTTACCTCCACAGAATTGCCCTTTGCCCGAGATATTTGCAATGCGGTGTTGGCCGTATGGCAGCCCACCCCGGAGGCAAAGGCCATTATTAACTTGCCCGCCAGTGTAGAAGTCGCCACCCCCAATGTATTCGCCGATCAGGTGGAATGGATGCATCGCCATCTGGACTATCGTGATGCTGTCGTTCTGAGTCTTCATCCCCACAATGATCGAGGCTGTAGTGTGGCTGCGGCTGAACTGGGGCAAATGGCTGGAGCAGACCGGGTGGAGGGCTGTTTATTTGGCAATGGTGAGCGCACCGGCAATGTGGACCTGGTGATTTTGGCGATGAACCTCTACACCCAAGGGATTCACCCTGGTCTGGACTTTTCTAATATTGATGCTGTGGCCGATGTGGTTAAACACTGCACCCAGCTACCCATCCACCCTCGTCATCCTTACATAGGCGAGCTGGTATTCACTGCGTTTTCAGGCTCTCACCAAGATGCCATTAAAAAAGGATTTGCCCAACGACAGCCGGAAGACCCTTGGGAGATTCCCTATTTGCCAATGGATCCAGCGGATGTGGGGCGTTCCTATGAAGCGATTGTGCGGGTTAATAGCCAGTCCGGCAAGGGGGGCATTGCCTTTTTGCTGGAGCGAGATTACAACGTGGTGTTGCCAAAGCGACTGCAGGTGGAATTTAGCCAGGTAGTACAGCAGGTAATGGATCACAGCGGAGAGGAAATGTCCTCTAGCGCCATTTGGCAGCTATTTGTTGATACCTATGACACTGCATCTGGACCACTGGTATACAACAGCCATCACCTGGAAACAACAGCTTCTCAGTTAGAGCAGCTAGTACTGGACCTGACCTACAACCATCAGCCACAGCGTTGGCAGGGGACTGGCAATGGTCCCATTGATGCTGTGGTAGTGGCTCTACGGCAGGGTGGGTTTGACATCGAGATTGTTGACTATGAGGAACGGGCACTTAATACGGGTAGCAATGCCCAGGCCATTGCCCTGATTGCAGTGACGGGTCCGGAGAAGAAACGTTGCTATTACGGTATGGGTACCCACAGCAATATTACAACGGCCTCGATCTTGGCGGTGATTAGTGGTTTGAACCGATTGCTAAAAGACTCAAGTAGTCCACAAACACCGACAGATCCTGAGCTGAGTGTCTGTGTTTAGTATCGATTAAAATCCTGTTCATGAGAACTTTTCTACCCGTCTTTCTTCCAGGATGGTTTTTACGTCGTCATCGGTGGGGGCTGGTTGATCGGTTTTAAGCAAGCCACGCATTTGGTCAATGGCTTGGCTGACGCTAAGGCTCACAGGATTTTTGTCAGTCGTAGCAGGTAGAGATACTGGAATCAATTCAGCTTGCAATGATTCCAGTATCAGATTGACGAGTGCTAATCGCTTGCTGACTGGCAATTTTATGGATAGTTCTTTAAGTTCCTGAAATGTCATGGGACTATGCGATTCTCCATGTCTATACTTAGGCTAACATCGCTATTTGATGACGTGCTCTTGATATCTGGGAAACTCCAT
>JBCCJR010000321.1:0-6273 GCA_039045805.1 Cyanobacteria bacterium P01_C01_bin.118
GCCTATCGCGGTATTCCCTACAACGCTTAAATCCGAAACCCCGGCGTGAGTCTGAATGTTGACACCCTGGCCCTGAGAATCGGTGGCGGTAGGGGCGGCGAGGCTCACTTTGCTACCCTGGAAGACGCTCAAGCGGCTCTAAGCCTTTACTCAGGACTTAATGGGCCGTGACCCTAACCTGGTGACGCTGGTGAAGATCTCGACTGGTACCAATGGCGGCAGCAATTCCTTAGCTCCACTCTAGCGGTTGGGTCCGCTTCTTCTTTGGCAAGGCATCTGTCAACAGGGGTCTGGGATTTCCCACTCGTTGCCTGTGAGGCTGCTGGAATAGGACATGATGACTAACGTTGGATTGAACTTAGACTTCTCATTTGATTACAAAGATGTTAAATCAGCTCTATAAGCTTATTTTTTAACGGGCCCTAGGCTAAATGAGCTGACAAAAGGGCAGTTAGTTGACCGTAGTCATAATTTTCAGCGAGTTCCTTCAAATGGTTAGCCGTCGCTACTTCAGATTCTGGCATCTGGTTCAGGAGTTTTATCACCTGACGACCATTAAGCCGCTGTGAGGCTTGTTTGAGTTCGGTTAACCAGTCTGCAGGCATGGTGGTTAGGGCTTGGGCAATGGTACTAGATGTGATGGGGGCGTTTGCTCCTTTTGCTAGCTCCCCTAAATCTGAAACGTCGGGTTTGGCTTCACGATTGATTGATTGGACAGCAGGTTCTAATATAGCTTCTGGGGCTAATGGTTCTAGTGCATCAACGGTACTTTGGCTTTGCACCGTGAAGGAAAAGACTGTGCCTTGTCCCAGTTGGCTAGTGACCTGAAACTTGCCCCCCATCAGTTTGACAAACTGTTGACTGATAGAGAGGCCTAAACCAGTGCCGGTTTTGGATTTAGTGCCACTGTCGGTTTGTTCAAAGGGGACAAATAATTTAGGTAGCTCATCGGCGGCAATGCCTTCGCCAGTATCTTCCACACTAAATTCTAAGCATGGCTGCTTAGCCTCAAGGCAAGGCCGCACCCGCACACCGATGTGTCCCTGGTTCGTGAATTTGAGTGCATTACTCAAGAGATTTAATAACACCTGACGAATCTTTTTCTCATCACCGACAAACTGGGGCGAGACATCTGGATCAGTCTCTATAAAAAATCTCAGTCCTTTCTGTTCTACCCGCAATTGAAAGAGGGCTTGAATGGTTTCTGTTAATTGGATAATCTCAAATAGACTCTCCTTTAGGGGTTGCTTCCCAGCCTCCAATTTAGAGAGGGCCAAGATATCATTGATCAAGTGCAGCAGGTGTTCTCCACTATGGCGAATCAAATTGAGATACTTTTGGTGGGTCTCTGCCAGGTCTGTAGCCTTAGCCATAATTTGGCTAAAGCCAATAATGGAGTTGAGGGGGGTGCGTAGCTCGTGGCTCATGTTAGCAAGAAACTTGCCTTTAGCTTTGCTAGCCATTTCGGCTTCATCCCTGGCTAACTTCAGTTCAACTGTGCGTTCTGCTACCTTTTGCTCCAGGGTGGTATAGAGCTGCGAGTTTTCTAATGAGATGGCTATTTGGGTGGAAAGGAGACCCAAAATCTGCAGACGGTCACGGGTAAAGGCTCCTTCTACCAGGTTGTTTGCTAAATATAAAACGCCGACCAGCTTGCTCTGGTGCATCAGGGGAGTACAGAGTACAGATTTGAGCTGGTGCTGCTGAGTGAAGGGATCTTGGGCGAAGTCGGCAAATTGATCTGTGGAGTCGGGTGCGATCGCATTCGTTAACACCACACTCTTCTGAGTCCGCACCACATAGTTAAACAGCCCAGTGGGAATATGCCCCTGAATCGGTAACCCCATCAGCACTCGAATCGGTTTGTTGACTTCTCCAGTTGCTTCAATCCTGTACTGACCCTGATTTTCAAGAATGAGATGGCCGGTTTGAGCCCCGGCATTTTCCATCACCACTTTCATCAGCTGCCCCAGCAACTTCTCCTGGACAATCTCCTGTGCAATGGCCTGGGACGCTTTCATCAAAGATTGAAAATCAAAGGTTTCAGTCCCCGATGAGAGGCTAAATTGTACTGCCGTAGACTGGGAATCAAAAATGTACCCTCTGGGGGAGTGGCTGGGGGTTGCCAACAGATTTGGATAATGCCGCTTCAGCTGTTTCACTTTGGCATGGGCTCCCCAAAGCTGATAGGTATAGCTGGCCTTTTGAAAGTAGGTTTGGGCAAAATCTCGCTTGTTTTGTGATAGCCAAAACCGACCTGCCAATTCGTTAGCTAAGGCTTCATCCTGGATAAAGCCTTGGGTGGCTGCCTCTGTAATTGCCTGGTCGTACCCTCCAAAAGCGTCCCATGGTCGCTCGTCAAGGCGAGCGAGTTCTGCGTCTACCAGCCAAACCTTATGCAAGAAGTTTTCAGGACAGGTGTTGGCCCAGCCTTTAAGTGCTTGCTGCAGCCTTGAAATTTCTTCCAGGTAATCCTTTTGCTGTTGGGGAGTCGCCTCTGGATAAAGCTGGATCAGAATAAGGGAGGTGTACAGGTTGAGTTCAGCATTGGAAATCACCCCCAGAATATAACTTTGCAGTTCCCTGGCTCGTCGGGCATAGTCCAGGGCTAGCTCAAACTCCCTGTCCATATAGCCCATAATGGCTTTGAGAATGTAGTAGCGGCAGAGGCCACTAAAACTTTTGTGGTCTGTACAGGCTTGAATATAGGACGTTTCCACTGCTGCGGGTAACTGAGCCACGTCTGCCTCAGCAGAGACTTCAGCTGGAGCCTCTGCCAAAGGCGTTAATAACTGCTTGAGAACTAACTCATACCCCCGTAGCGCATCGATAGCCCACTGATTCTTGACCTGGTGACAAAACGATAGGGCATCTTGCAAATCCACCATTAAGGCTTCCAGGTTTTTGCCCTGAAAGAACAAATTGGATATGCGATAGCTGATGGTATAGCCCACATATTGCAGTTCACCTGATTCTAACCCTACCTGTGCCCCAGTTTGGTTGATGTCGTCGGCCTCTTTAATATGTTTGACCCATGAGTGCACAAAGTTACTCAAAATAAAGCAGGCCCGAGATTTCTGAGTTAAATCGTTATATCGTTCGCTCAGTCTGAGAGACACTAAACAGGACTCATAGCTGGCTTCATAGTGACCTAAGACCGAGCCCAGCAGCGTGCCATAGTTGGAATAGCCGTAGCACGACTCAGCTACATTGCCATGGTCTAAAAACAGGTTAATGGACAGAACAACGACGATCTGCCAGGCAGCCTGGTTATAACGATAGGCCGCTGACCCAATATTAGAAAGGATTTTAACCGCGAGCTGTTGCTCAGGATCAACAATTTCAGGTAGCTCTAGCAGTGACGCCAGGGGACGATCGTCCAAACGGACCTGAAGATGGTTATAGCCTTGGGTAAAAGCTGCTGAAAAATTCTCTTGGGGAAAGTCAATGTTAAACAGCTGTAGTGCCTGCCGCCCGTAATCCAGTGCCTGGGCATACTCAGTTTTAAGGGTGGACTGAATCACCAGTAGGTTATAGGCCTCAGCTCGGCCCATGACCGTTTGAGCTTGGGTTAAAACAATTTCCAACAGTTGACGGGAGATGTCAAAATTACCCAGAAGGTACTCCACTTCTGCCTGGGCTTGATGCAGCGCCAGAGTCAAGGAATAGTGATTATTCCAGCAGTTGTCTGGTAAACACTCTAGCCCCACATCCAGATAGGTGTGGGCAGCGTCGTAGGCAGTAGCATTTTTGGACTTTTGAGCCGCCTTTAAGTTGAGTTCAGCCAGCTTCAATGGAAAGCCTGTGTCGGTATTGTGTCTGCGGCCAATGTTGAGATGATCAGCAACATCAAACAGAGTATCACTCCAGTCTCCTGCTGGAACCGTATGCCATAACAGTTGGCCAATGGACAGGTGTTGCTGTTGCCGCTGGCTTTCGCTCATGGTGTCATAGGCAGCCTGCTGCACCCGGTCATGTAAAAATCGGTACTCTTGAATCAGTAAATTGGCATCCGTTTGTGACGTGATTAAAATCAGTCCAGCCTGGACAGCCACCATCAGGTCTGGGGCAATATCTGTTTCTAGTTTACGCTCAAGAACAGCCAGAGTTTTAAGGTCAAATCGGGTGCCTACACAAGCAGCTAGACAGAGCAGCTGCTGAGTGTCTGGAGGGAGCTTTTTCAGCTTGTCCATCATTAGCTCTACGACATTGTCGGTAATGTCTTGAGCTTGAACCTGTTGAATATCCCATTGCCAATCACACTGTTGTCTATCAAAGTAAACCAGGTTCTCGGTAGCCAGGGTTTTGAGAAACTCGTTTACAAAAAAGGGATTACCGTTGGTCTTTTGGGTGATGAGCTGGGCCAGGGTATCAACAGCTGTCAGATCGCAGCGGAATGTATCTGATAATAGAGACTGGATATGCTGGCGGGTCAGGGGTTGGAGGGCTAAGTGGCGAGGGTTAACGCCTTCCTCCTTCAAGGCCTTGAGCACCATCATCCAGGGATGGGTAGGACTGACTTCATTATCCCGATAGGCCCCAATAAACAAATGGGACTTCATTTTAGGATTGGTCAAAATCAGTTGGATCAGCTGGAGACTTGCCGCATCAGCCCACTGTAAGTCATCCAGAAAAATTACCAGGGGGTGAGTAGGATCGCTAAAGACTTGAACAAAGCGTTGGAAAACTAAATTAAAGCGATTACGAGTTTCTGTTGCCCCCAGCTTAGGGACAGCGGGCTGAGGGCCAATGACCAACTCTAAATCTGGAATTACATCCACAATCACCTGACCACTATTGCCCAATGCCTGGAGCAGTCTTAGTTTCCAGGATTGTAACCGCTCTTGATCCTCAGTCAGTAACAACCGCACCAGGTCACTAAATGCATCCACTACAGCAGCGTAGGGAGTACTTCGCTGTACCTGGTTAAACTTACCGGAGATAAAATATCCCTTCTTCTCAGTAATAGGTTTATAAATTTCCTGCACCAGGACCGATTTCCCAATGCCTGAATGGCCTGTGACCAACAACAACTTGGCCTTTTCTGCCGTGGCTACCTGGTTAAAGATTTCGAGCAACTGGTTAATTTCAGCTACACGACCATAGAGTCTTTGGGGAATTTTGAGCTGGTGGGGATAATCCTGACTGGCCAGGCTAAACTGTTCTACAGTTCCCTCGGTTTCTAACTGGTGTAAACACCGCTGCAGGTCTACCTGAATACCCTGGGCACTTTGGTAACGCTCTTCAGCTGTTTTACTCAGCAGCTTTAGAACAATATCTGAAATAACCGTGGGTATATCCGGTCGTTTTTCGCGCAAACAGGGTGGGGATTGAGCTAAATGTTGATGGAGGACTTCTAAGGGATCGTCGGCATAAAACGGTACCGTTTGAGTTAACAGTTCGTAGAAAGTCACTCCCAGGGAGTAAAAGTCTGTGCGATAGTCCAACAGCCGGTTCATCCGACCCGTTTGTTCAGGGGAAATATAGGCCAGGGTGCCTTCTAATACCTCTGGACTTTCTAGCCGGATACTGGTTTGGGGCACCTGGGTGGCGAGGCCAAAATCGATTAGCTTTAACTCTTGTGAGATCTCATTGAAAACAATGTTAGAGGGATTAATATCCTTATGGATAACATTGGCTCTGTGAATGTATCCTAATGCCTGGGTGATTTTGATGGCGATGGTGAGAAACTGATTTATGGCCATGGTCCCACCATGAAGCAGCTCTTTGAGGGACTTACCGCCAAAGTCCTCTAGAACAATAACAAGAGTTTTTTCATGGGCTTCTAATCCATAGGCTTGAACAATAAATTCATTGCCAGCTGATGGTTTATTTTCTCTAGAGGGGACCTTGTTTGTCCTAAAGTTGGCCTCCCCAGGAAAGGCAAGATGTTGCAAGATGCTATATTCCTGGCGGAAACGTGCTACAGCCGTTGAGGATGGGTAATTGTTTTTGAGCTGTTTGATAATTACGGTTTGACCCTGTTTCAAACCGTTTCCCTCCGACAGCACAGTTCCTCGATACACCAGGGACTGTGTACTTTCGTAAATCTTATTTTGAATGTGATATTGAGATGATTGAAGCAACTGAGCCAATCTCCGTCACATTTCGGGGGATAGCTAAAATCATACTGAATTTTCCTGACCTTTTCTGGTTAAACACCTGACCTTTTCGGGATTTTTTCTGCTTGCTATCACCGTAATACTTGAGTCATATCAAACGATTGGCTATGCGGTAAGGGGCTTAAGTGATGCAGACTATTATCCCGATAAC
>JBCCJR010000322.1:0-6259 GCA_039045805.1 Cyanobacteria bacterium P01_C01_bin.118
CTGGACCGCATGGGTCGCCAGGGGGGCAAAATCCTGTCGGCAAAGGTGGTAGACGGTTTGGATAACCTGTTGGCACCCAAGGCTTAGGAGCAAGCGATTGATAAATTCCAAAAATATTTAGGCTGAAGAGATGCTCCATAAAAGGTCCATACTGTCCAAAAGTAGAACTTAATTGATTTTGCTTGCTTAGGTTACTTTATCCATCTCCCTAGCGTGAATACCTCCCCCATAACCATTGCTCAACTGGGTGAACATGAGGTGCTTCGACGGCTACGCAAATTTTGTGCAGCCGTCGTGGGGGATGACGGTGCGGTCCAGGAGCTACCGCCCGGTGAGCAGCTGGTGGTGACGACGGATGTTTTGGTGGACGGGGTGCATTTTAGCGATCGCACCCTCCCCCCCAAGGATCTGGGCTGGCGCGCCATCGCCGTTAACCTATCGGACCTGGCTGCGATGGGGGCAGTGCCCTTGGGTATCACCATTGGTCTCACGTTGCCAGCGGACACCCCCTGGCCCTGGGTCAATCACCTCTACGAGGGCATGGTCGACTGTCTAAATCGCTATGGCGGCCACATTATCGGTGGCGACCTTTGCCGTGGCGATCATCGCAGTCTAGCGATTACGGCCCTGGGTATGGTGAGCCCCGATCAGACACTCTATCGAAACACTGCCCAGCCAGGACAGGTATTGGTAACGACAGGTATCCATGGTGCCTCCCGCGCTGGATTAGCTCTGCTACTAGAGGAATTAACCCCAAGGTCTTTACCAGAAGACCTGGTTCAAGGTTGGATTACGGCCCATCAAAGACCACATCCTCGATTTGATGCGATCGCTATTTTGCGTCAGCTCTATGCCCAACCGGTTGCCGCTATGGATACTAGTGACGGCCTCGCCGACGCGGTCATCCAAATCTGTCGCCAAAGCCAGGTGGGGGCCACACTGCGACAATCCCAGTTGCCCATCCCCCCTGGGTTAAGCGATGTCGTCTCCCCAGGGACTGCCCGTCAATGGACTCTCTACGGCGGCGAAGATTTTGAACTGCTGCTGAGTCTGCCGCCGGACATTGCCCAAGCATTTGTAAACCAGCTACCGGGCAGCTACATCATTGGTCAAACCACCCTAGAACCAGAAATCCGTTTAGTGGATGATGCCACCCAAGGAGACGATATCTATCTAGATCAGGGCAAAGGCTATCAACACTTTGGGTAGTTTTGAATTAGCAGTTGTCTTACAGGAATTGATTCACCCGATTAGCAGTCACTCAAAATTCTCTAATAGATTTTCCATGCCTTCATGGCATAGCCAAACTCGCAGTCATTCGGATGCAGGATTTCCGCCAAAATTTCCAGGGAATCTACCAGCCGTGGACCGGGTCGGTTGAAATACTGATTGCCGTCTACCACAAACACCCGACCTGCTTTAACGGCGTTGAGGCTTTGCCAGGAGGGCAGCTGCCCCAGCTGGTCGATGGCTCGTCGTCCTTCCTGCAGGTCATAGCCACAGGGCATCACTACCAATACATCGGGATCAGCCGCCGTCAGGTCGTCCCAGGCGATCCAGGGAGAATGCCGCCCCCCCTGGCCAAATAGGGGATGCCCCCCGGCCATAGAAACCAGTTCAGGCATCCAGTTACCGGCCCCCATTAATGGATCGGTCCATTCTAAACAGGCCACCGTGGGCTGGGGAGGTTTGGCGGGCACCTTTTCTAAACAGGCCTGGAGTCGTCCCTGCAGTTGGACGATGGTCAGCTCTGCGATCGCATCGCCATTAACCGAGTCTAAGGCCATTGACACCCGCATCAGATCGTCCCAAAGGTCGGCCAGCACATGGGGTTTTAGGGAAATCACCTGGGGCTGGGGCTCGATAATCTGGGCCACCGCCTTTTGCACATCCGCCAAACTGGCAGCACATACATCACACTGGTCCTGGGTCAAAATATGGGTGGGTCGCAGCTCCTGCAAACGCTCCACATTGACGTCATAAACGCTCAGCCCGCGATGCAGCAGCTCGCTGACGCGATCGTGAATTTCTCGACTTTTACCATCGGGGTTAAAGCTGGGAGCCGTACATACCGGCAACGTGGTCACCTCAGCCGGAAAATCACAGGAATGGGAACGCCCCACCAGTGACTCACCAAACCCAAGGTGGAAAACAATTTCAGTAGCGCTGGGAATTAAGGAAACGATGCGGAGCTCAGACATGGCAGCGCGTTGAAAAAGATAGTTTCAAGATACTAGACCACCCCCACTAACGGGGCTGAAACTCTACAGAACTTGCTTGTAAAACTACATCAAAATCTTTGTAGACATCATTGCCTAGCAGACCTATGGGCACTGCATCCCCAATGCTGATAGGAATATTGCGCCGGGTAATATTTCCCACCTGAACAGACTGCACATTACCCACATCCACCCTGACTCGGCTGCTGCTGGCGGTGGCCACCGTGGTCTGTCCCAACACTTGGATGCCCAGCTCATTGGCCATAGCCCGAGTAATGTGGGTATGACTGGCACCCGTATCTAAAATCATGGGGTAGGGTCTGCCATTAAACATCACTTCAATCACTGGAGTCCCCCCCCGACGCTCAATAATCGGCACAGACGCCCCCGCCACAGGAGTGACTGCGGCAGCCGTACCCGCCACAGGGACAGGCCTGGTCAAGGCGATTTCTGCCGTTGGCTGCTGCGACTTTGCTAGACGCTGTTTAGCCTGGGTCAAATTGCGCTCATAATCCTTGAGCTTGGTTTGGGCAGTGGCATAGTGCTGATCAGCCATCGGTACATTCTTGAGTTTCTCGATGGCCTGTTCCCAGCGTCCCACAATTAAATCCCAGTCGTCCGGAGACTGGGCCTGCTGACCCAGGGTATAAGCACCGGAGGCCAGGTTAATCGCTTCCTGGTAGGCGGTAGAAGACAGCGGCGGGTCTGGCTTTTCGGGAGCAGCGACCGGGCCCGCCGGAACGGCTATATCCAGACTCTCTGTCTTTAAAGGGGTAGTCTGACAAGCGGCCAGTAGTCCCAGGCACAGAATTGGAATAAATCTGATCTGTTTTTTTTCAACCATTGTTCAAATGTGACCCATGACCTCTAGGATGGTTACCGGTCCCCATATTTTTTGGCATTGCTGATCCTCGGGATGGCTTTAATTGTGCAAGATGGTCAAATAGCAAACGCTATGGATCGTTTCATCCTCTAAATCAGCAATCGCATTTTTTGATGGGTGATGTCCCAGCTCACTCCCTTGTTGTAACCCATGTCTATTTTTTCCACTAACTCCCAGCCGGCATTGCTTGTCCTGGCCGACGGCTCAGTTTTTCGGGGTTGGTCCTTTGGTGCCACCGGTACCGTAGTGGGAGAAATTGTCTTTAATACTGGCATGACGGGTTATCAGGAAGTGTTAACTGACCCCAGCTATCGCGGTCAAATTGTCACGTTTACTTACCCAGAGCTAGGTAACACAGGGGTTAATGATGAAGATGAGGAATCCGCTGCACCTCAGGTCAATGGCGCGATCGCAAAAAATATCTGCGAACGTCCCAGTAACTGGCGTTCCAGCCAGTCCTTACCGGACTATCTGAAACAGCACAACATTCCCGGTATATACGGCATTGACACCCGTAAACTTACCCGCAAGCTACGCACGGTGGGAGCCATGAATGGAGCCATCTCCAGCACAATCTTAGACCCTGAGCAGCTACGTCAGCAGCTAGACCTGCTCCCCAGCATGGAAGGGTTAAACCTGGCCAAAGAGGTGAGTACCGCCACCCCCTATGAATGGACAGAACCGACCACCACTGCTTGGGAATTTTCGACTGCCAAAGCCGCCGACAGCGCCACCGGCAGCGCGCCCCTAACCGTGGTCGCCATTGACTTTGGCGTTAAACGCAATATCCTCCGTCGCTTAGCCAGCTACGGCTGTCGCGTGGTCGTGGTTCCCATCGACTCTTCCCCCAGCGACATCCTCAAATATAAGCCCGACGGTATTTTTCTCTCCAACGGTCCCGGCGACCCAGCCGCCGTTGAATCTGCCCCCGCACTGGTCAGCAACCTATTGGCAAGCGAACTGCCCACCTTTGGCATCTGTATGGGGCATCAAATCCTGGGGCTATCCTTTGGAGCAAAAACCTTTAAACTCAAATTCGGTCATCGAGGCCTCAATCAACCCTGCGGCCTGACTGAACAGGTGGAGATTACGAGCCAAAACCATGGGTTTGCCATCGATGCTGATACCATTCCAGCTACAGACATAGAGGTTACTCACCTCAACCTTAACGATCGCACCGTCGCTGGCCTACAACACAAAACCCTGCCCATATTTTCTGTGCAATATCACCCAGAGGCGAGTCCCGGCCCCCATGATGCTGACTATTTATTCGAAAAATTCGTTACCCTTATGCATGATCATCGACGTATCGGTGTAGGGTAATTTATGTTTTCTATTAGTAATTGGTAGAAAACAGTTGAAACTTAATCTTAGGTTAGCCCTGGATTAGCTCCAGATAAATGCATTTACGTTTCACTTATTTTTCTTGCAGTCAAAAGAATCCTGACCTAAAATTAAACGTCTGATTTTGCCGTATCTATTGCCTTTAGGAGGTTATTATCGCTGAGTCGCTGACCCTAACCGTAAGTTTAAGAGGCACCCGGGATGTTAGGGGGAAATGTCAAATATTTCGCCTCACTGGTTTACTGGATGCGTTTTCAGAGCCCACTTTTCGTAAGGTTCTGAACCGTTACATCGAAGAAGGCCCCACTCATATTATTCTCGATTTGTCGGCCATTGATTTTGTCGATAGCTCTGGACTGGGTGCGCTGGTCCAACTGGTGAAAAAAGCCAAGGGTGAAAGCGGTAGCGTACAGGTAGTCACCAATGCCCGCGTTACCCAGACGGTAAAACTCGTTCGTCTAGAGAAATTTCTGTCACTACAGACATCTGTAGATGCAGCCCTTGAGAATCTAAAAGATTCTTGAGTATCGCTATGAACTGCCGAAACAGCATCGGTCAACGGGTTGTCTATCCTGTATTCGGATATTTAAACCCAGCTAATTTTAGCGGCTATCCCCATGGATAAGGCTGGGTCTTCTCTATCCGGGCGTTCTCAAAGTACCGAACGTTCCCCTGAGCCTACTCAGAGCCAGCCGTCAGCATCTACCCCTCTGACTGATGACCTGGTATCTAAGGCGTTTTCTTTTCAACAGCTGCCCGTTCAGTCTGTCCCTCCCGTTGCCCTGGCCTATATCGGTGATGCTGTATTCGAGCTTTATGTTCGTATGCAGTTTGTGTGGCCTCCCCAGCGTATTCAGGCGTTTCATCAGCAGGTCGTCAACCACGTCAAGGCGGAACAGCAGGCTGACTATTTGGTTCAGCTAATTCCCCAACTGCAGGAGCCAGAAGCTGATATTGTTCGGCGTGGACGTAATGCCACCTCTAAGGCTCCCAGACGTTTATCAGCAAAGATATATAGACAGGCAACAGCATTTGAGACCCTGATTGGTTATCTCTACATTACCAATCAAGCGCGGCTGTTTGAGCTATTAAGCGGTCTCAATATTTCAGCATCGTCCGATCCGTCCGATCCGCCCAATCCTGAAGAGTAGCATTAGGATCAGACTCCAGCTATCCCCATAAGCGGTATGATGTGACTCCGCTTTTACTCCTGATCCATGGTTAAACCCTCTTCTAATCGGCCTGACCGCCCTCGCCCGGTTAAGGGAAAATCCCGTCCCAAGCGCAAACCAAGCGGCAAATCAGGATCAAAGCCTGTCCAGAGAAAACCCTTTAAAAAGCGGCGTCCTGATGATATCAGCCGCCCCGTGCGCGAGCCCAAAAAATCGCTCGAAGAGGAACGTCCAGATTTGGTCTATGGACGCCATTCGGTGGAGGCTGCGATCGCAAACCAGCGTCCCATCAACCGTCTCTGGGTCAACTCTCGGTTAGTGTTTGATGCCCGATTTCGACCCTTGATTCTGGATGCCAAAGCCAACGGTGCCGTTATTGACGAAGTCAATACCCAGCGGCTAAATCAGCTTACCCAGGGCGCTAATCACCAGGGCATCGTCGCCCAAATCGCATCCCAGGACTATGTAGACCTCGGGGATCTGGTCACAGCGGCCAAAGCCGCGTCTCGCCGACCAGTGCTGATTGCCGCCGATAGCATTACCGATCCCCACAATTTGGGAGCTATCATTCGTACCGCTGAAGCCTTGGGCGCTCAAGGTGTGGTCATCCCCCAGCGGCGAGCCGTAGGCATTACGCCCAC
>JBCCJR010000323.1:0-6250 GCA_039045805.1 Cyanobacteria bacterium P01_C01_bin.118
AAAATTCCCTGATATAACGCTAACAGGTTCTAACTCAGCGCACAGGCCCAGCTAGATTGCAGCCGAGCAGTGACATTAACACCTAACTCAGCTGGATGGCGTATATATTAGCGAATGATTGACAAAATGTACTGATTAAAATGGAAGTATAAATGGAAATATTTAACGCTTTCCTGGCTACCGTGGAGCATCAATCTCGCAATACTCGGGCGTCGTACCCCAACTCCTTAGCCTGGTCAACCACTGTGGCGGCATCAGAACGTTCTCTAAAACGCCCCAGGCTAATGTAGTCTCCTAAACGATTAGATGCTCGCGTTGCATAGGGAAAACTACGTCGTACTCGACTTAAGTCAGAACTGCGAGTAATGACAGCAGCTACATAGCGACCCTGCTGACTAGAACTGCTGATAGTACCTAAGTCAGATGATTGAGATTGGACGCCGCCGGAGCGAAATCCCATGCGTAGTAGGGTTTCTCGGTCGGCAACACCATCCACATCTAGCTCCGAAGTCCGCTGATACGTCCTAATCGCCTGGGTCGTGGCTGTCCCGTAAACGCCATCTGCAACCAGACCAAACCCAAAGGAATTCAGTACATTCTGCAGCTTGACCACATCATCACGACTAGACGCAGATGTTACCTGATCACCGCTAATGGTTCCATGGACAGGATGAGTTAGACCAACAGGGGCACTTTCCAAATCAAGATCCAGCAAATCTAAGGTTCGAGTATCGACATTGCCGGTCACTTCAAGGCCACGAATACGTTGAAACTGACGTACGGCTTGGGTAGTGGCAGGGCCATAAATGCCATCTTTAACACTGGGAAACAGTCCTCGCTGGTCTAAACTTTCCTGTAGTTCACGCACCGCAGGACCCTGACTCCCTTCACTTAAAACAACTGGTAGTTGGGCCACTAAAATTGATGAGTTTGAACGGGCTGTCTGCGCCATTGCCGGTGCACTCAGCAAACAGAGACCCACTAATAGCTTGATACTGAGTCGAGTGGTATGACGAGTCCTAGCAAACAACCCCAAAGTGCTCATGTCCCGTTGTCCTAATGTCATCACATCTAACTAATACAACATGCTGGCTCTGTGTAATTACGGCCAGTTTTCATCTAATAAGCTTTATATTTCTATTAAATCATTTGTCTAGGGAATATCTGCATTGACTGCTGTCAGTAGGCATAATTCGGGTCAAACCCACCTATTTATAAAGCTAGCGTAAAGGGCATTTGGGCTAAATTCAGGATTTCATAGTCTGTAAATGCCTTGCCCACTCAACAGTTTTTCTATGGATTAATCCTGGGAAGTGAATTGGTTTTAGCTACAATAAGCGAAAACTAGTCGTGAAAATTTGTAACATGTTCCGGTTTGAGCTATTTTGATTGGCTTGAGTGCCTTTCTACAGAAGGCTTTCAGTTGTTTCAGGTTGGATGTTTACAGTTTAGTTTCAGGTTGAAACTGACCAACTAAATAAGGTCGAACTGCTCGATATATGGCAAGGGACTACGATTGCTGTTCTATGTCATCGATTTACCGTACCCACCTGTAGTTTTTTGTTAGATGCTTTAAAGCTGACTCCGAACCGTCCTATCTGCTCAAGACCGTATGCTAAAACCTCGACTCCGCCGTGCCTCAAGACGGTTTTTGTTGTACCGAGAGCAACGTTATCCCAATATTGAAAGGATCGGTGTTACCCATTCCTATTGGGGTGATCTCTACCATATATTGCTGACAATTTCCTGGCCTGCTTTTATTGTTCTGGTCAGTGGCTTTTATCTTTTGATTAATTGTCTATTTGCCATTGCGTATAGTGTGAACGCGGATGCGATCGCAAATATTCGCCCTGGCCATTTTCAAGACATTTTCTTTTTTAGTGTCCAGACCATGGCTGCCATTGGCTATGGAGCCATGTATCCCACCAGCAACTACACCCATTCACTGGTGGTGATCCAATCTATCTTTGGACTGTTCTTTGTGGCGGTAACTACGGGGTTGGTGTTTGCTCGCTTCTCCTTGCCGACCGCCCGGATCCTGTATAGCAATGTAGCTGTGGTGGCCCCTTTTAACGGTGTGCCCACGCTTATGTTTCGCACTGCCAACGAACGGCGTAACTATATATTAGAGGCCCAGCTATGGGTCACCCTGGTGCGGGACGAAGTTACTGAAGAGGGTGAGCATATTCGCCGATTTCACGATCTTCCTTTAGTGCGCTCCCACACCCCTGTATTTAGTCTGTCATGGACAGCGATGCATCGTTTGACTGCTGACAGTCCATTTTATGGAGAAACCCCAGAAAGCCTGCGGGAAGGGCGGGTTGAGATTATTGTCACACTGACAGGATTGGACGAAACCCTATCCCAAACGATCCATGCCCGTCATGCCTTTAGTGCCTACGAGATTTTCTGGAATCACAAATTTGTAGACATTATTTCCACTAACGAAGCCGGCGGTTCCATCATTGATTACAATCACTTTCATACCATTGAGCCGCTGGTTCATTCCCCTATTCCCCATCACCAGAATCAAGAACAGCTCACCAGTTGGACCTCTCGTTAAAGCGTTCCTCAGTTTTAAGTCTTTTTTAAGTCCTTTGCTTCGAGTTATCACCCTGCTGGATCATGGCTTTTGGGACTGGGCTTTGGATGTGCCCATGTTTAGGCCAAATGCGATCGCTAAAAGCGTTAGTTGGCTATAGCTGTGGATAGCATCAGCTTGAGACTGATAGACAAAAGGCTGACCCGTGGGCCAGCCTTTTCGCAGATTCACGTCTAACTGAATGTATTCCCACGCACTCAGGTAGTGTCTATACCAGCAGAGTAAACAGTTTTACCATCAGCTTAGTGCGGTTAATGGGCTTACCAATGTAGAAAGAAGCACCACATAACTTGGCTCGAATTCGCCCAACCAGGCTTGTTTTCTTCGCCAATAAGATAATGGGCACATCCTTATACTGAGGATGACGACGCAGATGAGAGCACAGATCAAACCCGTTTAAACCGTCCATAGCCGTTGTCAACATAATTAAATCAGGCTGACACTTAGCTAAGTCCGCCACCGCTGTCGCTACATCATCAACGGACGTAATCGAAAAAACCGTATCTTCCAAAAAGCTTCGCAACTCCTGAAGAGACTGTTGGTCAGAATCGATACATACCAGCTGGTAGGAAGGAGAAACACCATCTCTACTACTGGGGGTGGAACTAAAGGAGGTGTCTGGGCTCAGAACCTTTAAGGAGGGCTCAAAGGAACGGGTTGATGCCTGGTTGAGTAGTGTCTTGATGTCGTTGCTGGGGGCGGGCAACTCTTTAACCGGTCGGCTGTTCTTATTACCCTTGGTGGTAGCAACGTCAGGAGCATTAATCCGTTTAGAGGTTAGGGTCTCAGCTTCTTGATGACACTGTTCTACCAGGGACCGAATGTCCAAGGTACAAAAGGCTGGATGATCAACAATGTTGCTAAAGCTATTGACTTCGTAGCTACCTCGGGTAACCCGCAGTAAAGAGGTGACCGTCGTTACTGCCAACGCACGAACCAGCTGACCTGCCTGGTCAAAGGTAATATGTCCTTGTTCTACTAGCCAAAGTACGGCTCGATAATCGGCACTTAAGTCATCTCCCTGATGAGTGTACTGCCGATGATAAAGCTGTAACTGGGCCAATACCAAATCGGACATCGCTTCGGGGAAAAGCTGTCGTCCTTCAAATCTCAGGGCGTCGAATCCGTTCTGTGAACTCGTTGCAAACAAGAGCTTGCCCCGCTGTAGCCAAAGGGACCACCTAACATCATTGGAAACTACTAAGAGTTCGCCACTGACTTGACGCCCTACAAGCTGTGCCAGCAAAGTAAGCGGGTGTAATGTCTTTTGCGTAATAGTGCCTGCTAAAACCATGTGAGAAGTTCCGGTCAAAGAACAGTATTTGAAGTGATAAAAATCAGATAGAGCAAAGCTAGATCAGGGTTCAAAGCTCATCGTTTCGATTACATATATGGGTTATCGAAACTAACGCCTATCCCAGAAACGATTAGCTAATGCGATAGTGCACAGGCTATTTGCTTCGCACTCTCTTGATATAAATAAAGTTGAGAAGTAATTATCAATTGAGTAGACACACCTAAACAGAAATCGAATTTCAATTACCCTGGGAATGCAAACCGTATTTCTCTGTAAGTTCTTTCAAGCTGACGTTAACAGCCAATGGGAACATGGTTAGAAACAATGTGCTTGCCTTGCTATATTGACCAATTTCAATCAGTTGTTAGAAAAGTGCAAGTATTTCCCTACAAACTGGTCGAAAATTCATATCTTTAAGGGTGTTGATTTATATAAATACAGTTTAAAAATTTGATGTTGCAATTGATGCCCCTTCCGGATACATACGTAACTCGTGCCCACATTATGCCACGCTTGGTGTAAATGTACGGAGTGCAGAGCATTCAATCCTTTGAACAATGTCTGGGTCACCTTCATAAACGCTATAAAAATAAAATTGGTCTACGTAAAGGTATGGATCATTTGTAACAAACGATCACTCCATGAACCGTACCTTTTGGCTCAATATTCATCAGCAGTTTTGCTGAAAAAAATACGTCTTTGTGGTGGGATCATTATTATTTATGCCCACCAAGTTCATTCAAGTTGTTTGCTGAGTTTTCTTGTAGGAAACAAGAGTCTTAATAGAAAATATCGATTGCCAGCGGCACTTTAACCCCTGTGATTTTTATTGAAATCCTTGGAGTAAAAGGCTCGCGACTGCTTTTTTCTAATACTGTAAAGGGCTAATAGCCCTGCTTACCCTGAGCTTGTTGCATCAGTTGGTGGTGGGTGCTTCTTTCAGGTTCATTGGCCTTGGGGTGACGTTGCACGTAGGTCCCATCCGACTGCATTTCCCATGCTTGACGATTATCGCTCAAGCATATGTTCAAAAGATTAGTCAGGCTGCGGCGTAAATGGGTGGCTAATATCGGTGTAACCGCTTCCACTCGACGATCCAGGTTGCGAGGCATCCAATCAGCACTGCCGATATAAAACTGCTCGTTACCCCCGTTATGAAAATAAAAGATGCGAGAGTGTTCCAGGAAGCGACCAATAATGCTAACGACGCGAATATTCTCGCTGACGCCCTTTACCCCAGGGGTGAGACAGCAGATGCCTCGAATCATCAGATCAATGCTTACCCCAGCCTGGGAAGCCTGATACAGCGTTTGAATAATTTTGGGGTCCACCAGGGAGTTCATTTTGGCAATAATGCGACCTTTGGTGCCGTAGCTCATCTCCTGTTTAATCAAGGCCAGCATCCGTTCCCGTAGTGTAATGGGGGCGATCAATAGCTGGCGATAGGCTTTTTGGCGGGAGTAGCCCGTGAGGAAATTAAATAGATCGGTCAGGTCTGCCCCCAGTTCTTCTCGACAGCTCAACAATCCCAGGTCGGTATAGATGCGGGCAGTCTTAGGGTTATAGTTGCCGGTACCGATATGGACATAGCGGCGAATGCTGTCGTGCTCTTTACGGACCACCAGCGCCACTTTAGTGTGGGTCTTTAAACCCACTAAACCATAGACAACATGGACACCTGCTTTTTCGAGAGTACGAGCCCAGTTGATATTGTTTTCCTCATCAAATCTGGCCTTTAGCTCTACTAAGGCAACAACCTGTTTGCCATTTTCAGCGGCTGAAATTAGATCATTGATAATGGGAGAATCTCCTGATGTGCGATACAGGGTCATCTTGATAGTGAGCACATCTGGGTCAGCCGCCGCTTGAGTAATAAACTGTTGCACCGTGGCTGAAAAGGATATGTAGGGATGATGAACTAGGCGATCGCGACGACGAATGATCGAAAATACGTCGTCGCCTTCACCATCACCTTCGTCCAGATTCAGACGATTCCAGGGAGAGGGGACAATGGCTGACCAATCTGGATCTTTGTGTTCTGGCAGGGGCAGGCCCACCAGGGTCATTAGATCGCCTAGCCCCACCAGACCGGTTACGTCATAAATATCGTCTTCTGTTAAGTTCATCTCCGTCAGTAATGTGGCGCGTACTTCGGGAGAGGTATCTGCCTGTAGCTCCATTCGGACCAGAGAACCGCCTAAACGACGTTTTCGCAGTTCCTGTTCCAGGGCTAACATTAAATCATCCGCATCCTCCTCCTCGACGGACACATCAGCGTTACGCGTAATGCGGAAAGTGTAATAATCCTCAACCACCATGCCGGGAAAAAGAAATGCCAGGTTTTTCCCAAT
>JBCCJR010000324.1:0-6247 GCA_039045805.1 Cyanobacteria bacterium P01_C01_bin.118
AAGCGATCAACTCGCGATCTCACCGAATCATCCTGCTTTGGCCTATGGAGCTAGCGTGTTCACAACGATACGGGTTTATGAGAAAGATTTGGCGCATCCATTAACGGATTGGGAGATGCACTGCGATCGCATCTCTCAATCGCTCCAAACATTCCAATGGCCCACCCCAAACTGGCAAAGCATCACAACAGGCTGCCAAACACTGATGGAGCTATACCCAGTTTTACGTCTGGCGGTTCTGACAGATGGGAGTGAATTAATCACCGGACGCTCACTCCCTCCAAATCTCACACAGCAGCAACACGAAGGGGTAACCGTCTGGGTTGCCCAGGGTTGCCAATATCGGCGTAGTTTGCATAAGTACAAAACCGGCAACTATCTCCCTTGCTGGCTAGCCATGCAAGCCGCTAAAACCCACGGAGCCCGTGATGCCATCTTGATAAATGATGCTGACGAATGGCTAGAAACCAGTACTGGTAATCTATGGGGATATCGAGCTAACCACTGGTACACACCCCCTCTTTCAACTGGTTTACTGCCAGGTATCGCTCGCACTCGATTACTTAAAGCCCTGCATAACAAGGCCATCACTGACACACCTTGGTCCTCAAAACTCATTAACCAATTTGAATGCTTAGCTTATAGCAACTGTGTCGTAGGTATATTGCCAATCCACACAGTTCTGCTTGGGAATATTAAACTAAACTATAGTTCTACCCACGAAGGTCTAAGCTCGCTCAGGCAAATATTTAACCGTCCTTCGATGCGCGAGTAAAGCTGCTGCATTCAGCATCCGATGCAGAATCCTGAAATGCGTTAACATAAGTTAACAACTCTCAGCTCGGCAAGCTCGCTGACATTGCTGAACATACAAACTTTTAGGAGGCTTACTCCCTGTGAATAAGCGCTGGAGAAACGCAGGACTCTACGTATTATTGGTGGTTGTCGTCATCGCACTGGCAACTGCATTCTTTGAGCAACCCCGCATTGAGGTTGAATCATGGCGCTATAGCCGCTTTGTCAATGAAGTTGAAAATGGCTCCATTGAAAAGGTTTACATCAGTGCCGATCGCACTCAAGCCAAGTTCCCTGACCCCACTGGTGAAGAACGCCGCATCGTCGTTAATTTGCCCAGTGACCCTGGCCTAGTTGATATCCTGACTGACAACTCTGTAGATATCGAAGTTCAGCGCCAGGCTGAGGAAAACCGACTACTGCAGGTTCTCAGCACTCTGTTGATTCCAATTTTGTTGCTGGTTGTACTCTTTTTTGTCCTCCGCAGAGCCCAAAATGGTCCTGGCAGCCAGGCGATGAACTTTGGTAAGTCCAAAGCTCGCGTCCAAATGGAACCTCAGACTCAGGTTACTTTTGGAGATGTAGCCGGTATTGATCAAGCCAAGCTGGAACTGACCGAAGTTGTTGACTTCTTAAAGAATGCTGACCGATTTACAGCCGTTGGTGCCAAGATTCCTAAGGGCGTATTGCTGGTGGGACCTCCTGGTACAGGTAAAACACTGTTGGCTAAAGCCGTCGCAGGTGAAGCGGGAGTACCATTCTTCTCGATTTCCGGCTCTGAGTTTGTAGAGATGTTTGTAGGTGTGGGTGCGTCTCGTGTCCGCGACTTATTTGAACAAGCCAAAAGCAACGCCCCTTGTATTGTCTTTATTGATGAGATTGATGCCGTTGGTCGTCAGCGCGGTGCCGGTCTAGGTGGTGGTAACGACGAGCGTGAGCAGACGCTAAACCAGCTGCTCACCGAAATGGATGGTTTTGAAGGCAACACTGGCATCATCATCATCGCGGCCACTAACCGTCCCGATGTGTTAGACGCAGCCCTTTTACGTCCCGGTCGTTTTGACCGCCAGGTGGTAGTGGATCGTCCCGATTACTCTGGTCGTCTGGAAATTCTTAAGGTTCATTCTCGTGGTAAGACCTTTAGTAAAGATGTCGATCTAGAGAAAATTGCTCGCCGTACTCCTGGATTTACCGGTGCAGATTTATCCAACTTGCTCAACGAGGCAGCGATTTTAGCCGCTCGACGCAACTTGACCGAAATCTCCATGGACGAAGTCAACGATGCGATTGATCGCGTTCTGGCTGGCCCTGAGAAAAAGGATCGCGTGATGAGTGAGAAGCGCAAGTCTCTAGTTGCTTATCACGAAGCGGGGCACGCTTTGGTTGGTGCATTGATGCCTGACTATGACCCGGTTCAGAAGATTAGCATCATCCCTCGCGGTCAGGCTGGCGGTTTGACTTGGTTTACCCCCAGTGAAGAGCGCTTAGAGTCTGGTCTCTATTCTCGTTCTTATCTTAAGAACCAAATGGCTGTTGCCCTGGGTGGTCGCCTAGCTGAGGAAATTGTCTTTGGTGATGAAGAGGTTACCACTGGTGCTTCTAATGACCTGCAGCAGGTTGCTCGTGTAGCACGCCAGATGATTACTCGGTTTGGTATGAGTGACAAGCTTGGTCCTGTTGCTCTTGGTCGCCAACAAGGTAATCCTTTTCTAGGTCGTGACATTGCCACTGAGCGTGATTTCTCTGAGGAGACCGCATCTGTAATTGATGAGGAAGTCCGTGGCCTTGTGGATGTTGCTTACAGCAGAGCCAAACAGGTGTTGGTTGAAAACCGCAAGGTGCTTGATCAGTTAGCCGACATGCTAGTTGATAAAGAGACGGTTGATGCTGATGAGCTACAGCGACTGCTAATTGAAAACAACGTCAGTATGGCTAGCATTGCCTAAATTATCAGCAAGCGTTTCTCAGTCTCACTTCTTAAAAGTTTGACGTCTAAAGCCGCAGGTTTGTCTGCGGCTTTTGTTTTGCTCTTGCGCCTTACTCGCCACCCCAATTTTTAGCTTTGACACTGCACTGTGCTTTCGTATTAATTCAGCCAGGGGATAGTTGACTGTTTTGTTACATAGATGGTGGATTTTTTAGCACTGCTTACCAAAGCAACAATTTATGTATTGCAAATTGGTCTAAAAGCCTAAGAGGTTTGGGCAAACATAAAGAACAACTGCACAATAAGCGTTACGACTGCCCCACTTCAGGTTATGACAGCACTACATTCCTCAGTTCAGCATCGTCCCCATGTGTCCCCATCGGTTGAATATCAACAGCGCTGGCTAAAGACCTTACAGACACATAGGGTGATTGCAGTAATTCGAGCAACAACGGTGGAAAGTGGTTTGAATATGGCAATTGCTGCTGCTGCAGGCGGCATTCATTTACTTGAAGTAACGTGGAATAGCTATCAGCCTGTGGCACTGCTACAGGCTATTCAAAAGGCTGTTCCCCATTGCACCGTTGGCGTCGGCACTATTCTGACAGAAGAAGAGCTGCGGATTGCGATCGCAACTGGTGCGCAGTTTTGTTTTAGTCCACACACGTCATTAACCCTGCTCAACCACGGTCGTACTGTCCATATTCCCACCGTGGCAGGAGCCATGACGCCTACCGAAATCTTGACCGCCTGGCAAGCGGGTGCCACCAGCGTAAAGATATTCCCCATCAAAGCCTTAAAAGGCGCTACCTATCTTCAATGCTTGCAAGGTCCCATGGGCCATATCCCCTTAATTCCATCGGGGGGAGTGACCACTAAAAACGCCGTTGACCTACTAACCGCTGGAGCCACTGCCGTCGGTATTTCCAGTGGCTTATTTATAGATGAATATGTGCGCCACCAAAACTGGCAAGCCATTGAGACACAGGCTCTCCAGCTTAACCAAACGATACACTCGACAACATCAGCTACCGAGCTTAAACGCCTCAACAAACAAGCCATAAACCATGCCTAACTTGAATGAGTTAAGCATTTCTGGCAATACCGTACGCTGATCATTAGCGCGAGAACGATGATGAAGCCAGCTGATTAGCTCAACCATCCCCACCAAAATGGCCGCAATCAAAATATCAATCTCTGCCGTTTGCCCTGCTGTTGCAGAAATTGCCGTTGCAAAGAAATTACCAAACAACAGACAAATCACCGCCAGAGAAATTCGCCGCCAGGGATTAAACACCCACTGGCCAAAACGCTGACCAATTTGATCGATTAAGGTGCTCAACCGAGTTCGTTGCATAGGTTATCCACTATTTTGAGGAGCCTGGCAGGCAGGATGAATCCCTCCCTGGGCACAAATGTAGTTTAGCTGGCGACCATCCAAATTTCGCACCCGGCTAAAATTAACTCCCTGCAAATGGTTGTCAGAACTTAGCTGGGCATTTGGGGTAATAAAGCTATCGCCTGCGCCAGTGCCATCATGGAAAATCGCCCCAGCCAGATCTGCATCGGCTAGATTTGCCCCGATTAAATGAGTCTGTCTCAAATCTGCCTCGCGTAAATTCGCCTGTCGCAAATCGGCCCGGTATAAATTTGCGCTGTCCAGATTAGCCCCTTGAAAATTAGCTCCAGACAAGCTGGCCTGGCTAAAATCTGCACCCACTAAATTGGCCCCCACCCAGTCAGATTGAGCCAGTGTAGCCTGCTGCCAACTACTGTGGGATGCTTCAATCCGATTCAGCCGGGCCTGGCTAAGATCAGCCCTATTAAACTGGGCCTGGGTCAAATCGGCTCCCACCAAGTTGCTCCCCTGCCAGTAGCTCTGTACAGCCGTAACGTTAACCAGACGAGCATTGGTCAGCTGGGCCTGCTCTAAATTGCCATAGGTCAAGTTAGCATCCGTCAGGTTGGTGCGTCTGAGATTTGCATTCCCCAATTGCCCTCCCTGTAGGTTGGCCTTTTCTAAGCTGGCCCCCACCAAGTTCGTCCCAGTCAAATCACTAATGCGATCATCAAAGGAGTTAGCCACACCATCATTGCCCACATCAAAAAAACTGGCACCTGCTAAATTTGCTTGATTTAAATTGGCTCCCTGCCAATGGCTCCCCGCTGCTCGCAAACCAGGTTGAATCAACCGAAAGACTCGGTCCGAGTCACGATAAAAACCAAGGTTGACCCGCTCTAGAGAAACCCCTGCCAGCTGATTGCTATGAATCGTAAGCAGTTTTGCGATCGCTCCTTGCACCATATGGCGCTGATCCAACCGAATTTGACGATCGTCCGCAGACAGTGATTGCTGTAGCTCATTCTCAAGCATTCGATTCAGAGCCAGCAACGGCGATAAACTATCCAATCCCTGGCTTACCAGCGCCTGCTGAATTGTCGCCAGCATATCGGGTTGGGAGCTTTGACTTAATAAATCGGTCAAATACTGAGCTGTACGCGGGTCCTCCACCTGGGCCAGCATCAAAATCGCTGCCCGATAATCGCCCCCAGGCTGGGCAGCTAATTTCTGAGCCGTTTGCAAAAAAACGTCCTCTCCCGTCTGTACTCTGACGTCAGGTCGGGTGCCACGCCCCACAGCAAACCCAGCAACACAGGCCAGTAACATACCACTCGCCAATATCCACCAACGTTTGCCGCCTGGCAAAGCAGATCGTTCAGACAGAATTAAACTACTGCCTGTATCAAACGTCTGTGAGTTTTTAGGCGCTAATACCACCGAGGTCAGATTACCCTCAGCTTCGGTTAGCCACCAATCATCTTCATCGGCAGCCTCTCCATAAAGCTGAATGCCCTTGCTCTCGGCACCATTGGATAAGAAATCTCCCGTAATCGGTAATAAATAAGCTAAAGGCTCCCTTGAAATCGGCAAGTAGCCAGCTGATTTCATAATCACTCGGGTCTTAGCAATACGGTCATGCCATGGAAGCTGTCTAGGGGCTAGCGCCATGACACCTTCCAACATTGCCAACAAACCCACCACTGCCGGTGTCAATATCCCCAGTGAAACTTGGGTAACCAAAACTGCACCCGCCACAATACCGATAGGCACCCCCCAGCGCACCAGTTCACGTACCCCCACCTGCCATAGTTTCAACTGCCCACCAACGGTTGAAATCAATTGAATTTTTAACCATTGCTTAGGCCATGTGCTCCCACTCCGGCTCAAATTTAAGAGTTGCCCCCCAGCGACCACCCCAGGAACCACTAATGCCATCGTCCAGAAAATATCAGTGGCTCGGGGCACTGTCCGATGGAGCTGATGGGGAGGGATCTGGGCAATCCAGGCCCACCCTTGCTGCGCAGCTTGAACTACAGGATTTAAAGCTACCTGGACTTTCAACTGATTTGGACTCGAAGGTTCCTGGACTGATTTCTCCCCAGTGTCTTCAATCGAGGTTTCTACAGGACCCAACGTTTTAGCATCAGACACCAGCACATACTGTCCCAAGCCCCAAGGCACAG
>JBCCJR010000325.1:0-6240 GCA_039045805.1 Cyanobacteria bacterium P01_C01_bin.118
AGATCAGCCACTAGCGTTGTAATTAGATCTTCTTCCAGATAAAACTGAGCGTTCTCCGTTAGCTGTCGAATCACGGCCTCACATTCCTGTCGGTTAAAATTACCGAGGTAATACCGCACATCTCGACTGAGAATATCAAAATCAAGGGATGCCAGCCGTTCCCATTCCATCAAGTAGTGCAAGTAGTCATCCCGCAGAGACAGCACTACTTTGAGATAGGGTAAATTGAGACAATCTCGTAAAAAATAATAAAGGGACCGTCGCTGTTCTACACCAGGTCGTTCAAAGAAAAACTCTTCAAACTGATCAAAAAGCAACACAATCTGTTGATAACGTTCCTGGGCCTGTTGACTCAGATACGCCAGTAAATTCTCCGCCGTAATGGGAGGAAATGACACCTTATAGTTGGGGGCAGCAAATGGTTGAGATAGGGTGACCCGCTGCAGTGCCTGAAGAATTGATACCTCCCAGCTCAGATAGTTGCGTACCAGCAGTGGCAATGTGGTCCGCCCTTCGGAGGTAGCCTGTTTGAGGGCAGGCACCAAACCACTGCTGAGCAACGAACTTTTACCCACCCCCGACTGACCGTGGATAATTACCAAGGTATGTCGAGGCTGCATCAATCGCCCGACCAAATGATCGACTGCCTGCTGTCGTCCCGAGGCTCGCATTTCTACAGAAGAAATTTCTGATCCTGCGGAGCGGTAGGGTTGAATAGCACTGGCTCCAATAAAAGCCCGCAGTCCCATTAGATTTTCCAACTGGCGTTGTTCTTTTTTGATGGCAAAGGCATCTAGATAGCGCTGCTTGATAAAGTACAGATCCTGCAAATTGCTCAGAATATTGCGATACAGTGCAAAATCATGGCGAGGTTCTGTTCTTTGCCGAGCATTTTCCAGATCGTTTAAGGCATCGTCAAATAGCGGGTCATGACCCTGTTGCAGGTTAGCCTGTCCTCGGAGAAAGTAATACCGACCCTGATGGTAACGCAGTGCCAGCACAACGGCCTGGGGTGATACCTGACTGATTGTCGCTGCGACATCAGAAATTGTTTCTCCGGTCGCCTGAGTACTTTTGACGGCCTGCGCCAGTAGGTTGAGCGCTTTAGTAGCGAGGGTTTTAGCTTTAATCCAGTCCTCCTGGGCTAGGGCAGCTTCTGCCAGATAACCATAGTCACGAGCTAGCCTCACTGGGTTTGCTTGATGCAGCTCAATGCCTTCCGTTGCCAATGTGGCGAGGGCATCCCAGTCCTCTAAATCCTGCAGCACTTCAGCTAGCATATGCAGAAAGACACCTAGGCGATCGCGACGGTTTTGCTGCCGCAGCACCTTGAGAAAACGCTCATAGAATCGCTGCGCCTGTCGGCAAGAAGCAGAATAGGTGGAGCGTTGCAATTCAGCATGTTTTTGCCACCACAGTCCCAGATGCAACAGCAGCACTGCCCGCTGATCGCTGGTATCTTCGACGGTTTTATCTGTGGTTACCCAGTAGTCTAAACTCTGTTCGTAATATTCCCTGGCCACCTTTAAGCGTCCGGGGGTATGGGCCTGACGTCCCTGGAGAAATGTCAGGCTGGCCTGTAGAGCGCCATCTAACTGAACCTGGTGGAGGTCTGCGATCGCAAACGGTAGTTCCTGCTCTGTCAGTAGCTTTAGATGAGCACTTAAACCCGGCAATTCAGGAGCCACGTACTCCAAAAACTGAGACTCGTCGAGAATATAAGTAAATAGTTCACTGGCCGCTCGATGCAGCGATTCCACCAATGCTTGAACCGGATAGTCTACCCGAATCGGGACTGCCGAAAAACTCTTTAGATCGGCGGCAGCCACCGTAAATGTTTGCAGCACCTGATCCGTCATCCAAAATACAACTGGGTAGGGGAACTTCGCTAGCAAAGCATTTCGTCCCACATTGGCTGCCTTAAAAAAATCATGCAGCTGTTCCATCTGCTCAAACCCAGTCACCATCACCACTGCTGGCGGCTGAGACGGTTGGCGACGGATAATGGCTTCAGCCAGTGACTGATCGGCTACCGACAACTCCACCAGCTGAAAATCCTGATTTTCCACCAGCTGAGTTAGCAATAACCGAGTCAGCCGTTGATAATTGGACCGCACCAAAATTAAGGAAAATTGTCCCCTACCCAGGGTCAGCGCCCGCTGTAGGTTATCCAGGGCTGTCTGGTTATGGGTAACAATTTCGGGGAGATCAGCCTGGTACATGAGGAGGGGGGAGGGAGAGGAGGGGGAGAGGGGGAAGCAAAAAAGGGAATATTGTGTTTTATAAGGGGGTTAGTTCGTATGTAAGGCATTATCTTGCCTCCCTTACTTCCCCTACCTCCCCTATTCAACAAACATCTCACTTCTGCATAGACTCATGATCGGCTAGCCAATTCTTATAGCGGTTTGTTTCTTTTAACACCGGGTTTAAATCAAACCAGCGGCCACCATTATCACGGTATTCATAGAGAAACAAACTCCGCAACAACAAACTATAGGCTTCATTACCCTGGGTGTCAGGAGCGCTGATGGCCTTAAACATTAGCTGCCATTCTCCCTCATCAATCAGGGCCATTAGAGAGTCTCGCTCATCTCTAATCACGGCTTCAAGGATGGTGGATTGGATCGGGGGATCTCCCTTTTGCAGACAGCCATAGAGTAGCCTCATCAAATTGCGCATATGACCACCGCTCAAACGGCAGAGACGATTTAATACCTCAATATTTTCAAAAATGTCATTAATGTGTTCCACCCGTTCGTTATAGTTTTTATCTGGAAAAGCACGGGCCAATACCATCTGTTGTAACAGGGCCAGACCTGCTTCTGAAGTGGCCCCACCCCGCTGGATTACGGGCACCATGGGCAACACCTTAGGAGACACGCCAAATCGGTTAGATAGTCGCGGTAAGTCGTCGGAAAACACCAAGGTCAGGGGAATGGTATAAACCACATGACAGTTCAGCCGTTTGAGCTGTTCTCCTCGATCGATAAAGAGATATTCGGACTGGGTGCGACCGTTAGCACGCTCCACTGGATCGATGCGGTCAAGATTATCGACAATCACTACCAGTCCCTTTTTACCCTGGGTGCGAAGAGCTGCGATCGCAACCTCCAAAAGCTCTTCATTAATCGCATCAATAATCGTCTTGGTCCGGGGCTCCAAATACTGACGCATCCGACTACGCATTTCAGGACTTTCCTTAGCTCTAGCCGTAAGCGCTGCAATCCCAACCGAAAAACTCACATCGGCAATTTCCATCGGCGTTTGCAATGTCTCCGCCAGGTTACGAAACAAACTCACCAAGGCTGACGGCTTTAGCCTCACTCCATCATTTTCTAAACTCTCCACCACCTGATGGGCAATCATCAGCAGAATATCACTGATATCCACATCCGCCATTTCCAAGTCGCGGTCCGACTCAAAATACACCACATGGAATCCCTGTTGTTCTAGCTGCGCCTTTAACCGCAGCAGCTCCGTTGACTTACCACAGCCAATATTGCCAGTAAACAACTGAGTCGTCGCCTCATCCGGTGACAGTAACGCAACCGTACGCTCCAGCTCCCGTACAATATCGCCACCCCGCACCGACGAAAAGTCAATGTAATATTGCCGATCCTCAACTTGTACTAATCGCAGTGGACGGCTTGGATTAACAGCACGATAAAAACGAGGCAGGTCTAAAACCATCAGTCAGGCGCAACACAATATCCGTCATCCTAGACGAATTTTTATAGATGTAGCTTGGTGCCCATAGTTCACGCCACACGTGATCATTAAAAACTATCAGAATTAACAGCTATGGGCACAGCAAACCACTGAATGTATGCAGTGGTTTCATAAACAGATATTGCAAATTCATTAACTTTAAGCAGGGAAGATGAATTTTTCTAGAGTGGGTAATGATCCCCAAAAATGCATGCCTACACTGATCTCTTGAAACCATCCCGTACCTCATTATCAGACCTATGACTCTAATGCCAGATACCGAGCGTAGTCGCCGTAGCGCTACGTATCCAGAGAATGTAAACTATGCCATTTATGAATTAATTTGGGCCTTAGGACTTGTCACGTTTTGCCTATTTACAGCCGCGCTGCTTGTCAGTCATTCGTAAATATTGACGATTCTACAGCTCAGCGGGATCGATGCCCTTAGCTTGTAGCAGGTTCTTCAGTTGAGCCAGCTCTGATTCTGCACAGTTAGCTCGCTGCCGCTCACGCTCAATCTGTTCATCAGGTGTCGGCAGCCAATCTCCTGAAGAATCATACCAACGCAACCACAGACGTTCCACCTGTTTATAGCTTCCTTGCCATAGCCCTAACCCAATTTTTAGTTCCGGCATCCATAGACGCCCCTCTGGCAACGATAGAATTTCATAGCTACCGGCATTGAGCTTAAAGGCTCGAAACTCATCGGTATAGCGATCAAAGGCAATGTAATAGGGCACCCGCAAAATCTGTTCATACACTGCCCATTTAGCAGGGGGAGAACCTAGTGGAGGCTGCACTTCTCCCAAGTCCTCCTTGCGTGTATCTGGAGAAAGCAACTCTACAACTACATAGGGATGAACGCCTTCCTGCCAGACAACATAGCTCAGACGCATATCCTTATTTTCATATAGGCGCGGTACACCCACCAATAGAAACCAATCTGGTCGCTTGTACCAGTTAGGATGGCGCACATCGTAGTAGAGATTAAGATTTTTACCGGTGAAGTAATTATTGGCGCTGTAGTCAGCCAGCTTTAATGTAATGCTTAGCAGCTCAGGCTGATGATCATGAAATTCGTCGGGCAAACCGGATTCCTCAGGGTTTTCGCTCGGCAGGTCATACATGGTCGGCAAAATTTCCGACGCGGGTCTTGGCGGGTCTGACTGAGGAATATGCAACGGTGTAGTGGTCATAGCCGAAGGCATTCTACGCTAAGTCTTTATGATGAACTGGATGCCTTAGAACTGAAATAAGCAGGCAGTAACCAAGGCTTCTTTGTTAAAAAACGTCGATGCCATTCATCTCGACCAGTGAGCGAACAATCCAACCTGCACTAGGTGATTTAACGAATTTTCTCCATAAACCATGTGCCGATAGCAGACTGATCCGCCCCATCAACACGGCGCAAAGCTGCCTCGATCAAACTCAAGCGCAAATCAGGCAATACCTTGGATGTATCAATACGCTTACTGCTCCCGTCTGGAGCAATACTAAATGCAATTAGCTGACTCTTTTTCACATCCCAAATCCAATATTCAGGTATGCGCAGCGCCTCATACTGGAGACGTTTTTCTCCCTTATCATCCGCCAGTGTAGTATCAGAAATCTCAATTACCAGATCCGGCTTAGGGTGCTCATCCAAATCAATAATGCGCGTACCCTTCGGAATACAGTTCACATTCGCACCGATGTAATAGGAGATATCCGGCTGAAACTCATCACTGCCCGGCTTGCGATAAGAACAAGCATCCCGAGGATCCAGCGGGATACCCATCACCATGCCAAATAACCCCAGTAGTAGCAACAAAATTGCATGCTCCCTGGCATGATCTGACCCCGTAGGCATAGTTTCAATCCTCATTTGGCCATTGTGGTAATAGGCCCTATGGTGCCGATGATCAGGCTGCTCGATAAGTTGAATGAAATCATCCCAAAGGATTGGAGTCCAAACATCTGTAGAAACTGGCGGATGTAATAAGGACATAGGCCCTTTTAAGAACGTTAGCTCCATTCTACGGGATCCATTCTAGTGAGCTCCAAAGGCTCATAACTATAAGAACTCGCCTGTTTGTGTACGTAATTCCCAGGCATGAAAGATACTGAGCACATCACAGTGCCACTCATCCAGCATTAGAGTCATAAGAATTTCTTCGATGGTGTTGAGCAGACAGAGCACAATTGCCCCCCACAATGGCCCAGCCACCCCAAACCCAAACAAACTAATTGTCGCCGTGAGTAAAGCTAACCCCCAAGCTTTAGCCGTATAGGTATGAAAGCTCGGCATTTTCTGAAACTTTGCCAGACTAAGACCAAACAGACTGAGCTGAGCCAATAGCGCAATCAGCAATGGGACCCGAAACGCCAAAATCACCTCTGGATAAACCAACCAGGTACCAGCAGCTATCACCAGAAAAAGACAAATATCCGCCCAGCTGTCCGCCTGTCGCAGTCGCGGAGTACTTACCCCCAGCCGTCGAGCAATAATGCCATCAAAAATGTCAGACACAATGGCTAAGCTGTAGCCCACCA
>JBCCJR010000326.1:0-6236 GCA_039045805.1 Cyanobacteria bacterium P01_C01_bin.118
AGAATTGGAGGCTAGGGGAGCGTGGATAACAGAAAATCGTAAAACTACTCTCCGTCCCAGGAACGCATGGAAGCAGCAGACTTGAGAATTGCACGATTCTCATCTGTGGCAGGTGGCTCTGATTCGCCAAAGATTCCAGCTATCCAGTGACCATCTGTTGGATTGGGAAAAAGAACATACTTGTCGCCGTATAGCGATTTATCCTCAACCCCATTAGACAAAAATGCGCTGGTAGTTTGGCTGATTGTCACCATGCACAGTTATCGCCAATTTATATGGGAACAGTGTGTATAGGGCGAACTGTTCTGTAACTAATTTCTTTCAACTGCCTCTGTTGGGCTAGAAACTTCTTGGGGAAAATTGAACTACTTCGAAGAGGCGGCGTTTGTAGGTAAACGATAAACCCGCCAAGCCTCATCTGGCTAACTGCTCAGGAGCTTCCTGATATACAGATATGTTGCCAGAACAAATGACTGTGACTGTGCACTATTGATTTTTTTCATAGAGCCTATCGATCCTAGCGGTTGTTGTCTTTATTTGGGTTTCCTAAGATCAAGGTGTATCGGACAAAATCAGTTAAAGGACACTAATCATGATTTTTACGATAATTAACTACTCTTCTGAAATTGATGCGACTGCCGCATATACTCGCCCACCTGCTGCTTTGAAGACGATTTGGCAGAAATTTTGGCAGTTTAGCAATAGCTATGGTGATTATCACTCCCTGCCCCCCAGCCGTCGTCGTCAGTTTATCCTTCAAAAGGAACAACAAGAGCAGTCGGCTACGGCTGAGTCTTGTCTGTAGTTGCCCAAAGACAAGACTCAATCAATCAGCTCTCTGCTAGTTCAGCATATGTGGGCATTTGCCCAGAATTCAGGCGTTGCCAATAGTCCTTTAAGTCTCCGGCCAGCTCATTGGACAGGATGTAGCACCCGATCAGGTTGGGGAAGGCCATCCCCAGCAACATTAGGTCACTAAAGTCAATGATTAGGCCCAGACTGGTAAGGGTGCCCAGGAAGGTGCAGGTGACGTAAATGATTTTGAACACCAGCGTGCTGCCTTCGCCAAATAAATAGGTCCATGCCTGGATGCCGTAATAACTCCAGGAGATAATGGTGGAAAAGGCAAATAGGCATACTGCGACACTCAATATCACTGGGAACCAGCCAATGACGGAGGCAAATGCGCTAGAGGTCATGGCTACGCCGCTCAGACTTTCGCCGGTATCTTGATAAACGCCGGTGATCACAATGGCGATCGCAGTCATATTACAGATGACAATTGTGTCGATAAAGGGCTCTAGTAAGGCCACAATACCTTCGCGAATGTGCTCATCGGTGCGGGCGGCGGAATGGGCAATGGCGGCAGAGCCTACACCGGCCTCGTTGGAAAAGGAACTACGGCGAATCCCTTGTACCATGACGCCCACAATACCTCCAGCCACAGCTGTTGGTGCAAAGGCCTCGCTAACAATGGTGCCAATGGCGGCGGGCACCTCAGAAATATTGCTAAAGATGACAAAAAGACATGCGCTCGCATAAATAGCGGCCATAGCTGGCACAAGTTTCTCGGCTACGGCCCCAATCCGCCGAATACCGCCGATAATTACAAAGGCTGCTAACCCTGCCAGAATTAACCCAAAGACCCAGGCGGGCAATCCGGGAAAGAGTCCAGCCATGGCGGCATAGGCCTGATTTGACTGGAACATATTGGCTCCGCCCAGACTACCTCCCAGACAGAGGATACAAAAGAGGACGGCCAAGCCCTTTCCTAACGGTCCCATGCCTTTGGGAGATAGGCCTCGGGTGAGATAATACATCGGTCCCCCCAGCACCGTACCATCCGGCATAATGCGACGGTACTTTACCGCCAGAGAGCATTCGGTGAACTTGGTCACCATGCCACAAAAACCAGCCAGGGTGAGCCAGAACATGGCCCCCGGTCCCCCCAGCTGAATGGCTACCGCCACACCTGCAATGTTACCAAGCCCCACTGTCCCAGAGACAGCTGTTGCCAATGCCTGAAAGTGCGATACTTCCCCTTCATCGTGGGGATCGTCAAATTTTCCTCGCACTACATCAATGGCGTGTTTAAAACCGCGCAGGTTAATAAACCCCATCCGCAGGGTAAAGAAGATTGCGGCGACAAATAGCCACAGTACGATAAATGGAAACCCATTCTCCCCGCCAATCTTAAAAAACAGCAGGGTGGACATAACACTGACAATGGGCTGAAAAATGACATCAGCGCCAGTAACAGCCTCATCCTGGGCCAGACCAGGCTGTGCCACAAGCAACAGAAATAGTCCCGTTAGCGTGATGATGGGCCAGGGACGGCGATGGTCGAAGAACTTTGGGATTTGATCCAGCATTGCACTCTCCAAATAAGGAACGGTTTTTGCCAAAATTGATACACCCTAAATCGCCGAATATTTTTGTCAAAAACCATGCATAAATGATTAGCAAATCTTTTGGTTTGCAACTGTTACTTTCGACACGTTGATGTCATAGGTGTCAATAAACCATGCATAGGCTGATGGGCCAGTGGCCCCACATGCTGACGACTCTCAAACGGTTATGCTTGAGCTGGGGTTTTTAACGGCGCAGTGGGCTAACCCGTTATAAGTCAGGAGAACACTCTGTATGACCTACGACGAATTTAATGATTTTTGTAGTTCGTTACCGGCAACATCCTATGTGATGCAGTGGGGAGAATCCCATGTGTGGAAAGTGGGAGGCAAAGTATTTGCCATCGGCGGCTGGGCCAAAAATGATCAGCCGGCCTTTACCTTTAAAGTGTCAGATTTGAATTTTGAACTCTTACGAGAGGAACCTGGTTTTAGACCTGCTCCCTATATGGCATCCCGTGGTATGAAATGGATACAGCAGTATAAAGTGCTTGAGGACGAACAGCTAAAAGACTATCTGAAAGAGTCCCACCATCTTGTGTCATTGGGATTAACCAAAAAGAAACAAAGAGAGCTTGGGCTAAATCAATAGAAACTGAGCTAGCACTCCCATGGCGGCACCGGCTGAAACCTTTCGAGCAGGAAATTAATCATGGCATGAACTTTAGGGGCAATGATGCGACGACTTGGATAGAGCAGCCATAGAGAGACATCGATAGCCAGTGGAAACTCTGGTAACACTTCGATAAGTTGCCCCGACTTTAAACTCTTGCTGGCGTTCCAAACTGACTTTATGCCAATCCCCATGCCCTGTTCAATCATTTTTCGAAGGGCTTCCCCGTCATTGACTATAAATGAGCGTGGAACACTGATCACCTGGCCGTTTTCAAACGTCCATCGATTGTTTTCAGCGAGCGAGCCACATTGATGCTGTGTGAGATCGTCAGGTGTTGAGGGTGTTCCATATTGTTTGAGATAGGCGGGAGATGCCACAAGAATACGTCGATCAGAGGCTAACTTGCGCACAATTAGACTACTGTCGGCCAGGGGAGCATTGCGGATAATCAGGTCGTAGGCCCCTTCGACCACATCCAGAACTTCATCTGAGAGTCTTAAATCAAGGCTGACGTGCGGATAGCGGGCGTGAAAGTCGGCCAGGGATGGAATAATATACATCCGTCCAAAGGAGCCGGGCATTGTTATCCGCAGTAATCCTTCTGCTTCTGCCCCCTGTCCCTTGACTGCGCTGAGCCCGGTTTCTAGGGTTTCTATAATTTGTTGCGCATAGGGTAAAAATGCCTCACCATCGGTGGTCAGAGAGACTGCTCGGGTGGTTCTGTTAAATAGTCTAAAGCCAACGGTTTCTTCGAGTTTGACCAGACGAGCACTGGCACTGGCCGGTGAAAGGGAGAGATCCTGGGCCGCCGCTGAGACACCGCCGAGGGCTGCAATTCTTAGAAATAAATGGAGCGATAACAGATCTGGCATTGCTGCTCCTCAATATAAGGTTAGCGCTGGGATAGGGGTGGCCCTGGGGGATCGCGATCGCAACCCTCCATTATCAAAAATATCCGAATTATCATTTCGTCACAAGCCTATTTATCTTTTTTATCTAAATAATTATCATGCTGATAACGCTCCAGACTCACAAGGATGCAGAACAATGAAAGCAATTGGCTATAGAGATGCGGGGCCAATATCAGCCGAAAACGCCCTGATCGAATTTGACACACAGACACCGCAGCCTGGTCCCAATGATCTACTCGTCGAAGTCCGTGGTGTATCGGTTAATCCGGTTGACGTTAAACTACGGACCGCCGCCCAACCGGAAAACGGGCCTCGTATTCTGGGTTTTGATGCGGCTGGTGTGGTCCAGGCGGTTGGCTCAGATGTGAAATGGTTTCAGCCCGGTGATGAAGTGTTTTATGCCGGTGACGTTACCCGACCCGGCACCAATGCCCAGTTTCACCTGGTTGATGAACGGATTGTTGGTCGTAAACCAGCGTCACTCAATTTTGCGGAAGCGGCTGGCATGCCCCTGACCAGTATTACGGCTTGGGAAATTTTATTTGATAGCTTTGGGCTAAAAGAGGGTGAAGGAGCCGGTGAATCACTGCTGGTGATTGGCGGCGCTGGTGGTGTGGGTTCGATTTTGATCCAACTGGCTAAGCAGCTTACGGGACTAACGGTTATTGCCACAGCATCCCGTGACAACACGCGTGCTTGGGTGAAAAAAATGGGGGCTGATTATGTCGTTAACCATCGCAATCCCCTGGACGAAGAGCTAAAGCCCTTGGGGATTGCCCCTCGATATGTGGCTGCCCTCACTCACACTGACAAGCATTTTGCAGCTATCAGGGAACTGATCAAACCACGGGGGCATATTGCGCTGATTGACGATCCTGGCTCTTTGGATGTCACCTCCTTAAAGAGAAAGGCGGTTTCTTTAAGCTGGGAATTTATGTTTACCCGGTCGATGTTCCAAATGGATGACATGGATGTGCAGCACAAATTGCTAAACAAGGTTTCGGCATTGTTAGACGAGGGGACTTTGTTGCTAACTGTCAACAACCATGGTGGTGTTCTTAATGTTGAGAACCTGCGAGCGGCCCATAAGTTTCAGGAAAGCGGTAAGGCGATCGGTAAGACCGTGTTGGACAGTATGAATTAACCACACAATTGGAGATATTTAGAATGAACTACGACAATTTCACCACGTTTAACGTTCAGACCAACAGTGGGGTCGCATGGGTCACGTTTGACTATCCACCGGTCAATATTCAGGGATTGCCAATGCTGGCTGACTTAAATATGTTGGCTCAAAAGCTAGAAACAGATCGTGACATCAAGGTAGTAGTGTTTCAATCGGCCCATCCCGAAATTTTTGTGGCCCATGCTGACACAAATTTTCTGAAGGATATGTCTGCGATCGCAGTCTCACGCGATCAGGTCAAACTATTGGATTTACAAGTGGTCCTGGAGCGCATTAGTAAGCTACCCCAGGCCACCATTGCCAAGATTGAAGGCTTTGCCCGCGGCGGTGGTCATGAATTTGCCCTGGCCTGCGATATGCGCTTTGCTGCCCGTGGCAAAGCAAAATTTATGCAGATGGAAGTGGCCATGGGGATTCTCCCCTGTGGTGGTGGCGCATCGCGGATGGCGCGTCAGGTGGGTCTAGGACGGGCACTGGAGATTATCCTGGGGGCCAGAGACTATGATGCCGATCAGGCCGAGGCTTACGGCACTATTAACAAAGCGCTCGACCCAGAAGAGATTGGGCCGTTTGTCGAAACGTTGGCTAATCGCATTGCGCTCTGGCCCGCTGAGTCGATCAATGCCTGCAAACAAACTGTATATGCTTCGATTGACAATCCCATTGACGAAGCCCTCAAAGAAGAAGCCTACTGGCTCTATCAGGCTACCAGTCAAACCCCCGCATTAAAGCGCTTTGCCTGGGCTGACGACAACGGTGCCCAGTTCGATATGAACAACCAACGTGGTTGGAACGATATGGTGATTGGTGTTCAAGAAGTTAGCTAAGTAGGTTGACTCAATTAGCTATTAGATATCGAGGCCCCCTTTACGGAAGTATCTGCGTCTTTCCAACCAGGCATACTGGGGTTTCCCGAATGCTGGGGGAGGCTAGACTCAAAGCCTCCCGTCTTGGGGGCCTGGGGGCAAAAATCACAAAGTCAAATTGCTTGTTCATGTCTTATAAAAGATTGATTTCACCCACTTAATAGGCATAATGAAGATGCTTAGAAATGTTGAAAAAAAGGTAGGATTTCAGCCCATTAATCGAGGCTATAACTCCGTATTCCGTCCGCA
>JBCCJR010000327.1:0-6211 GCA_039045805.1 Cyanobacteria bacterium P01_C01_bin.118
AGTCCAGAGTCCCTTGATCTGGAGCCATTAGTGCTGAGTTACGCCATTGAGTAAGGGCTTGTTAAAAATTAAAATCATGGCCTTGTTCATCAAAATCCTAGCTTAACAAGCCTTTCAGGCTTTCCCCATGAAGTAGTTTCTTAACGGCTCCTAAGAACTGAAATTTACTTTCTGAGTTCTTTAAAGATTGTGGCAACAGTCGAGTAGGGGAAAAATTTATATTGTTCTCAATAGCACTTTATATCTGCCCATAGCAAAAAGGTATTCGCTTTAAATTATCTTTGCTGATGATGTCAAAGGACAGGTTTTAACTTTTTTGAATAAAGCTTTTCTTGATTAATCCGTATGAATTGGGATGCCCATTGTCTATTCATAAAGTAATCATATAGCTTTCAATCTAGTCTTAGCCATTGAACAGATAAAGGTTAGGTCAATCATCCCGCTATAGTGCTGTATCAATAGCTTTAGGGTGGTTAATTAAGAGGTATGGGATTTATTTGACTATTGGTCAATAATAATTGTTGAGGGTTTCATTGTATGAAGTGGGCTGTTGTTTCCCCATTTTTTGATCAGGAGGATATTGATAATAACCGCTGGTTAAATCAATATTTTTCTACTGATGACTATGAATTTCAGTTGATTGGCCCCCACAAACCGCTTCCTAAATGGCACGACAAAAAGGTAAAAATTACCACATTGCCTGAATGGAAGATTTATTGGGAACAGGCAACGGCAGCTCTTAATACAGATGCCGATGGATTAATTACAGTTTTTCCTCAATTGCCAGCAGCTATTGGGTTTCAGAAACTGTTAAGACGATCGAATAAACCCGTGATTGCTTGGGTATTTAATGTGGGTACATGCAGTGTTGGGCCACGTCGGTGGCTGGCGCAGCTTAGCCTTAGCCAAATTGATCGGTTTATTGTTCACACCTCTCGGGAAATTGAGATTTATAGTAATTGGTTAAACTTTTCTAAGGATCGATTTGAATTTATTCCGTTTCCAGAATCTGATATCGGTTTTCTGGCAGAAGAAGAAACAAACAAACCATTTATCGCTTCTTTGGGGTCGGCCCATCGCGATTTTCCCACATTATTCAAAGCGGTAGAAGATTTAAATTTGCCTACCATTGTGGCGTCTGGCAAATCTGCGCTAGAAGGGTTGACCATTCCGGATCAGGTGCAAACTCCCCTGGGAATTTCACGCATGGACTGCTTAAAGCTGGCTCAGCAGGCTCGGATCAATGTTGTTCCTCTACAGCCTAAAGAGAATGTAACCAGCGCTGGGCAGGTAACCATGGTGGAAGCCATGCTGATGGGGCGGGCCATTATTGCCACCGATTGTTATGGCACGGGTGACTATGTGAAACACGGAGAAACCGGTTGGTTAGTGCGACCTGGCTCCGTAGAAGATATGAAAGAAGCGATCCACACCCTGTGGCACGATTCTGCCCTGAGGACGCTTCTAGCCCAAAATGGCCAGGCCTATGCCCGGGCGAACTTCTCGGATGCCGCGGCGGCGCGAGTATTGGAGAAAGTGCTCGATCGAGTTAGCGGTAAACAATCTGTTAGCCCTGCTGCCGAAGTGTCTGACCAGTCATCGGCTAAATCGGCCATGAGCTCAAATCTAGGGTAGTGGTCTGTTTTTTTAAGGGCTTGCTGAATACATTCAGCAGGCCCTTTTATCGTGTCTATCTACGGCATGCCGTAGCTTAATGATGGTCCCAATGAAAGATGGCCAGTAGAAATAAACTGACTGACATGACGCCCCCCGTCAATAAAAATTGGGAATAGGGCACTAACATCAGCGTAGGGATGGCAAACCCATGAATCAGACCAATCAACATTAGGGCCTGGGCCTGGATGCCGATGCCCGTGATTATGTAGCCAAGGGTGCTGAGGCTAAGCCATAGGGGACACAAATAGCGCAAAATGACGCCCACACCGGTAAAAATACCGTAGTCCGTAATCCCTAATCCAACCAGAACTAACACTGACCAGCTGTAAAAAATCCAACGCTGATGTCTTGTGGTCACCCAAAACCAGGTGAGTTGCCCCGATATTACAATCGCAGCGCAGGACAGCACCGACCATAGAATTGCTTGGGTGGGCCAGTCAATCAGATAGGACTGGGCAATCACAAAAATTATGGCCGTAATCACCCCCCAGGCCATGAGCGCCTGATCCAAACGAGTAAGGTAGGTTGTTATCCAGGCATTGTCCTGGGGGCCTAGTTGAATTTTGATTACTCCGTGAAGATCGACAGGGTCAATTAAGCTCTGTTTGAGCTGAAAAATGGACATTGGGTGAAAAAATGCAGGTTTGTAAAGCGATTTATTATTTTTCTGAATTATATCCTGGCTCAAATCCCTTAGCTACTGAAGGTTTGACCCATAACCAGATGATTGTGGATGATTTAACCCCTGGCCTGATTGGACATGATAGGAGACGGGGCACATCGATATGACAGTCTCGTCCATCGATTGAACTTAGCCCGACCAGCGCAATAGCACCACCTCTTCTCGCAGATCTACTTCGGTTTTAGACGCTCGTCGAGTGCGAAATAAATCAATATCGATCAGCTCATACCCTAAATCTTTGGCAATGTGAGCTAGCAAGGAGCCGGTGGGAATGTGTACCTGCAAATAGGATGCCTGTTCTCCCACTACATAGGCTAGCTGGGCACCGGGACGTAGTCGCGATCGCAAATTGGCCAGGTGACGGGCCATCCCACCAAAGTACAACTTGGTGGCCCGTGAATAAAGACGAGAAAACCCACTGGTCTTCCCCAGCTCCGCCCGTCGCTGGTCAATGGTTTGGGCAATCTCTAAAATTTGAGGATACATTTGAATCCATTGATCATCATCATCATCCCGGTACACACTGCGGCTGTTGGAGCGCACCAGGGTATGTTTAATCGCCTGTAGTTCAGCCTTATTTTCTAAAAACCCCAGCAATACTGACTCCAGTCGAGTGGTGCGAGTGTAATCCTTTTCATTGGGGTAAGGGGGAGACGTAATCACAATGTCGATAGATTCAGGAGCCAAGTAACGATGGGGTTGCCGGGCATCGCCCAGGTGGACCACACCAGCCACGGAGTCCCCTTTGAGCACCGCTAAATCCTGGGCCATGGTGCGTACCTGGTCTAACCAATGGTCAACAACCTGGGCATCAGATTTATGTTTACGGGAGACACTGACCTCGGGAGCAAATCGTAGATTGCTAGCAAATACGGCGGAGTTAGCCAGGGCCAGGCGATAGTGTGGAAGCATCGCTGCTCGATCAAGATGACCTAACAGAGTCAACACCTTTTGCAAGGGCCGAGGGCTAATGGCATCTTTAAATAACAGGGCATGGGCATCTGGCTCCAGATTGGGAGTTAGATTGGGCAGCAAGGTCAGTTCATTACGCACTGCAGCGGCAATCGTTTGCGCCTTTTGCCACAGATACTCGGGTTGAGGTGACCAGTCTAGCTTTACGGAGCAGGCAAACTGAGCCATGGGATTGGCCTCAATGCCAATGGCTGGCAGCCCCAGCTTCTGAACTTCCACGACCGTAGTCCCCGTCCCGGCAAACGGATCTACAACAACAGTCTTCTCTGTGGCTTGAAACCTTTGCAGATAATGTCTAACCAGGTGAGGGGGAAAGGAAAGAATAAACCGATACCAATTATGAACAGCCCGGTCTTTTTCACTAAGCTGATTCCGGGCTTTATGGCCCAGGTCAAGACTGAGAGGATCCGAGTCAGACAACTTAAGAGACGCCATTAGTAGTGTTCATAAAGCGCATAGCCCTGGTAATCGTAAAGACTTTAAAGGTGGTAAGAACTTAGATCAAAGCGGAACTGAGAGTTTGATACCTTAAGAACGGGTCAGGGGCAGTATAGCGGATACCGCCCAACGGCATATCCTAACAGTACAAATGCATCATAGTATAGCGAGCCCATATAGTTCACAACATCAGTCGCCACCGACCTGAATCAATTGTGTCAATGCAAATCAGGTGAGACAGTTTCGCCATAACCAACGTAAAAGTGAGCTAGTCATGCGCTTTTCCAATGTCGGTCGTTACCACGTTACTGGGGGCGTGACTAATTTGGCGCGGTTAGGGGCATTGAGCCTGATATTGGTGATGTGGTTAGGCTATCGTCAGGCTCCCTTGCTATGGGTCGTATTGATGACGTTGGGAATATTGTTGATCTTGGCAGAGCCTTTTTTGCCCGCACTTTATCCAGAAATTGCCACGTGTATTTTTAACAAGGCATTTAATCGATTTACCGTTATCCACGAAATTCCTCGAGGTCGCAAGCGTCAGCGTCGAGTTACCCACTATCGCCTTAGCCATATTGAACAGGTGCAAGTTTATCGACAACGGGTGGGATTGTGGCAACGGAGCTATGTGATGCTGATCCAACTCTCTTCCCCAGCCCATACCGTTATTCATATCAACGGTTCATCGGATCAGGTGTTGATCCAAACGGGTGTCCGTCCGGTTAAGCTCCTCTCCAAAACAGTACAGTACAGCATCGGACAGCGAACTCTAGTGGACTGGTCTTTTGTCGATGTACCTCAAGGCATTAACCTGGCCGATTTGGGTCGTCGAATTGTGGTACGCAACTCCATGGAACGTCTAGATAAATTGGATTTGCGCCGTTTAGCCCATATGATCGAGCAGTTTATTTGGTCACCGTGACCGTGTCTCACCAAGGGCATAGAGCGATCTATCGAGCTCCCGTTTGTACCATACCCAGCCCTAATTCTGTTTTATAGCCAATGCCACAATAGCGGCTAAAGTTCGTTAGTGCATTGAGCCGTTTAATAATCAGAGGATCGGTTTGAGCGGCAATTTGAAACGTTATCTCCCCCAGACACCCCACTACGGTTTTGCGGTTGTCCATTGCCAGGGTAACGGTGCGAATATTAAAGCTCTGTGCCGTGATCGGATTGATGATGTCCGGTGCAAACACCAAACCGCTATATCGATTCCAGCACTTACGTAACCCCTGAAACACAGCGTCGCGGGTAGGCAAAGGAGAATCTTGTTTACCCTGACGAAAAACAGCCGGTGTAATCAGCTGAAAGGTTAAATACCGGTTCGCATCGGAAGCCTGGTTATAAAGTTGTTGATAGCTATCGTGGCTGGCCCACGGATGACTATGGGCTGGCAAAAAATTAGTGACATTGAGCCGAGCCGGACCCAGATACCAGGTTTTACGAATTGCAGCCCGTTTTAATCGGGGGCTCACATGGGCAAATAGCCCATCATCCAGGAGCGATACTCGCCACCAGCAATGGTAGCCGGCGGGTATCGAGCTGTTTTCATACTGAAACTGAGTTGTTTCTAGAGGCTGGCGTGGCAGCAAAAATTTAAGATTACGGGCCGATGCAGATTGAGCCGTTATTTGTAGCGGGCTAAGGGTAAAGCTTTGATGCTTATGGGACTGTAGTGATTGTCCCAGATCCACATCAACGGTGCTAATCAATGCCAATAACAACCGATTTAAATGATGCCCCCCAAGGTATTGAGATGGGATCGCCGATTCGGAAACGAGATTGATAACTAGACTTTCTGGCATGCCCTTGGGTTAATTGGCCTTGATTCCCACACGTTTACTTTCTTCTATCCATGGCGATCACGTCCGGGGAAGTCAATGCTTGATTGGCAATCGCACTCGATTGATACTAACAGCCCTGGTCTAGCTTATGGGCAGAGCTAAACCAGGGCTTGGCAGACTGTGAATGGAGAAAAACTTTGATAAAAGGATTTGAGTAAAGGTCCCTTGCTAAGGACGCTTACTTTAGAAGACGGGTGATGCGAATGTCATATTCAGTAGCTTTAGGATATTCCTTCTCTGCTTTAAATAAGGCCGTGTCATGGGCATTGTTTCGATCGTTAGCATTGATTTCGTAACGGGTTGCCATGATGCGGTTAGTCGCATTATCGTAACCAGCGCATTCTTTGATATCAACGAACACTTCAAACGTGTGCATGATGGGCTCTCCTTATCCACCGGGTAGCAATAGCGGTGAATATCCAAGTATGTTGCGCAAATCTGCGATCGCTGATGAGGTCACCGGCAATAATTGATGAATCTTGGTAGTTCGACACATCTTTTTGTAGAAAAGTGAAGGTAGTTTTTATAGCAAATATCCTGCTACCTGAGGACATTTGAGCGTCAGGTTCGCCGGTGAAACTTACAGCTGTCAGGGATA
>JBCCJR010000328.1:0-6192 GCA_039045805.1 Cyanobacteria bacterium P01_C01_bin.118
GTTTGGGCTAATGACACCACAGAATTTTGGGGTCAGGTATCGGCGACGGGTGGTTTAAATAGCGGAGATGGTGGCTTTGTTGAAATCTCAGGTAAGGAAAGTCTCATTTTTCGAGGCAATGTTGATGTGACAGCTTCAGCACCCGACAGTCTTTTGGGGACCCTCTTGTTAGATCCCGAAAATATTCGTATTGTTAACGGATCTGAAGCAGGAAATGATGAAGAGCTTTTAGACAATCAAATTTTATTTGGTGACGGTGCAGGAGAGTTTACCTTATCAGAAGGGGTTTTAGAAAACCTGTCGGGCACTGCCAATGTAGAGCTACAGGCTAGTAACAACATTAATATTGAAGATCTTGACGATAACGAGTTAACCTTCGCCCCAGGCGGCGGGTCAATTATCTTTTTGGCCGATGCCGATCAGAATGGTGGGGGTGACATCATTACAGAAGATGGTAACGACACCATTTCAGCAGCTGGCCGTTCTGTTGAGTTCACCGGGGTGAATCTACAGTTAGGAAATGTTACTACAGCGTCGGACACAAGTGGTAACCTTAGCCTGGCAGCAACTCAATCCATCAATGCTGGTAATTTAGTAACTCAATCAGGACAAGGCTCTGGGGGCAATGTCTCGGTTACTGCTGGAGATAACATTACCGTAGGAAATATTCTGACCGATGGTCCTACAAATAGTGGTGATGTTGAGCTCACCAGTTCAGATGGAAATGGCAACATCACAGCGGGCAATATTCTGACTGAAGCTGCTAACGGTGTGAGCGGCGATGTAACTATACTGTCTACCGATCAGACTATTGGGAACGTAACCGGTGATTTGATAATTAATGGAGAGGAAGTTGTAGACGAGTCTGAGCCCTCTCCTATTGAGGAATCTGATGACTTTGACGAGGATTTTGACGAGGGTGATGAAGACTTTGACTTGTTTGATGAGGACTCTGATGTACTCGAAAACGAATTGGGTGAGTCTAATGATAGTGCCTTAGGCTTTGAGGATGATTCAGACGAGTTTGGGGATGACGAATTTGAAGACGACGAATTTGAAGATGACGAGTTCGAGGATGAAGAATTTGAGGATGAAGATGAATTTGAGGATGACGAGTTTGAAGACGACGATGAGTTTGAGGATATTCCAGACCAGGTCGTTAGAGTTGCCTTAAGCGATAACAATGCCAATGCTGCCCTTAAAGCGGTTGAATTGCAGCGTACTCAAGAATTTGCAAACTATTTTGGGCGAGATTTAGGGGCAACGGAGTTAACTCCAGCGCAGATTCAGCAGTTGCTTACCCAGGTAAGGAGTCAAACTGACAGTCAGTCTGTGATTGTGTATGTTAAAGCGCCTAATATGTTGGTGAGCTCTTCTGCAACAGTGTCTTCTCCATTAGAGTTGTTAATTTTTACTGCCTCAGGAGAGCCGGTGAGTTTAACGATTCCTGATGTTAGCCGAGAAGAACTATTTCAAACCATCGGGCAGTTCCGCAATACTCTAATTACGTCGGCCCGCCGGGGGTCTAAAAGTTATTTAAAGTCTGCCCAACAGTTATATCAGTGGTTGATTAAACCCATCGAAGATGAGCTGGGTCCCGAATCCATAGAAACCATTTTGTTTTCCATGGATTCGGGGCTGAGGAGTCTGCCGATAGCGGCATTGCACGATGGTCAACAGTTTGTGATCGAAAAATATGGTGTGGGTATGATGCCCTCCCTTGGCCTGGTAAATACGCAGTATCAGCCCCTGAGCGATGGCCAGGCACTTGCTATGGGGGCCAGTGATTTTAAGGTATTGCAGCCTCTTCCAGCGGTTCCTCTTGAAATAGAGACCATTGGTCAGCTATGGGTGGGGCAAGAGTTTTTAAATGAAACATTTACCCGTCAGAATCTGGTTCAGCAGCGACAGCAAACGCCTTTTAAGATTGTCCATCTGGCAACCCATGCTGAGTTCAGACCTGGAGCGGCTGAAAACTCTTACATTCAGCTTTGGAATGAGCAACTAAATTTAGATGATGTTCATACTCTGGGTTGGGATATGCCAGCGGTTGATTTACTGGTACTCTCTGCTTGTCGTACCGCTATTGGCAATGCAGAAGCTGAACTGGGTTTTGCAGGGTTGGCGGTGGCAGCTGGGGTTAAATCAGCCATGGCGAGTCTCTGGGCAGTGGATGATGTGGGGACGTTAGCGCTGATGAGTGAGTTTTATCAGCGACTTAAGAATACTCGTATAAAATCAGAGGCTCTCCGCACTGCTCAATTGGCCATGTTGAAGGGTGACACTCGCATTGATGCAGGTCAATTGTTCAGTGGGGAAGACAGTACTGGGGTAACACTACCGCCAGAAGTGCCAATTCCAAGAAATGTGGATTTCTCCCATCCTTACTATTGGTCTGGGTTTACCATGATTGGCAGCCCCTGGTAAGTGTGAAGGATAGGGCAAGTTATAAACTTTTTGATGATTCAACAGTGCCGGTGACATTTATGACGCCAAAAATTTTAAGCCGAACGCTTGCCCTAGGTCTAACGTTTTCGCTGGGGTTCATGTTGGTAAGGCCGGCTCCTGCCTCTGCCCAGATCTGTTTTTTCTGGCAGGCTTGTGCGCGACGACGGGGACAGGCGTCTAATACCCGAGCTGGTGGTAAACGAACGGGGCTGATTCGAGGGGGTAACAACCCGACTGTGCCCTATGTGATTACTCCCCGTAACACCTGGATTGGGCAACCACCAGATCAGATTCGTTGGCATCAGGTTGAGGGCGTGAGTCGTTACACAGTTCGTCTGTGGTACTGGGTCTATAGACGTAATACATCGGGTACTGTCCTATGGGAAACGACCGTTGAGGAAACCAATGCTGTTGAATTTCCAGAGATCTCCCTGGAGCTGGGGGGATACTATTCTATTGAGGTGATTACCGATGGCGGGGTATCGTCTGACCTGGATGAGGGGGCCTACCATGCTGGATTTCAGCTACTGGCACTGGAGGATTATCAGTTGTTGAGAGCGCACTTAACCCAGGTGAATGCTGATAATACATCTGCCTCAGAAGAGGAGGCTGCTCTAGCGGCAGCAGGGGTGTATTTCCTAGATGAACTCTATGCTGACGCGTTGGAAATTTTAGAACCCCTGGCCCTGAGTCCAACGGCATCCGACTTGGTTCATACCGCATTAGGAGACACCTATGGAGAGACTGGGTTAAATCTGTTGGCGTTAGCAGCCTACGGGAGAGCCTTAACCATTGCAGCTGGAAATGATGATTTACTCAGTCAAGCGATTATTCGAGTAAAGTTAGCCAATATTTATATTCTCCTTGAGAACTTTGACCAGGCCCAACAATTACTCCTGGAGGCCCGTCAACTGTATGCTGAACTGGGAGATCAGTTAGAGATCTCATTATTAGACCGTCGGATTAGGGCGCTATCGTCTTTTTAGTATTGAGAATCAGGTGGTTTTGAAAAAATAAAACCCAAAGGGGCCTGTTGAACGCGCTCAACAGACCCCTTTGGGTTAGTACACTTAACTAACTTCTAGGCATTAAGCATTAGCTTCTTCTTTAACCAGCTTATTCCAACCCAAATCTTTGAGGTTGCTATTGCGACGTAGGGGACGAGTCACCAACTCAAGAATGTCGCGAGTATTGCCAAAGCCGTGAATTTGGGCAAAGGTAAACTCTACTGACCACTTGGTATTGATGCCCCTGGCCTCTAAGGGATTGGCATGGGCCATACCGGTAATTACCAAATCTGGCTCAATCTCCAGAATGCGTTGAATCTGATTGTAGTTGTCTGGCTTTTCAGTAATCTTTGGTTTAGGAACACCCATTTCTTCACAGGTACGCTCCAAGAACTTTAGCTCAGCACCTTGAAAGCGCTTGTCCATGTAGGGAATACCAATTTCTGGTACGGTCATGCCGCAGCGGATTAAGAAACGGGCCATGGCAATCTCTAAAAGGTTATCCCCCATAAAGTAAACAGATTTGCCACGGATCAGACTAACGTAGTCTTCTACGGACTCCCAAATTTTGGCTTCTCGTTCGGCTAAGCCCTTAGGTTCTATATCTAACACTGAGCAGATCTTTTCAACCCAGGCGCGGGTACCGTCTGGCCCAATGGGGAAGGGGGCACCAATGACCTTGGCTTTTTTCCGTCGCATCAGGGTGGATGCGGTGCGGGAGAGGAATGGATTTACACCAGATGCAAAGTAGCCTTCCTTGATCACGGGCAGTTCGGTGTAGCGATTCTCGGGTAGCCAGCCAGAGACTTTAACGCCTTGCTTCTTAAGTTCCAAATTGAGCTGAGTGACCACCGGGTTGGGTACTGAACCAAAGAGTATTAGGGGAGTGTGATCGTAATATTCGTCAGCAGCAGGGGCTTCATCGGGGGCGGCGGCTTCGGTTTTACGTCCTAGGGAAAGTAGTTTGCCAAGACCATTTCGCTCTTGCTTTTCCGGTTCGATGGTCTTAGTGGTCGGTTCTTCAGTGGGACAACGTTGAGCCATGGCGGCAAGGACGGTGTCTTCACCCTGGGTAAAGGCGTAGTCCAGACCATTGGCACGGGCGACCACAATAGGAACACCGATTTCGTCTTCTAAAACAGGGGCAATGCCTTCAAGGTCGGTTTTGATGATTTCGGTGGTGCAGGTGCCGATCCAGACAATGACGCTGGGGTTGCGATCGCGCTTAATCTGCAAACACAGCCGCTTTAGTTCCTCATAGTCATTTAGCTTGGCTGAAATATCACCCTCTTCCAGCTCCGCCATAGCGTAGCGAGGCTCAGCAAAAATCATCACCCCCATAGCATTTTGCAAAAAATAGCCACAGGTCTTAGTACCGATTACCAAAAAGAAACTATCTTCGATCTTTTGATACAGCCAGGCGACACAGCTAATGGGACAAAACGTATGATAATTGCCCGTGTCGCAGTCAAATTCAAGGGCAGGAGTGTTAGCAGTTGTTGTCATCGTGATTAAAGTCCTTGGAACAGTATTGACACTTGCAAAGAGAGATAGCTGAGCTGTCCCCTCCAGCAGTCGTTCGCTGGGCCATAATCCGAGCCGGTTGCGTTGTTTACCCTAGAGACCTTCTAATCCTTCTAACAAGGGAGTATTATCATCCCCTGGCGAAGCATCTAATGTGGGTCCCACATCACCCTTGCCGTCCAAAGCCATTTCAGGATCAAAATTAAGCCCAAGCACTTCAACAAGTGCATCTTCATCAGAATTGAGCTTATAAAACGGCACCATCAGATTTGATAGCTTAGGCTCAATGGCATTAATCACACCCAAAATTAGAAGGGAAGATGGACGCCGACCACCGTCAGGGGTTCTAACGGAGACATTATTCATCTGCAGTTCCAACCAGGCACGATTGTCTTGCACATAGTTCAACCACTTATCACGGATGGAGGTGGTGAAATTCTCAAAAAAGGCCATATCTTGAGACTGTTTCTAACTTGGCTACATACCCTCCTTATAAAATAATGGCGTTGCTAGGCAACGACAAAAATGTAGAGAGGGCACGCAGCAATTTAGCACCTCAGCGTCAGAATGACCAGCCTTTTGAAAAACTCAACGGGAATAAACAACTAGCAACCGATCAGATTAACCGGAAACGTCTTACAAAATCCTGATCTAAACCATCATTAGGTCCATTTCATTTTGCTGAGCAGGGGCGTCTTCCGGCGGATTGAGATAAAAGTCCGACAGCAGCGCAAATAAGTCACGATCGGCGGCATCTTTGGGTACCACACCCTCAGGCTGAGCAATCAACTGGTCAGCAATATTCAAGTAGTACTGACATACCGGTTCCAGGGATGGATCGGTTTCTGCCATTTCAAACATAGTCTTGCCTTTTACCCGAGAAACACGAATGTCTTCGATCAGGGGCAAGATTTCTAACACCGGCATGGGCACCGCTTCGATATACTTGTCGATCAGATCGCGCTTGGAGGTGCGGTTGCCAATCAGTCCCGCTAGCTTGAGCGGATGGGTGCGAGCTTTTTCTCGCACTGATGCCGCAATCCGGTTAGCGGCAAATAAAGCGTCAAAGCCATTATCCGTGACGATCATGCAATAGTCAGAATAGTTGAGCGGGGCAGCAAAGCCACCACAGACCACATCGCCTAGGACGTCAAACAAAATGACATCGTACTCATCAAAGGCGTTTAACTCTTTTAGCAGCTTTACGGTCTCA
>JBCCJR010000329.1:0-6191 GCA_039045805.1 Cyanobacteria bacterium P01_C01_bin.118
AAAGCCAGGGGTACGACGTGCGATCGCATCCAGTGAAATCTCATCCGCCAGCTTCTTATTGCGAGCATGCACACCCAGTACTTCCACACGGCCCTTAACATCCGGCGGATCAACCGATACCTGACGGTCAAAACGACCGGGACGCAACAGCGCGGAATCAAGTACATCCACTCGGTTAGTCGCCGCAATTACGATAATGCCGCTATTACCCTCAAAACCATCCATCTCGGTGAGCATCTGGTTTAGGGTTTGCTCGCGTTCATCGTTTCCGCCACCAATACCGGAACCACGGGAACGACCAACAGCATCAATCTCATCAATAAAGATAATACAAGGTGCATTTTCCTTAGCCTTCTTAAACAGGTCACGGACACGGGATGCACCAACACCCACAAACATCTCAACAAATTCAGAACCCGAAATGCTAAAGAAAGGAACACCAGCCTCACCAGCAATTGCTTTAGCTAGCAAAGTCTTACCTGTTCCAGGAGGGCCGACCAACAGCACACCCTTAGGAATACGAGCACCAACGGCAGTAAAACGCTCAGGCTTTTTCAAGAAAGTAACGACTTCCTGAAGCTCCTCTTTGGCTTCATCAATACCGGCAACATCGTCGAACATGATGCCCGTCTTTGCTTCCATCATGAAACGAGCCTTGGACTTGCCAAAGTTCATGGCCTGGCCCGGTCCACCACCAACGCCACCATTGGAACGACGGAACAAAAAGAACAAACCAGCAATAAGCAAGAAGGGGAAAAGCAAATTACCCAATATGCCAACGACAGCACCATCGTTGCGGGGTGGATGAGAATCCAGACTAATATCAGAGTCCCGCAGACGCTCAACTAACTCAGGAGCACTCCCCGGTAAATCAACACGCCAGCGCATTACTCGATTATCCAACTGAGGATCAACCGCTTCGATAACGGCTGTACGACCACCGTCATAGAGGTCAACTGCCGTTACTCGACCAGAATCCAAATAGTCTAAAAACCGACCATAGGTCATACGGGTGCTGGCCGTATTGCGACTCATGTTTGCGGGGTCTCCACCCATGGAGCCTTGCCAAAAGAAAAACCCAATCAACAGGGCTGGCAATGTCCAGAGCAGAATGACTCTCCAAGAAAGCTTCATATCTCGGTGGCCTCGTTTTTAATGAACAGTCCTAACCGCGTCTGCCTAAAGATGGCAAATCACGTCTTTTAACTTTAGCTTTTTAGAATGTATGTACTAAACAGATAGTGAACAATTCAAAATCTATGACTAGGTCAATACAGTTCTATTAGCTACATTGTTTACTAAATGTAACGTAATTTCTCAGATAGGAGCAATTCTTTGGGAAATGACATGTTGGGAAAGAAAGATCTTATCGTTAGGCCACCCGCCCAATTGCGATCGCAGCTTCCAAACGCCCCTGATCAAACCCACGCTGATGCAAAATTAGCCAGGAATCTACCAAATCTGGCCCCTGCATATCTCCCATCAGCGCAGCACGCAATGAGCGCATAATTAGACCTTTCTTAACGCCCAATGTCTTGGTGACCTGATTAATCAGCCCTTTAGCATCACTGGCTGTCTGGAGTCCATCATGGTCTTTCAACGCATCCAGCATCGCCTGCATTGCACTGGCCACACCGTCTTTTTTAAGCTGCTCCGCTGCCGCATCGGCAAAGTCCATGGTTGGTGTAAAGAAAAAACGGCTCAAATCAACGCAATCCTTAAGCCGGGTCAAACTGGGTCCTGCAAGAGCAGATAGTTTCAGAAGCCAATCTTGGTCAGCAGCGGTATCAAACTCATATCCGGCCTCCCTTAGATAGGGCTCTATTAACGCCAGCAGATCTTCTGGAGACTTTTCATGGAGATATTGGCTGTTAATCCAGTCCAGCTTGTCCCAGTCAAACTTAGCCCCAGCCTTATTCACCCGATCAAAGCTAAACAGTTTAGCCGCCTCTTCTAAGGTAAAGATCTCCTGAGCCTCGGGGGCAGACCAGCCCAGCAGCGTCATATAGTTAGCCAGCGCCTCTGCGGTAAATCCCATAGACTGAAAATCTGAGATGGATGTTACCCCATCCCGCTTGGAAAGCTTAGCCCCTTTCTCATTTAAGATCAGCGGCGTATGGGCAAATTCAGGCACCGGCATGCCCATAGCCTCGTACAGCAAGATTTGCTTGGGGGTATTCCCCACATGGTCCTCACCCCGAATCACATGGGTAATGCCCATATCGGCATCATCCACAACCACTACAAAGTTATAAAGGGGTTGACCAATTTCTGTACTAGAGGAAGCACGGGCAATCACCATGTCCCCACCCAGGTCCCGACCTTTCCAATGCACAGGACCACGCACCATGTCATTCCAGGTGATGTCGCGGTCATCATCAATTTTGAACCGGATGACGGCCTGGCGTCCTTCAGCTTCAAAGACCGCTATTTGCTCAGGGGTCAGATCGCGATGCTGATTGTTATATCGAGGAGCTTCACTGCGAGCCTTTTGCCGTTCTCGCATCTCGGTTAATTCTTCAGGGGTTTCATAGGCGCGATAGGCCAAACCCTGATCTAACAATGCCTGAATTTTAGGCTGATAGAGTCCCATGCGCTGGGTTTGATACACCGGTTCTTCATCCCAGGTCATGCCTAACCACTGCAAACCATCCATAATGTTTTGGGTGTACTCAGGTTTGGAACGCTCTAGGTCGGTATCTTCCACCCGCAAAATAAACGTACCTCCTTGGGCACGGGCAAAGAGCCAGTTAAACACGGCTGTTCTGGCGGTACCAATATGAAGATTACCCGTGGGACTTGGCGCGATCCGAACGCGAACAGACATGGCGATTGCAGAAAACGAAACAGTTAGGTCTATCAGCGTACTATATGGTCGTCAGGAGAATCTTAAGGAGCCGTGGAACTACACTGCCCGACGATCAAGTACGGGCTTTTCTACCCCATAAATACAAGTTTCAACGACACACTGGATATGTACCCCAGATAAACGAAAGACTCTGCCGGGTAAACTTTCACCGCCTCAAGGATAAATATCTATGGTCGTTCTACCAGTCATACTATTTTTGTTTGCAATGCTGCTGTTACCGCTGGTAGTAACAGGATGGACCCTAGATGTAATCACAATAGCTTTGACAAAGTTAGGATTTGAACACAGCTTAGCTATTTTATTGCTAGTCGCCATTGTCATTGGCAGTACCATCAACATCCCCCTATATCAAATGAGCTTACGACCCGTTGGCATGGAGTGGGAGAGACAGCATACTGTTATAGCCCTTAATGTTGGCGGTGGATTAATTCCAGTCCTATTAGCTCTTTATCAGTTCACCCGAGGCCACAGTCTGGCAATCCTTATCACCACAGCAGTTGTGACACTCATCAGCTACTCTGCTGCACAAGTTGTGCCAGGTATTGGGATCCGCATGAATGCCATAGTAGCTCCGCTCACGGCTGTAGTATGTGCCTGGGTAGTGGGTGGCATAGCCGCACCTAGTGTTGCTTTTGCTGGGGGGATCTTAGGCACCTTAATTGGAGCTGATCTTCTGCACCTGAGAGCAATTGAGCGTCTATCCTCCGGCACCCTGAGTATTGGTGGAGCTGGTGTTTTCGATGGCATTGCCCTGTGCGGCTTGTTTGCGCTGCTATTGGCCTAAGGGCTTAAAGATCCCACAAAGTTGTCTGAATCAGATAAGTAAACTGGAACAATAATAGTATTGAAAATTCATTATGAATTGGACCAGTTTATTTTGATATTTAGGTAATGTCTTATGGGATTAAGTGAAAAAATTCAGGATAAGGCTGTAAGGGCTAGTATCGCTGCTGACTGCGCCAAACTTATTGATAAACAGGTAGCTGCTAAGGGCGGACTGGCTGGTATGGCTATGAAAACTGCCTACGGCGTCATCAAGGGTGTGGGCGCTAACTATATTCCTGGTGCCATTAGCCGGCTACTGCCAGATGCTTGCAAAGCGTTAGATCCCATGTGGCAAGAAGGTACTGCCACTGGCGACCCGGTTAAATATTTGAGTGAGCACAGCGATCTCACCGCTGACAGCATCCTCAGCGTGACCGACGCCCGCATTCAAAAAAGCAATAATGGCGTCGTCAGCGCAACTTACAAAAAGCTACGTAAGTCCGTCAAAAATGACGTTGAAGCCGCTGTTCCTGACCTGGCTCAAATTATCAGCAGCCACGCTGCTTAAGGACAAGGCTTGAATTTCAAGGCTTGAATTTCAAGGCTTGAGTTTTGAGTGAACTGAGTTGTTTAAGCGTCATAAGCTGTTCAAACCAAAAAACTCAAAATTAAACACTCGAAACTCAACCTTAATTGATTACCAAACACGCCAGTCTTCCCAGTCTTGGTTAAATATGGACGTATCGGGAAAAGCAATGGGGTTGTCCCGATCTTGAATCCGCTGCTGTAGTTCTAAAAGCCCCGGTTCTGGCCTTGGCAACTCATCCACAAGAGTATAAGGCAGCAGCTGATTGTCTAAAGCATAGTCAATGGTAGCCCCAGCAGCCGTCCCCACTGACCATTCAAAGGAATGGACGCGATAGGCAGCCGCTGCAATAGTGCTCGTAGCAATGCTTTTTCCAGCCACCAGTAGATTGTCAATATTCTGGGGAATCATCGCCCGTAGCGGAATTTGACCAGGGTAGCTTTGACCATGGGCGCGACGCACACCAGCCCGTTCAGTATTACCGGGCAGCTCCGGAGGAGATTGCTCCATACAGGGATGAAAGTCAATGGCATATTGAGCAATACCTAACGAGTCTGGAAAAATTGTAGACCGGGTGCGGCGAGGAATCTCATTGGCAGATTGTCTTGACTCGATAACCGCCGTTGTTTCTAAACCAGCCAGGGCCCGGCGCAGGGAAAGATACATGTTGCCCGGCAGCTGAGTTTGATAGTATTCATCGCCGTAGTCTACGCGAGAAATATCAATTTCATTAATCATGAACCCATCGGGATGACCATAGGCCGGACGGCCAATAATGCGTCGTCCTTCACGCATATAGGGATGTTTAGAAAGACCATGAGCCGTATTCATCGGCGCATCAAATCCGTCGAGAAAGCGATAGCGCAGATCTACATCTTTAATGCCATACCCAAGCTGCGAGTCTGTCAGTCCAGTCAACAGCCAATAGTAATAGCTAAAAGCATTTTCTTCACCCCGGCGCAGGGCGTCCACCCGCAGTCCTCCCAACCAGCCACCGGGCTCTAGTTGTCCTGTCGCTTGAAGTTGTTCATGGGAATAAATTAGGTTATCAACAGACGTACCAGGCCGATAATCATTTCCCCAGGTCCAATTTTGCATAGAGATATCACCGGGCTGAATATCACTCACACCAAAAATACGCCGCTCAGGCCTTTTGCCAGGGGCTAAAAGACGTCGATAGGTAAAGACAAAATCAATATAGTTAATATTCTCTCGTTCGCGTTCAAAACTAAAGTAAGGGGCATAAACGTCATAGTAGGAGGGCTTTTCCTGAGGTTGAGGAGACTCTGTCCGCTCCATGGCAAAGGTGTATGTAAACCCTTGGGTGCAGTAGGCATCCCCCGTCAATGTAGGCGACGATGGGTTGAGATACGACTTGGAATCTAAGCCCAAGCGATAGGGCACTCCAGCTAAGGCGATGACTTCACCAGTTTCAGTAGCCTCTACCACATACCAGTCAGCAGGACCATCATGACCACTGGGCTCAAACCGAATAGTACGTTTACTAAATCGGTCTGAATCCTCATAGCTGTAGGCGTCTTCTATCCATTGGGATAAAGGTTCGGTGTTTAAGGGTAGAGCACCCGGAGCTGGGCTGTGCTGGATTGCGATCGCGCCCTCAATTATCGCCCCCTCAATCTCCAGCTCTTTCACTACGGTAGAGGGAAACCACTTTAGCTCTCCATCCCCAACACGAGCCGCCTCGTTCAACATATCCACTAAAATATCGTGGGCATCCACCGGCAAAAAACACACCGCACTCACCCAGCAGTCCCCTGGATTTTGACGGCCATAACGCTCCAACACCGCCTGTCGTAATTGCTTATAGCCAGCACCATAAAATACCAGCTGACGCTGACGCTTCGCTTCATCCAGCGCCGTTGTCCCCTGGGACGTCAGCTGCCCCCCCAACCAGTCTGTCATTTCTGTCAGACACACAGTACGACCAGCATACAAACTCTCATAGGCTGT
>JBCCJR010000330.1:0-6163 GCA_039045805.1 Cyanobacteria bacterium P01_C01_bin.118
AAAGGAGGCACCGACCGTCAGCCCATTTCCATTGGTATGGCGGGAGGCAATACGGGGCTGAATTCACCGACGGTGTTCAATACCGGATTTATGCACCGGCTAAACTGGGACGGCAGTGCCGAAACCCTGGAAGAACAGATTAACGGACCCATTTCAAAAGTCGGCGAGATGGGGGGCATGACCTGGCAGGATGTGGTCCGTAAGGTAGGCAAAGAAGATGACTATCTTAACGGGTTTGCCGAGGCTTATGACGATGGGATTACACCGGAGAATATTCGCGATGCGATCGCAACATTTCAACGCTCCCTCTACACCCCCAATGCTCCCTTTGATCAATATTTACGTGGTCAAAAAGATGCCATTTCAGAAGAGGCCAAGGAGGGCTACGATCTCTTTAAGGCCTATGGCTGTGTTAGCTGCCACCAGGGCATGCTGGTGGGGGGCAACATGTTCCAAACCTTAGGTATCTTTGGTGATTATTTTGCCGACCGAGGAACGCCCATTACCAAGCAGGATCTGGGCCGTTATAACGTGACCAACAACGAGTTAGACAAACACGCCTTTAAGGTGCCTTCGCTGCGTAACATTACCCTAACATCCCCCTACTTCCATGATGGTAATCCCAAAACCCTGGATGAGACCATCAAACTGATGGGCAAATACCAGCTGGGTGTAGATCTTCCCCAGGAGCATGTGGACCTGATTATGCAATTTTTACAGTCCTTGACAGGCGAAATTCAGGAGTAGCGTTGTTCATGTTTGGATCTCGTTTCTCTAGGAATCAGGGATATAAAATTCGAGGAGTCTGGGTTTTAATCGCCACCTTGATCTTCCTCATGTCTGGCTTGCTCATATACCTGAGTTTGCCAGTTCCTTTCCAGCAGTATCAGCAATATCGCGATCAAGTTGCTCGCCTGAGTGAGCTAGAGGCTAACTTCTCCCAAGAGGTACTACAGGCCCGCTATGAGCTGTTTGCCTACTACGATCCCATCGTTAACAACCTGTTGGAACAGAAGGAAGTACTGGACGCGCTAAACCAAATTCCTGATTTTGTTAACGTCAGCGATCAGCAAGAAATTCGCAACTTTCTCGAAAGCCGCCAAGCCTCTTTGGAGCAAAAGGAAAATCTGAGTGAGGTGTTCAAGGCGCGCAACGCCCTGCTCAAAAACTCTCTCCGCTACCTTCCCTTTTTGATCGATCAGATTGATGCCAAGCTCAGTACAATTGAACCGACAGAAAGTCTCGATGCTGGAAAGTTAGCCACGTTAGACAACACCCTCAATCAGCTAATTCGCAACTTGTTATTGTTCACGGCTACCACCGATGAAGCACTGTCTAATCGGCTACAAAATCTATTAAAAAATATTAATCAACTGCAAAATACCTTGGAAATTTCAGAGGCCGAGCTGCCCCTCCAACTGGTGCAATCCCACTCCAACATTATTTTTAATGCCAAACCTTTGATCGAAGAAGTTACTACGGAACTATTGAAACCCCTGGGTACCTCCACAGCCCCTATCGCCAGTACCTTTGAATCTAGCTACCGTTTAGCTCTGGTGTCTAAGCGTGCGATTCGCGTTTTCACCTATGGCTGGTTTCTATTGCTGCTGGCGGTCGGGTTGCTGTGGATACGCCGCCAGAAACGTAAGAACCAGGTAACCTTGAGCCAAAGCCATCAACAGTTAGAAACCATGGCAACAGCCTTGAGCCAGATTCTTAATCCCCAGGCAGATTCGGAAGCAGCCAAGGTCGAATCGGAGTTAGTCGCTTACACGAATCAAGACAATAGTTTGGGACGTTTAGCTAAGGGCATTTTGCATTTAAAAGCAGAACGCCAAGCGCCCGTGTCCACCGTCCATCAGGACTAGTTGCCCCATGGTTTACTCTATTTTGTCCAAGCCTCTCTGGCCGCGTTTAAGCCTGCTGTTGTTGATGGGCTTAGTTACCAGCTGTGGACAACCGGCTGCCTCCCAATCAGAAGAAAATCAGAACAATCCCTACGCTCAGTTTCGGCAAGCGGTCAATGAAGTGGAACCCCTGATTGATCCAAGTTTGGAAAGTCTTACCACTAGTCGGTTTCAGCAAGAGACTCCTGCCGTTAAAAGCTCAATTACGCTGGCCGAAGATGCGCCTTTAGCCGTTCAGGGAGATCTGACCGTGGTCAGTGCCCCAACCATGCAACCTTTTAACGAACGAATGTATCAGCGTCTGATTCAGGCAGGCTACAGCGGTGTATTAGACATCAATGCTCTGAGAGCTGGGTCCGCGATTCAACAATTTTGTCAGGACCGTAGCATTGACTTTTTAACCGTGAATCGGGCAATGACTGAGACGGAAATGGAGGCATGCGGTCGTCAGCCCCTGGGTTTGATGATTGGGAAGGATCCGCTCTTGCTGGTTGTTAATAAAGAGAATGACTTTGCGCGAGGAATTGATCTGGAAAAATTAAAGGCTGTTCTGACCGAGAATACGTGGTTTGAGGTAGATCCAAGCTGGCCGAATACTCCTATTGAACGGGGAATGATTGGGCCTAACTCATCAACGGTGGCATTGCTCAGCCAAACATTGTTTCCAGAAGATGCATCAGTGCTACTAAAAGCACCCAGTACTGAGTTTTATGATTATCCAGAACCGATGGTGCAAAGTCTGAGTAATCTGCCCAATGCGGTGGCCTTTGTCAATGCTTCGATCCATAAACGCTTTACCCAAACCTTTAGGGTGTTACCCATCAATGGCGTTAGCGCCAGTGTAGAAACGGTGGAGACTAACGCCTATCCGTTGGTTCAGCCCCTGTTTCTATATGTGGATAAAACGCAACTAAGTTCAGGGACACCCACCACCGTGATAGTGAACTTTTACCTGAGCGAGCTTGCGGATGTGCTCACCGATGTGGGGCTATTACCCCTGAATCAATCACAGCTTGACCAAACTAAAAATCAGTGGGTCAAGACGATCGCAAATAATTAACCCTGACAACTAGAGAGGAGACTGTTATGAAACGTCGTGAGTTTATTAACTTTGTCGGCTTAAGTATGCTGGCAAGTTCTTTGTCGGTTGCGATCGCAGCCTGCAATCCTCAAGACACTGTGTCCGATGCGCCTGCTGCCGGAGAGTCAGCCCCAGTGGCTGCTGTACCAGACGGCTTTGAGGCCGTTGGTGCGGTGGCAGACTTAGATGCCAAAGGATTTCTGGCTAAAAAAAGCCTGACTGCAGGTGACGTAATTGTCGTTCGCGATCCAGCCAATGCCAACAGCGTGATTGCCCTCAACTCCAAATGCACCCACCAGGGCTGCACTGTTGATTGGCAGGGAGATGAATTTTCCTGTGCCTGCCATGGTTCAAAATTTGGCACTGACGGTACCGCAACGGTAGGTCCCGCCGTCAGACCCCTCGATGCTTACGAAGCCATGATTGATGGAGAGAATGTCCTCGTTAAAGCGTCCTCGTAGTAGGCGCAGAAGTTGGCTAGGGACTGACGCAGCAAAAGAAACACGCGGAGAGCTCAAGATTGATAAATTGATGATAAAAAATGAGCTAGATAACAATTGACAAAATGGCAATGTTAATCATATTCGAATGAATCTTAGCTAACTGTGGCCGATATCTGGAGAAATCGACCACTTAAGTCAGGATTCAAATCCTACTGTGATAGTATTTGGTGGAAAAATCTTATTCCAGCTCTCACCCGCCTCCGGTGATGGTTAAATTGTCTGTCACTATCTTAGAGAGCTAGTTGCTTTATGACTCATCGGCTCCCTGATGGATGTAGATACGCTTGTACCTGAAGTAGAACGACTTTTACAAAGACAGTTGGGGACGCTTGAGCGTCTGGTCTTAAATGAGTCGTGGTCTCGCCGTAGCTATGCCGAGATTGCCCGCAGCTCTAGCTACGCCACCGAGTATATCAAGCAAATCGGCTCCAAGCTGTGGTCAGAACTATCCGTTGCCCTAGGCGAAAACGTTAGCAAAAAAAGCCTGCGGTTGATTTTGACTCCCAACCGACTGCAGCAGATCCAACTGCTGACTAGTCCATCAGCATCAAACCAGATCGTTGTTAGTCCTACTGCGCAGTCTAAGCTCACCGAGCATCAGCTACAGCCAGTAGCAGAATATGCAGCTGCCGCTAGGCGTTTTCCATCAGGTCCACTATCCCTTGAGTCACCGCTTTATGTTGAGCGCCTGCCCCAAGAAGCCAACGCGTTTAGCGAATTGAGCTATCCTGGCTGTCTGCTAAGGATCAAGGGGCCTCGTCGCATGGGTAAAAGTTCCTTGCTCAATCGTTTATTAGCCCATGGTCGTCAGCAGGATTATCACACCGTTACCCTCAATTTCCAAGAAGTAGACCGGGAAATTTTTGATCATCTCGATCGGTTTCTTCGCTGGCTATGTGCCAATGCCAGCCAGCAGCTAGGCCTACCGTCTAAGGTAGAGGCTATGTGGGACGAAGAAATGGGCAGTAAAGTCAACTGCAAGCTTTATTTTGAACGCTATGTGTTGAAAGAGATTTCGGCACCGCTGGTGCTAGGCATTGATGAACTAAATCATATATTTGAGTACGAGTCTATTGTCCAGGACTTTCTGCCCATGCTGCGGGTATGGCATGAACGATCCAAAGACAGCGCCATTTGGCAAAAGCTACGGCTGATTCTGGTTCATGCCACCGATCTTTATGTCCCACTCCATCTCAATCAATCACCATTTAATGTGGGATTACCCATTAAATTAACCCCCTTCACCTTTGAGCAACTAACCATATTGGCCCATCGCTATGGCGTTGATACCCTACTCCATGCCCCATCCGGTCAGTCACTGGCTTCTTTTTATCATCTGATTAACGGTCATCCCTATCTCGCCGGGCTGGCTTTCTATACGTTGCAGCAGGGGCAAATGTCCCTTAACCAAATTGTCTCCACCGCTGCCACTACCGAAGGCATTTATCACCATCATCTGCAAAGCTGTCTGGCGATGCTGCAAAGCGATCCCTCCATCGCCACCAGCTATCACCAGGTGGTTACCAGTGAGGAAGGTGTTGCCTTGGATGCCATTGCCAGTTACAAACTCGATAGCCTGGGGCTGATTCGTTTTGAGCGCACCCTGGTGAAACCAAGTTGCGAGCTTTACCGACTTTATTTCAGCCATCAGCTGGATACGTTAGAACGCTGAGCAATAGTTCAATTTGACTGCCAACCTCACCCAATGGTTAGAAAGGTGAGTGATTTCCCATTCCTATCACCTAACACCTCTAATCCCTAGAGACTTTCAAGCGCCGTCCGGTCAAGATTAAACCGGGAGGATAGTCTAACTAAGTTGTTATTGTTATGATTGAAAAGTGTCTATAAAATGTATGCCAAAACAAATACAGGTCCATCCTATTTCTAGGACATCAGGGACAGGATCGCCCTAGAAGATTGCTACGACCTATGCGATATCAAGTTGGGGGTACTCTAAATGCGACAGACCCTACCTATGTGGAACGAGAGGCCGATATTAAGCTGTTAAAAGCACTGACAGCTGGCGAATTTTGTTATGTGCTCAACTCTCGCCAAATGGGTAAGTCTTCCTTAATGGTGCGGACAAAATTTCGTCTGCAGCAGGCGGGCCATCGCTGTGCCATGGTAGATCTGACCAGCATTGGTAGTAGACAAGTCACCCCCGTACAGTGGTACAAGGGCTTACTGGCAGAGTTGTGGCAAGATCTCCGGATGGCCAATGAGGATCATTTTCAACAATGGTGGCAAGCGCAACAGGAAGTCTCGTTATCGCAGAAATTTAGCCGCTTTATTGCAGATCGATTATTGACCCAGTATCCCAATGACCATTTCTATATTTTTCTAGATGAAGTTGATAATGTCCTGGGACTCCCCTTTGCTATTGATGATTTTTTCGCGGCAATTCGTTACTGCTACAACCGTCGTGCCGTAGACCCCAACTATCATCGAATTACCTTTGCCATGTTTGGGGTGGCTAGCCCGGCTAACTTGCTCCAAGATAAGCAACGTACCCCCTTTAACATTGGTCAAGCCCTTACATTAGATGGCTTTTCACTGACGGAAGCGGCTCCCCTGGCGGTGGGTTTACAAGGTCTAGGGTTATGTCACTCTCACTTAGCTGACGTGCTTAAATGGACATCGGGTCAGCCGTTTTTGACGCAAAAGATCTGTCA
>JBCCJR010000331.1:0-6153 GCA_039045805.1 Cyanobacteria bacterium P01_C01_bin.118
AGCTTGTAATGCCAACAATCAGATACGCTACCCTGGTAGCGCCGCTTCTATGGGACTTCGTCGAATGCAGCAACATCTGTCTACACACCTGGTCAAATCGCTAGGAGTGCTTCTATGTCTTGCTCTTGCTGGTTGTGAAGGCAGCCCTTTAGGAAATTCCATAGAAAAAAATCTGGAGCCTGACCCCCAGTTATTGGACGGAGAAACCGCGAATCCTGAGGCGGCCAGTACACCAGCGGTGGAGCCCGCTCCTGAGGCAGCTATTGAAGACAGCACTGAAGATCGGTCGGCTGATGCGACACCGGCCTCAACACCAACGGAAACGTCGGCTCCTCCCCCCACATTTACTCAAGCCAGCTATGTGGATATTGGGGAAGCACCAGAAGAGCTGCAGCAGTATATCGAGGACCTGGTAAAACTAGACGTTCTGATGTTGATTGATGTCAAGGCAGACGACAACATCGAACGCGATCCAAATGAGTTTTTGCCCAACGCAATTATTACTCGTCGTGAATATGCTCGCTGGTTACTAGCTGCGAATAATCGTTTTTATGGTGACCAGCGAGCCAAAAAAATTCGTCCAGCGGTGGAGAGCAGTCAGCCGGCGTTTCAGGACGTGGGGGTGGCAAATATCGATTTTCCAGCCATTCAGGGTCTTGCAGAAGCTGGTATTATTCCCAGCACCCTAAACGGCAGTACCACGGCCATTAAGTTTCGCCCGGATGCCCCCCTGACGCGAAAAGATCTGATTCTTTGGAAGGTGCCTCTGGATCAGCGAGCTGCTATTCCAGACGCTACAGCCACTGCAGTGAATCAGGCCTGGGGCTTTCAGGATGCTGGCAAAATCGAACCCGCCGCCCTAAAAGCTGTCCTGGCGGATCACGGCAACGGAGACTTTGCCAATATTCGACGCGCCCTGGGCTATACCACTTTATTTCAGCCTGATAAAGGGGTGACGCGGGCCGAAGCTGCAGCGGTGCTCTGGCGCTTTGGTAAGAGTACTGAAGGGCTCACAGCAACTGAACTTTTGGCGTCGGATGCGGCTCAAAACGATGACAATGCTAAAACCGGCGACGACACAAAAGACGATATGCCGAAAGGTGATGGGGACGGTGCGTAGAGGTGTTATATGCTGCCAGAACATTACAACTTTTTCCCATCGAACCCATGACATGGGAAAATAAATCCCTTATTTTGTCAGGAATTAGAACGCTGTGAAGGCCATTGTGATTGGTAGTGGCGGGCGAGAGCACGCTATGGCATGGACACTGTTACAGTCACCCAAGGTGACCGAGGTGGTGTGCATTCCAGGAAATGGTGGTACGGCCACAATGCCTGGCTGTAGTAACTTGGCGATGTCCGTTGATGATGTGGAGGGGATTGCCCGATTCTCCCTGGTGCAGAATATTGGTTTGGTAGCTGTGGGGCCAGAGCAACCGCTGGCTGAGGGTGTAGCCGATGGTCTTAGAGCTGAGGGGATTACGGTCTTTGGTCCAGGACAGGAAGGCGCACAGCTTGAATCCAGCAAGGCTTGGGCTAAAGCATTAATGCAAGAAGCTGGGATTCCAACGGCGGACAGTGCGGTGTTTGACAACGGTGCCGATGCCATTGCCTATGTGGAAGCCCAAGGGGCCCCGATTGTGATCAAGGCTGATGGTCTGGCGGCAGGTAAAGGAGTGACTGTGGCGATGACCCTGGCTGAGGCAAAGGATGCGATCGCAGCAATTTTTGACGGTCAGTTTGGGGCCGCAGGCAACCGGGTTGTCATCGAAGAGTTTCTCTCCGGACAAGAGGCATCGGTGTTGGCTGTTACTGATGGCACCACTATTCGCCCCCTCGTACCAGCCCAGGATCATAAACAAGTGGGAGAAGGCGATACAGGGCCAAATACCGGCGGGATGGGGGCCTATGCGCCGACACCAGTGGTTCCCCCGGCGCTTTTAGATCGGATTCAATCTGAAGTATTAGAGCCGGTGGTGCACATCCTAAAGCAGCGAGGTATCGATTATTGCGGTGTGGTGTATGCCGGATTAATGATTACGCCTGACGGCGATCCTAAAGTGATTGAGTTTAACTGTCGTTTTGGTGATCCTGAAACCCAGGTGGTCCTGCCGTTGTTAGACACACCCTTAGACCAAATTATGCTGGCCTGCTGTGAGCAACGGTTAGATTTGTTGCCGCCCTTTGAATGGAAGGATGGCTATGCTGCCTGTGTGGTGATGGCGGCGGATGGCTATCCTGAGAAATATCCCAAAAGCATGGTGATCAAGGGGGTAGATGCCGCCAATGATGCTGGCGCTATAGTGTTCCATGCCGGTACACAGCTGCAGCAGGGAGCCGTCAAATCTACAGGGGGGCGAGTTTTGGGGGTAACGGCTCTAGGGGATGGCTTTGCAGATGCGATCGCTAATGCCTATCGTGGCGTTGAGGCTATTCAATTTGAGCATGCCTACTATCGCAGCGATATTGGTCATCGCGTTAGAGATCAGTTTTGAGCGCTAGGTTTTGAGTTTATGGGGTATCCCAAGCAGTGCAGAAATCTTAGCGTTTCCAAGTGCGCTCACTCAAACCTCAAAAGCGATAAAGGGTCTTTCCCGTCTGCCTACGGCAATACCATTGCCCATTTTGGGATTCATGTCACAATAGCGTTGAGCGGTCTATCTAGGTTGAATGGTTGAGCTGTTTCAAAAAATTCGCACGCTGATTGCAGACTGGTGGAAAGACTTTACCCTCCAGACTCGATTGATGGCGGCGGCAACGCTGGTTGTATCTCTGATCATGAGCAGCCTGACGTTTTGGGCAGTCAATACAATTCAGCTGGATGCCCGCTTAAATGACACCCGGTTTGGCCGTGATTTGGGATTACTGCTGGCTGCAAATACAGCACCCCTAGTAGAATCCCAGCAGCTAGATGAGCTAGCCCTATTTTCTCGGCGGTTTATGGAGAGTACGTCGAGTATTCGCTACATGCTCTATGCCAATAGAGAAGGGAATATCTTTTTTGGTATCCCCTATTCTGACCCGGCTGTTCAAAACTCTCTTACCCTCAGTCGCCGTATGCAGCTGCCTGAGAACTATGTAAAGAGTGTTGATCTACCTATGGTGCGGCAACATCTCACACCTGCTGGCGAGGTGACGGATGTGTTTGTGCCCCTCAAATCTAAGGGGAATTATTTAGGCGTACTGGCCCTGGGGATTAATCCTAATCCTACGGTGGTGGCCTCTTCTCACTTAACCCGAGATGTCACCATTGCCGTCTTTGTATGTATTTGGGTGATGGTGATTTTAGGGGCGGTGTTTAATGCCCTCACCATTACACAGCCGATTAAAGAACTGCTGACGGGGGTAAAAAATATTGCCGCTGGAAATTTTAAACAGCGTATTGATCTCTCTCGCGGTGGTGATGAGTTAGGGGAACTCATTCAGAGCTTTAACTATATGGCAGAGCGCCTTGAGCGCTATGAAGAACAAAATATTGAAGAACTAACGGCGGAAAAAGCAAAGCTAGAACGTTTGGTCTCTACGATCGCAGACGGTGCAATTTTGATTGATGCCAGTATGGAAGTAGTGCTAGCGAATACAGCTGCCAGCCGTATTTTTGGTTGGGATTCTCAGCTACCGCCTGATGGCAATGTGTTGCAACATTTACCCACAGAGGTCAGGGTGCAAATGACTCGCCCCCTTTACCAGGCGGCCCAGGGGGATTCATCTGAAAGTCAAGAATTTCGCATTACCCTGACTGAACCCACCAGTCGCACTATTCGGGTGTTGCTCAACTGTGTATTGGATCAGTCTAGGGAAACCGTAAAGGGAATCGCTCTGACAGTGCAGGATATTACCCGAGAAGTTGCTCTTAATGCTGCTAAAAGTCAGTTTATTAGCAACATTTCCCACGAGCTGCGGACACCGCTTTTTAATATTAAATCGTTTATCGAAACGCTGTATGAATACGGTGACGATCTCTCAGAGCGAGAACGTAAAGAGTTTTTAGAAACGGCCAATAATGAGACGGACCGTCTTACCCGTTTGGTCAATGATGTTTTAGATCTCTCTCGTTTAGAGTCTAACCGTCGCTATCAGTTCTCCGCATTAGATATTCATCAGCCCATTGAGCAAATTCTGCGTACCTATCAGCTGAATGCTAAAGATAAAGAGATCGAGCTAATCCAAGATATTGAACCAGAATTGCCACCGGTTGTGGGTAATTATGATTTGATGTTGCAGGTGTTTGGCAACTTAGTCGGTAACGGTCTGAAGTTTTCCACCGCAGGAGGATGCGTCGCTATTAGGGCATATCGTGCACCGACAACGCTTGAGCATCCAGACTTTGCTGGGAATGTGCGGCTTGAAATTTCAGATACAGGCATTGGAATTGCGCCTGAGGATCAAGACGCTATCTTTGACCGTTTTTATCGGGTAGAAAACCGGGTACATACCCTGGAAGGTACAGGGTTGGGGCTATCGATTGTGAAAAACATTATTGATAAACATAACAGTCAAATGTGCCTTATTAGTGAGGTGGGATTAGGCACCACGTTTTGGTTTGATTTACCCGTTTATGACGCGTCAATGGTCAAACCTGAGCTAGCTGACTCTGATACTCCTCAGCAGGATGAAGCTGAGACCGAGGGTGCGATCGCATCAGTAACTGCTCAATCTACTACACCAAAGGAATCAGCCTAGTCCACCAGTTTCTCACATGGTCACGACAAGAAAAATCAGATTTATTGAACCATTGGGGGTTAAAGGCTGCCGGTTCGATACTTAATGTATCCGCAACAGAGTTGCCATCCAGTCCCAAAAATTGAGCATATTTCTTGAGAAAACCTTTGACATAGACAGCTTCCGGTAGCTTGATCCAGTTTCCAGTTTCAATAGCCCGCAGTTGACTGGGCTGAATATGTGTGCGCTGAGCCACCTGCTGAAGTGATAGCCCCTGGCTGATGCGAACTGTCTTTAAATAACCACCTACATGAATTAACTGCTCTCGATAGCTTTGATTTATTTGAAGCTCTCCTGAAGTATTAAGAAAAACGCTCATCGTAACATTTGGATACAACACACCTGACAGTAGTGTATGGATCCTACTTTCATGAAGCAAGTGCTCAGGCAGTCGATTTTGCAATCAAGCTTCGCTTTGGCAGATTGAGTGGTCATAGCTGCAAAGCAATATTTTCACCCTTTAGTGAATTGACAAACAGCCAATCGTCTTATTTGACAGCCATTTTATTGGGGCAATAGACTGGTTTTTTTATGGAAGCTACCTGTCGATGGTATGGTCAAAAATACGTACATTTGCAAGGAAAGCGTAACATTTCTATCCCCGGTATGTAATTGTCAAATTGAAGAACGTATTAAACTCTCTATCGTTTTTCTTAGATTCCATCCTGTTTGCGCCATGATGAAATTACTGGGGGAGCGGGCAAGTAGTCTTGTCTATGAGGTTTCATATGGCCTTTTTCCCTTTAACGGTTCAGCATTCATTGCAGCAGCGAATTTTAGCCCCTTGGCGGCGAAGACAGCTGCCAAAGCTGGCTCAGCAAACCTGTGAGTTGTATCTTCGCGATCTCGATTCTCATACTCACTGTCGTGAGATTTTACAAACTCAGGTCCATCTTGACTCGCATACGTTACAACGTTTTTTGCAAACGGATATTGGTGAATCCTTGTTGCAACGACTTGCTCAGCTGATTGATTTGCCCGCCGATCGAGAAACCCTTATCCAAAAAATTATGCGGGCGGATCAGCTATCAATTCTGAGTTTGCTGTATCAGCTAGCCGGAAACTTACGCACGGATAAATTGTTGCAAACGGCCAAACAAATAGACCTGCTATTAAAAACAACCGATGAGTTGCTCAGTCTCTTAATGTCTTTGATGCAACAAGAAGCAATTCATCAAAGAGTTCCTAATGTTGACCCGCGATTGCCTGGACCATGCGGGATTCGGCAAAAAGTAATAAGTCTTCAGCGCCCTTCAACTCAACGTTTTCAGGTTTTGCTTTATGAGCCCCTGGTTGATATTGCATCTGCCATTCCCATTGTGGTCATCTCCCATGGACTGGCTGCCAGTCCACAATCCATGGATCACTATGCACGGCATCTCGCCTCCCATGGCTATCTAGTTGCAGTACCTCAACATCCAGGCAGTGACA
>JBCCJR010000332.1:0-6138 GCA_039045805.1 Cyanobacteria bacterium P01_C01_bin.118
GTTGACCAGGGTAATGTCGATAGCGGCCCCGGTACTGTGGGGTGGTGGTGTGGCTAGCTCATGGCTGGGGGCTGCCCAAAATTGATATACCTGTTGCAACAGTTTCTCTTTGGGAGGGCTTTGTTCGGTGGGATGTTCCTGCTGCCACTTTTGCCAAAGTTGTTTGTAGGTGTAGTCCACCATAAACTGCTGCACAGCAATGGGCCGATAGGCGTCAAAAATTTGGATTTGCCAACCGGGCGTTTGTTGCTGCAGATATTCCTGAGCCTGCAACAGAGCCTGTAGCACGCCTGAACGTACATAGTAGGGAGAACGTTTCCCATAGGGAGCCCCCAATACTGCATAGGGATGGGGATCGACAACAGCAAACTGTTCTAGAGGAATGGCGACTAAAGGCTCACCACAGTCTTTGATGGCAATGCACTGGTAGGGTTTGGTAATCATTACCCAACAGCAACGGGCTGTTTGACCATTTCTACAAAGTTGGCCAACAGCTGTAGACCTGTTCGGGCCGACTTTTCAGGGTGAAACTGGACCGCCATCAGATTGTCTTTGGTAACGGCAGCAGTCACTGTTTGGCTACCGTGGGTGACAGTGGCAGCAACAATAGCTGGATCGACGGTTTCGGCGTAATAGGAGTGAACAAAGTAAACCCATTCGTCAGAGGCGATGGTGTTCCACAGGGGGTGCTGGGGCTGGGTAAGGCTAAGCTGATTCCAACCCATGTGGGGAATAGTGATGTCGGGTTCTGGTGTGAACTTGCGGAGGGTGCCTTTAAGTACACCGATACCGGGTTCTACGCCTTCTTCAGAGGCTTCAAATAATAGCTGTAGACCAACGCAGATACCTAAAAAAGGTTTGCCGCTGGCGATCACATCACGGATGGGTTGGACCAGGTTGCGATCGCACAAATGTCGCATAGCCGGGTCAAAGGCCCCCACCCCTGGAAGCACCACACCATCTGCCTGATTGATCACTTCCGGCTGGTCAGTCACTATCGGCGTGGCCCCAGCAAACTCTAACCCCTTACAGGCAGAGTGCAAATTTCCCATGTCGTAATCAATCACAGCAATGGTTGCCATAGTCATTCTGGTAGGTGGCGACTGCTCTATACTATCGGCTTGATGAGGATTTGAGCAGGGGAGGTTTGGGAGATTTGGGAGTGGGGAAGGAGGGGAAGGAGGGGGAGGAGAAGGGGGATTAAGGGCTAGGGTTAAATAGAGGAAGTTTTCTAATTGCTGCTTTTGTCAGAATGCCGTCATTTGCCCCCCTCTTAATTACAAGTTTTAGACCCTGGAAAGCGCATCAGGATATAAATACGAGCGATGTATTATTAGAACGGGTGAAAACAAAGCTGCCAGAAAATGCGATCGCGCTACATCGATTGCCGGTTAATTTTGACCTCGCCCCCATGGAGGTGCTGAGTCACATTGTTCAGTATCGACCCAAACTAGTGATCTGCTGCGGCATGGCAGAAAAGCGAGACACCCTCACAGTAGAAAAATGGGGCACCTACAACTATCAACAACTAACCACCTCCATTGATTTAGAAAACCTTATCCAACAAACTATTCACACCCACATCAGCTACGATGCCGGAAACTTTGTCTGCAATCGTCTTTATTACCGTGTGCTGCAGCACCTGGAACATAAATCAGCCGCTGCATTGTTTGTCCATGTACCCCTGATCACCCCGGCCAACCAGGCCATAATCGAATTTGACTTTCTCAAAATTGTTGAGCATCTAAATCAGGTAAAGTAATTGAGCTTCATCCCCGCTCCCTTGCTCCCCCTCACCCCTGCTCCCCCTCCCCATCCATGCTCCCCCTCCTTATCGCCCAAACCCCTCCCCCCCAGATAGTCCGCCCCCAGGAAGTCCGCCCCCTACCGGCACAACTCGACACAGTGCCTGTATTTAACAGCAACAGCCCTGAACTGATTGGTGATCCTGGAATTTTGCTATCCACATTCCCTCCAGCGGGGATGGCTGAGCCAGAGGCGCATTTGGATTTTGCCTTTGAGGGGCGGTTTGATATGTTTGCACACCATGTTTACAAGGCCGCCGATCCTGACGATCTGCGGTCGATGTACGTGGCGGTGCTGGTCCATAACCCTGGGGTGGAGACGGTTACGGTAAATGTGCTCTCGGGGGCTAGCTATCTGAGCCAGCCGGATGCTCCCTTTGTATCATTGCCGTCGGTGGTGCCGTTTTCACCGCGAGATCCGGTGTTTGCCGGTCCGGGGAGTCGCGTCATGGGGGACCTGATCCAAGGACGGCGACAGGATACCCTACCGTCTCAGCTGGTGATGCCCCCTGGGGCCAATGCGTTGTTGATCAATGCGCCGATTCCGGTGTCGGAGCTGGAGCCGCCCATCAACGGTCGCTCTACGCTGATCGAACTGGATAGCAGTGGACCGGTGTATTTGGCCAGCCTGGCGGAGTTTGCCAATGGGGAGGCCAGTAATGAGACTGCGCCCACCTTAGGGCAGTGGGAAACAATTTTAGAGAATTCTGGGGTGGCGGGACCGCGCGATCGCATCCCCACCCCAATTACCGATACCCCCGAACAGGTCATCTACGGTCGTGTCGCTGGAGTAGCCCAGGGAGCGAGCTGGACAACCACCATAACCGATACCGAAAACAGCGATCTCCTCACCATTCCCACCTCAGGAGAGGTCTTTTCCTACGGTATCAGCACCCTATATGCTGGCCGTCAGGGCACCAACCAAAACCAAAGCGCCACTATGCTAGTGCGCTACGACGACACCGCCTACCAGGCCCATGGCAACTATGGCATTGCCTACAATCTGTCGTTTCCACTTCATAATCCCACCGATACTCCCCAAACCGTCACCGTCACCTTTGAAACTCCCATCAAAGAAGATAATCTCTCCACAGAAGGATTACAGTTTTTTGAAACTCCTCCAAATCGCACCTTTTTTAGAGGCCCCATCCAGGTTCGCTTCCGCGACGATGATGGCCTGCCCCGCATTCGAAATTTACATCTTGTTCAGCTACGGGGCCAGCCAGGAGACCCATTGGCAACCGTCACTCTGTCCCCCCAAGAAAGACGCCGCGTAGAAATTATTGTTCGCTACCCCCCTGACTCCACCCCACCCCAGGTGGTCACTATTCAAACTCAGTAGCAAAGGCCAGCATCTACCCCAGGTGGTCACTATTCAAACTCAGTAATTAAGGCCAGCATCTACCCCAGGTGGTCACTATTCAAACTCAGTAATTAAGGCCAACCCACCTATTTGACTGCGTTAAGAGAAAATCTATTGTTTTTACTCCAACAAATGATTTGCACTAGTTGAAACTATTGAACTGGAGATGGGCGACGTCAGACCTTCAAGGCCATGCAATATCGTCATTATATTTTGAACAAACTTCAAGCAATATTACTTTAAATTACTTTTATGGCTTGAACCTGCATAACTTGCACGGTATGCTGCACGTACAAAAAGACACAAGTGCATTTACATGGCTAGCTTTGCCAGATGTCACCATTCAGCTGGTTTAAGCTATGCACTCTTTGAATGAGAATTTGACCACAGTTTAATCTTCCTTGGTGTCGAGGATTCTGCGCGAGCATGTCACACAGATCAACTATCAACGAGCTAGATCACAAAATCCAGCGAGCAAAAGAAACGTTGTTCACAGGTGTTCTAGCCATCGGAACCAGTGGCCAGATGGAATGGTTCCTGTATTTCCTTGTCGGACAGATTGTCTGGGCCAATGCCCGTGACCATTCCAAACGCCGTTGGCATCGGCAGTTCCTTAAGTACTCGTCCCATCTCAGTCAGCGTACCCTTCACGAGATTGCCCATCAGGCCCAAAACTATCAAACTGTGGCCCAGCTGGTGATGAACCAGAAGTTTAGTCGCGAACAATTTTCTAAAATCGTTAGGGGCTGTATTGCCGAAGTTCTATTTGATACTGTTCAGGCGGGCACATTGGCATCTCGCACAATTAAATCTCCCCTCACCTACAAGGTCAGCTCCCGTAACGGCGCAAATTTTCCTTGTATCGGGCTAAATCGTGAACCCATTTGGGATCAGGTTCAACAGGACTGGCAAGACTGGCAACAGGCAAATTTAGTGGACTATCGTCCCAACTCTGCACCTCTCATTGTGCAGCCGGACCTCTTGCAGGAGCGTATACCAGCAGACAAATTTGAGATGCTGACCCATTTGGCCAATGGTAATCAAACCCTGCGTGATTTAGCTGTCAAGACACAACAACCCCTAGCTGAGCTGACCCAATCTCTGGTGCCGCATATTCGTAGAGAGTTGATCAAATTAGTCTCTGTCGATGATTTGGCTGTAAAACCCCATTTCCTAAAATCACAACAACCCGAGGAAGGGCTCCCTTTACCAAGGGTAAAGCCGGCAAAACTGAGTGCTCGCAAGTCGGCCAGCCGTCCAACCCAGCCTGTCAACTATCCTGTGGTCATCTACATTGACGATAACCCTGCCGATAGCCGAAAGATGGCAGATATTTTTCAAGACTCAGGCTATCGTTATGTCAACATTGCCAACCCATTGAAGGCGATTCCTCAACTGATTGAGATAAAACCTCAGCTGATTTTTCTGGATCTGGTGATGCCGGTGGTCAACGGCTATGAACTCTGCGCCCAAATTCGGCGGGTGTCGCTGTTAAAAGATATCCCGATTATTATCATGACCAACAACGACGGCATTCCTGACCGGGTGCGGGCTAAAGTTGTTGGAGCCAACGGTTTTCTAGGCAAGCCGATTAAGGCTAAAAAGGTTTTGAAAGTCATCATCAAACATTTGCAATCGAACTCAAAATCGGTATCTCACGTGCCGGTCAGACAGTCGAATTTCACCCTGTCTCCTTCAGTTTCCTAAGGGGCCAGAGCTTCTCGACAAGAAAACGGCCCAACGGTCCGTCAAAACTAATTTTCTAGACACATCCCCATAGAAACGTGATTGTGGTTGATAAACCACCCATCACTCCCTGCTTTGACTCACATTTGTGGCATTGACACTGTCCTACAGTATTTTGTCGTGTATGGAGCCGTTAAGGAACTACTTCATGGGGAAAGCCTGCAAGGCTTGTTAAGCCATGATTTTGATAAACAAGGCCATGATTTTAATTTTTAACAAGCCCTATCCCTGACGACAGCATCTACCCATGATGATTTCTAAACAAACAGCTTATTCCTTCCCCTCCCCCCATTTTTACCAAGAATCCTCTGCCCTGCTTCAACAGATAGAGACAGAACTCCGCACCCTGCGCCAGGACTTTAGTGTCCAAAAAGTCCACACTCTGATGCGATTGGCCCACACCCTCAAGGGGGCAGCGGCCACAGTTGGACTAGATGCGATCAAAACCACCACACAAATTCTGGAATATACCTTCAAAGCCTTATGTTTTCCAGAAGCAAGACTTACTAATGTGGTAGAGGGGCTGATTTTTGAAAGCTATAAATGTCTTCGGTTGTTACTCCACACCCTGGGAGATCCGTCTAGCGAGGTTGAGATTTTAAAGCGGGTGACAGGCATTGGCTCTCAGCTGCAGCAAAACTTGGGAGACCGATTTGGTCAAACTGTTAGTTTACCAACGTCGACTCAGCTGGGCATCGATGTTACCCAATCTATTTTTGAAAGTGGTGTTACCGAATATTTGGATGAGTTAGCCCATGCCGTGGCAATTGGGGAGCCGCAGCCCCTACGAGAGCTGCTAAAAGTGCAGGCAGAGGTTTTTATCGGCTTAGCGGAGTCCCTGAGATTGCCAGGGATTGGCAATATTGCTAGAGCCACATTAACGGCCCTGCAACAGCATCCAGACCGGGTGACTACGATTGCCCAGCTGGCCCTGGCAGATTATCGGACTGCCCAAACCGCTGTACTTCAGGGAGATCGGATTCAAGGTGGTGCCCCGAGTAACGCCTTAAAACAGTTGGGCAATCCCCCAGTTTCTAACCAAAAATCAAAGCAAACAAACTGGCTTAACACTCTTTGGCAATGGTTAAATCAGCCGATTTCCTCCGCTATTTGGACTGCTCAAATCTCTCAACAGAGTCAGGTGTCTTCCCCATCGACCATCAAGACCAAATCTCTGAATACCGTCTTTTATCATTGTCAACAGCTACTGGATGAGTTAACTCA
>JBCCJR010000333.1:0-6104 GCA_039045805.1 Cyanobacteria bacterium P01_C01_bin.118
GAAAGCCGCTTACAAGATGCTGAACGAGCGTTAGCGCAGACCGAGAGTTCTGTTACGGACCAAGCAGCGCATCGGTCTCTACCAGCTGCCATTGCCAATGCCCGTGCCTTTCACGCCCAGGCGCTGGGCGATTTTGCCGGAACCATCACCCATGCCGAGAAAGCCCTATCGCTCTTGCCCACTGAGGACGATAACGAACGGGGCGTAACCGCTGCTTTCCTCGGTTTGGCCTACTGGACGAGTGGCGATGCAGCAGCGGCGTATCAATCCTTCGCTGAGGGGATAAAGATGTTTCAAAAGATGGGCAATGTTCGGATTGCCATCTGTGCAACCTCAGTTCTCGCCCAAATGGGGTTAGCTCAGGGGCAGCTAAGAGTTGCGATCGCAGCCTGTCATCAATCCCTACAACTGGCCGATCAACCGCCGGAACCGATTTTGCAGGGAACAGCGGATCTACATTTAGTGTTGAGCGAACTTTACCACGAGCAGGGGCAGTTGGACACTGCTCATCAGATGCTGCAAAAGGGTGAGGAACTGCGGAAGCAGGGGCAGGGTTCGACAACAGGGTTGGACTATTTTTTGTCGCTTGTTAAAGCACAATTGACAGCAACTGAGGGGGACTGGGATACGGCCCTTAACCAACTGCACGAGGCCGAACGGTTATATCGACGATCGCCGCTGCCAAATGTCCGACCGATTGAGGCATTAAAGGTGAGGTGGTGGTTGCAGCAGGGCCGACTGGCGGTCGCGCTGGGCTGGTTGCAGGAGAGTGGTTTGTCAGTTGACGATGAGCCAAACTACCTGCGCGAATATGAACACCTGACCTTGGTTAGAGTCTTAATGGATCAGTACCAGCGCGACGGTACTGACGATGTCATTGATCAGGTCATCGGTCTCCTGGCTCGACTGCTGAGCGCCGCAGAAGCCAAGAACCGCACTGCCAGTATTATCAAAATCCTAGTTGTTCTGGCCCTGACTAATGAGGCTAAAGGAGATTTACCCGCCGCTATGCCTCCCCTAGAACGCGCTTTAACCCTAGCTGAACCGGATGGTCATGTTCGCATCTTTGCAGAATGTGGCACCCCAATGGTGCACCTTTTACAGGAGGCTATGACCCGCGACATTACCCCCACTTACACCCAGCAACTCCTAACCGCATTAGAAACCTGGGGGCAAACCTCTCCCCCTCTTCCCCCTCTCACCCTTTCCCCCTCTCCCCAATCCTCTCCCCAGCCCCTAATCGAACCCCTCAGCCAACGCGAACTAGACGTCCTCCGACTGCTCAACACTGAACTATCCGGCCCTGAAATTGCCCGTGAACTGGTGGTAGCCTTGAGCACCGTACGTACCCATACCAAGCGGATTTACAGCAAACTCAATGTCACCAATCGCCGGGCTGCAGTGAAACGAGCCGCTGAGCTGGATTTGATTTAGCCCAATCCCCATATTCAATCCCCACATGTGGGGACTACGGCTCCCCATGTTCGTTTGTATTTTTGAAACAACAAATGCAGACGAAGGAGAATGACCATGAATTTACAGAAGCAAATGCTGGAGACAAAGGCCAAGCTATCCACCCTGTGGATATTTTTCCTATTCAATCTAATTTTTCGAGATATCCATGAATTTGTTGAGCCTGGATTTATTCAAGAGATTATGACCGGCACATCTAACGGCAACCCCATCACAGAACATATGCTGCTGTTGGGCGGTGTGATGATCGAGGTGCCGATTGCCATGGTTCTGCTTTCCTGGTTGTTGCCCTATGGTGTAAATCGCTGGGCCAATATCGTTGTTGCGCTGCTTTACGGCGCTCTGATTATGTTCTTTGGTACCACTGATTTAGACGATACCTTTCATCTGATCATGGAGATCGCTGCGCTGTCATTTGTCATTTGGTCAGCATGGCGATGGCGCAATCCGTCTCTAAAACGATACTCAATTGGCCAAGAGGCATAATCAAAAGGTAAAGGACGCGTAAGACTATGCAGGACACAATTTATGGAGAAGATTAACAGATGAAGCACTACTTCAACGCGATGAGCCGGGCCTTGACTTCCGACTGGATGCTCAAGGAACTCGACGCCGAGCACGAACGGATCGTCATCGACATCCAAGCCGGTGAGCAAAACTCACCCGAGTACCGGGCAATCAACCCAATGGGCAAAGTCCCCACACTTGTCGATGGTGACGCAGTTATCACCGAAACTGCTGCGATCTGTGCCTATCTGGCTGACAAGTTCGCCGAGAAGGGATTTGCGCCATCTCCCGGCTCACCAGAGCGCGGCAGGTACTATCGGTATCTCTTCTTTCCGGGTACCACCCTTGAACCGCTTCTGTCGATCACCTCACTTGGTGTGGAAGATATCAAGCCGCAAACGATGGGGTTGGGGTGATATACCGCGCGCCATGGCCGCAGTCGAGTCGATGACACCTGCTACCGACTGGGCACTCGGGGAAACGTTCACTGCTGCTGATGTCGTCTTTGGCGGTACGCTCGCATTATTTTGCGGTTTCAATATAATGACGGCATCGCCAAAGGTTGCGAGTTACGTCGAGCGCATCACATCGCGAACAGCCTACCAGGAGAGCCACGCAGGTTTCTGACTGTAACGGAGGATTTTTTTTGATTAAGGAAAGCGTGAGACTATGGAGAACAAAATTATTCAGCTTGAGGAAAGGTTAAGATTGGCGATGCTCAATTCAGACGTTGTCACATTAGACGAATTGATTTCACCCGATTTGTTGTTCACGAATCATCTCGGGGTGTTGGTGTCAAAAGAGGATGATCTTAGTGCCCATGCAAACAAAGCGTTTGTGTTTAAGGCCCTCGACCTGTCGGACTCAAAAATACTCACTCATGAAAATTCTGCGGTCGTGTCAGTTAAAGCCGAAATTCAAGGCTACTATAACGGCCAGCCAGCCAATGGTTGTTTCCGCTTTACTCGTTTTTGGGCAAATACTGCGGGTAAATGGCAGGTTATTGCAGGGCATTCGACTGTTATTGCCTAGCCTGAACCATTAGTTATGATAAGGAGAAATTATCGTGATCAAAGGAAGTTGTTGTTGCGGAACTGTTCAATTTGAGTTGACTGAAGTGCCCAGTATGATGGGCACCTGCCACTGCAGCCGCTGCCGCAAAGTGGGTGCAAGCACCCTCATCTTCGTAAAAACTGAAACGTTTCAGATTACCCAAGGGCGGGATCAAATCGCCACCTACCCTGCTCAACACCCCTATAAGTACGACCGGTGTTTTTGTTCGGTCTGTGGTTCTGCTTTGGGAGAGGTGCTATCCGAAAGTGACTCATTTCCCTTGGCGGCCAACTGCATTGATGGGGAGATTGGACTTGAAAATAGTTTTCATGAGTTTGTTGCGGAAAAGCCAAGCTGGCTCAAAATTGGAGATACAGCAAAGCAATTTGATCAGCATCCATTCGATGCATAAATGCCATGTATGAAACGAACCCAATGAACAAAGTGGCTGTATTTGGCAACACGGGCGGCGGCAAGTCCACCCTCAGTCGACGTCTGGCTGAGATCACCGGCCTGCCCTGGGTGCCGCTGGATTCACTGCAGTATCAGCCCGGTGGCGAGGAAGTCCCCCACGCGGAGTTCAAAGCGGCTCACGATGCATTACTGAAACAAGACCAGTGGATTGTGGATGGCTTTGGCTCAATGGATACCCTCTGGAACCGTTTGGCCGTAGCCGACACCCTGGTCTATCTTGATATGCCCGTGCTGCAACATTACTGGTGGGTCACCAAGCGCTTTTTCCAAGGGGCTTGGGTCACCCCCGCCGGTTGGCCAGAAAATAGCTCAATCTTAAAAGGCACGCTAAAAAGCTACTCTGTTGTCTGGCTGTGCCACACCAAACTAACGCCCAGGTATCGAGACTATGTGGAAACGGCTAAAGCCACAAAGCAAGTTTTTCACTTGCGATGGTCCTCTGGACCGGTCTTTGACCATCGAGCCAAGACATCGCCCAGTTTTACCAAACCATAGCAGCACAAACCCCAACATAAGCCCCCATAGCTATGCTCAATATTCATCCCTGTCACATAGTTCAACCCTGAATTGTCTTATAGATAGTAGACACCAAACCCTATCCATGAAGACACTACTGCGGATTGATGCCAGCACCCGAATAAACGGCTCAAATACCCGAGTCCTTACAGACTATTTTCAAACTAAGTGGCTAAGCCATAATCCAGAGCATCAGGTCATTCACCGCTGTCTGGCAAGTGATCCCATTCCCCATATCACCAATGAAACGATCCAAGCTTTCCACCATGCAGATCAGACATCAAGCGACAAAACACTGTCCGATACCTTGATCGATGAACTTAAAAGTGCCGATCATCTGCTTATCGGCAGCCCCCTTTATAACCTGACTCTCCCATCCACCCTTAAAGCCTATTTCGACCACGTTGTGCGAGCGGGTCTTACCTTTGAAGTTCGAAAGGGTAACTATCATGGCCTGTTGAATGGCAAAACGGCTACATTAATCACGGCTCGGGGTAGCAAGTCCTCACCCACGGATGATTTTCAGACACCCTATCTCAGGAAAATACTGGCGTTTATCGGCATTGAATCAGTTGATGTGGTTGCTCTAGAAGGTCTCACACTGGATCAGCAAACAAAAGAAAAGGCCATTTCTTGCGCTAAACAACAAATAGACGATTTACTTAATCGGACAGTCTCTCCTGCTTGGCAGGGTGAGTTTAGTGAGTATGACAAGCAACAAATCAACTTCCTACGGGCTGGTCAGGCGGACGCAATCGTTAAGGGTGATGCCCAAGCCTATGCTGAGCTGTGTACAGATAATATCCAACTACTGATCCCGTCACAGGATGTGATTATTGGACGTAACGCTTTACTGGAGGCGGAGCAAGCCCTCTTTAGTCGCGCCAAGTTTGCGAGTTTCCAGAAATTTCCCTTGCACATCGAGCGTAGCGGCAATTTGGCCGTCGAAGTTGGCCGTCAAGAAGTGACAATGCAGACCCATCATGATACGGGTGGTGTATTCTCTGCTTGTCAGAAATATACCCATGTTTTTCGCCTGACGCCCCAGGGCTGGCGCTTTGCAGTGCTCATGTCCAATCCGAACGGGTGAATGTAAGATGTCAGACGAAAACACCCTGATTTTTGAGCAAAATCGCCCTACCCTTGAGGGCATCGCCTATCGCATGTTAGGTGAACTTTCCGGTGCCCTGGATATTGTGCAAGAAACCTATCTAAAATGGTGTGAGATTGATGTTAGTACCGTGAAGTCTCCACGGGCATGGCTAATCACGGTGTGCAGCCGGATTGCACTGAATCAACTTAAATCGGCCCGCGTACGAAGAGAACTGTATGTTGGCGAATGGTTGCCAGAACCCTTTCCCGATCAGCTGAGCCAGGATTCGAGGGTGCAGGTGGAGTTGGATGACACGGTTTCGGTTGCTCTAATGATGGCGTTGGAACGGCTGTCTCCCTCGGAGCGAGCGGCCTTTTTGCTACATGATGTGTTTAATATGAGTTTTGATGAGATCGCCAATACCCTGGGCAAAAGCAATGCTAACTGTCGTCAGTTGGCGACGCGCGGGCGCAAACGTATCCGTGAGCATCGTCCCCGTTTTCAAACCACTCCAGAAGAACACCAAACACTGCTGGATGCCTTTATCAGTGACGCTAGACAGGGTGAGCTAGATCGACTGATTACCTTACTTGCCAACAAAGTGGAGCTATATTCCGATGGTGGCGGTCAAGTGGAAGCATTGCCGAGTATGCTTTGCGGGGCTGAAAAAGTCGCTAAGTTTTTTGTGTCTGTGTTTGGTCGCTGTCGGCGAAACGCGATCGCAATTCAAACGGTGTGGCTGCGATTTAATGGTTCGTCCGGTCTCCTCATCTATGAAAATGGCCAACTGGCCACAGCCCTCACCATTGATGTGCATGCAGGACATATCCATCGACTGTATGCCGTTCGCAATCCGGATAAGCTCAGCCAGCTTCCAGCTGAGATGTAAGAGATTGACCCACGCATAACTGAATCTTTTCTAAAATAACAACAATCATGAAAATCTTTATTGCCGGTGCCTCAGGCACCATCGGTCACGTGCTGATTC
>JBCCJR010000334.1:0-6099 GCA_039045805.1 Cyanobacteria bacterium P01_C01_bin.118
GCTGCGATCGCAACGCTGATCATGGGGATCTATGCCAAACTCCCTTTTGCCCTGGCCCCCGGTATGGGTATCAATGCATTTTTTGCCTTTACCGTTGTGTTGGGTATGGGCGTTGACTGGCGTGTGGCCCTAGCCGCAGTCTTTATTGAGGGCATTATCTTTATTATTCTCACCCTCACCAATGTGCGTAGCAAAATTGTTGCCGCCATTCCTGATGCAGTCAAACATGCGACGACAGCCGGTATTGGTCTGTTTATTGCCTACATCGCCCTCAAGGGGGCGGGTATCATTGCCCCGTCCGAGGCCACATTTACTACATTAGGAAATCTGCGCTCTCCCCAGGCAGCGATGACACTACTGGGTTTGGGTATCACCGCTTTTCTATTTTCTCGTCGAATTACGGGAGCTTTGTTGTGGGGCATTTTAGGAACAGCTATATTGTCTTGGCTATTTGGTGTTGCTCCCTGGCCTGGGGGTGTTGTGGCAATTCCCGCTGCTCCCATTAATCTCTTTGGTCAAGCCTTTACAGGACTGGGTGAGCTGTTCAGACTCAACGTCCTGGACATAGTGAGCATTGTCTTTGTGTTTTTGTTTGTGGACCTATTTGACACCATTGGTACTCTCACAGGTTTAGGTGCAAAGGCCGGCTACATCGACAGTGACGGTAAGTTTCCCGGTGTTGAGAAAGCTTTTATGGCGGATGCTGTGGGCACAACAGCTGGTTCCATTTTGGGGACCTCCACCGTTACCACCTATATTGAGTCTGCGTCAGGCATCTCTGAAGGCGGTCGCAGTGGGTTTACGGCAGTGGTTGCCGCAGCATTGTTCTTACTTTCGCTGTTGTTTATCCCATTGTTTTCTGGTATTCCCGCCTTTGCCACCGCACCTGCCTTGATTATGGTAGGGGTGATGATGATGTCTGGGGCCAGACTGATTGATTGGGACGATCCGGCAGCTGCGATCGCAGCATTTCTCACCATCATCATGATGCCCCTCTCCTACTCTATTGCCGAAGGACTTGCCATGGGCTTAATCGCCTATCCCCTGGTCAAAGCGTTCCAAGGCAAAGTCAACGAAACCACCATTGGCATGTGGATCTTGGCTGCCATCTTTATTCTTCGCTACATCTTCGTCGCTGGAGGTTAAAAGAAAACTCTACAGAATGAGGCTTTGAAGGGTCTACCTGCCAAAACTTAGGCTTTAAAGCAACAACTCTCCCCTCCTAAGAGGCCTCTCGGGAGGGTCTGCGGGGTGGGTTAACCGCGAATGCAACAAACCTACCCCATCTCTGTATCTACCGTCACCACCATCCCTCAAATTCTCGCTACAGTAGTAAAAAACGAGGAATTCTACATGCGTGGTTGGCAGCTAGTCATATCAGGAATACTTGCCCTCACCTGCGGCTTTAGCACTGTCAGCTGTACTACCGCGATCGCAGACCCAACCCAACCCCGTATTACCTTTGAAGGCAACCCCCCGCCCTGGGCAGACTCCGCCAGCTCAGTTATGACCGAACTGGAGCAGTGGCGCGGCTTAGACTTTACAGAAAGTCTGCAGGTTACGTTTCAGGCTCAGGACGACCCCAGGCTCAATGGCTGGTACAACTCCGAAACTAAGGAGCTGGTTGTTGCCACTTCGGGGTCTGATGACCTGGGGCGCGGGGTGATGCTCCATGAAATGTTCCATGCGCTGCAGGATCAGCATTTTGACCTGTATAACCTGCATGTAGAAAGCCAGGACAACCCTGACTATGACAAAGCCGTCACCGCCGTTATCGAAGGGGAGGCGATGCTGGCGGTGAGTGAGCTGATGAACTACGACTTTTTAGCCCATGCGCAGCTGCCTGCGGAGGGGGAAATAAGCGAGCGACTATTTGAGAATATTTTTCTCTATGGTGCGGGACTAAAGTTTATTCAGGCTGTGCGAGATTCAGGCGGCTGGGCCGCTGTAGATGCTGTTTTTGCCGACCCGCCCCAGGCCTCAGCGCTGATTTTAAGCCCAGAGCGTTATCTGAATGGAGAACGCTCTATTGACCCGATAGACATCCCCCTAAAAGCTGGTGAAACTCTTACTAGTGAGACTATCCGTGGTGAATATGCCCTGCGACTTATGCTTGCTCAACAGCCTGAAACCCGTTCTCTGGTGAACGATATGGGTGACAGCTACAGGACAGATACCCTTGGGGTGATTACCAATAACAAGGGTGATAGGACTCATCGCTGGGTGATTGAATTAAGTGATTCTAATACCACTGAAGCATTGGCAGAGGGTGTTAAGACTGCATTAGCAGAAGAGTTAGGAGAAGCTCCCCTGGTGGAGATAGATAACAATTCGATTATTGTCGAATGGTAAATTTGAGTTGATACCCAAACTATCCCCCCTCTCCTCACAAATGAGCTAGTATTGCGGTTAGTTCCTGACTCAAGTTGATTTGTCCGTATGCAGGTAGTCAAAAAGTTTTTCGTGGGTCTTTTGCTATTGATTGGCCTACCCATCGTGATTTTAGCTGCTATCGATTTAGCTGACTCTGATGAAACCCGTGATAACAAAGAAGGGGCGTTAGCTGCAATGGTGTTCTTTGGGCTGCCACCGGTTGCTATCTCCACGGGGCTAATGTTGAACCTGCGGTACGGTCACCAGCGACAGCGACAACAAGTAAGTCTACTCCGAGAACAGTCCTTTCTACAGTTGCTGCAACAGCAACAGGGCAAAGTCTCCGCTGCTAACTTTGCCCTGGCCGCCAAGATTCCTTTGGCAGAGGCAAAGGTATATTTAGATGAAAAAGCGCAGCAGCTAGATGCTGACTTTGAGGTTAGTGACAATCGAGAAATTATTTACAAATTTCCCTCATAAAATTTTCTGCCCTACTGCGACAGGGTATGGCACCCTGGTAAATCTGTTGCGGGCATCGGTGGGGTCGCCGATGCAGGAGTATGCGGCGAAGTTGGAGAATTTGGGGGCGTATTGCGATCTCATGCGCAGTCACTACTGGTCCAATGCTCCTGTGCCAGAACCGGTGGAGGTGGGTTAGCTGACGGTTAATCTATAATGAGGTCCAAGCCCATTGCTCTGAGGCTATGCCCATGACGGTAGCAACCGCATCCCCAATCCCAAAGGATAGGCCACTTCTTTTCAAGGGGCTTACCTGGCGTGAGTTCAAAGTGGTTGAGCAGTTACTTGAACAACCCGGCTATCGGCTTTCGTTTCTAGATGGCACGTTAGAGATTCAGCAAATGCCCGGCGAAGCCCACGAAACATTTAAAGAACGCATCGCTGCCCTCTTGGAACTTTACTTGTTGATGGCTGGGTTTGACTTTAAGCCCACAGGCTCCATGACGCTGGAAGATGAGGCTGCTACTGTTAAACGAGAAGCTGATAAGTCTTATAAGTTAACCCCGACTAGCAAACGTCCGGACTTGGCGATTGAGATTGTTTTTTCCAGCGGTGGCATTGATAAATTAGAAGCGTATAAGCGTTTGAAAATCTCTGAAGTGTGGTTTTGGGAAGATGGTGTGCTGGCGCTTTATCATTTTCGCGATGGCCTTTACGAGAAAATTAACGCCAGTGAAGCGGTTCCTGGTATTGATTTAGATGCCTTTTATCGCTGTATTCTAATTGAGAATCATGTTGAAGCCATTAGACCTTTTCAGAAGTCTTTTGCGCATAAGTAGAACGGGTTGAAGTTGAGATTTCATGCACAGCCGCTACTGGACTAATGCACCTGTGCCAGAACCAGTGGAAGTGGGTTAATATTCCTGCAAGTTCCCCTGAGATACTACGCCATGTCCCCATCTGGTAATCCTCAACCCAAACCACCAGCAAGCGAGCAACTGGCAGACATGGTGCTCAAAGCCATTAAAACTGGAGGAATTGCTGGTGGAGGTATTGGGGCCTTCTGGCAGTTATTTCAAAATAGCGATATTCCTAAGGCAATTGCATCCCTGTTGATCGGTGCTGGGCTTTCTTATGGTGCCAAGTTATTGATACCTGTTCACAAGGGGAATGAGGAGCGGGCGGAAAAGGCTGGAAAAGCTCTTAATCAAGGAATTGATCAGGTTTTTGATCAAGTTACAAATCAGGTTATTGCAGCAGCGACTGGGTTTGAAAACAAGTACCTACTGTGTCAGGCCGCAGAATGTCAGGCGTTTCGCTCCGAGGGCATGGCCCAGCACGATGGCATTTTTATTCCGCTCTTAAAGGAGGTGTTTGTACCGTTGGAGCTAGACTCTAGTGCCATGCAAGCAGGCTTTCGGGCCCTAGAGCTAGATAAAAATCCAGAAAAACAACGAGAACTGACCATTTGGACTTTTTTGGCCCAGGCGCAAAAGACGCCTACATTTCGCCAGTTGGCAGTGTTGGCCTGGGGAGGCTATGGCAAAACCACACTGCTGCGACATATTGCTTTTCGCTACGGAACCAAGCAACTGCCCAAGGGAGTGCCTAAGTTAATCCCAGTTTTGCTTATACTACGGAAATATCGGAATGTTTTAAGCCAGGATAACCCACCAGATTTAGCACAGCTCATTACCGAGAATCATTTACCGGGTTTGGCCGGTGCTGAGGGACTACGGCCACCTATAAACTGGGCCGTGAACCTGCTAAAAAATGGCAAAGCTCTGGTAATGTTCGACGGATTTGATGAAGTCAGTAAACAACAGCGGCCCAAGGTGGCCCAGTGGCTGACGGCACAAATGCGACGCTATGGGCGATCAATATTTATTCTCACCTCCAGACCCAAGGCATATCGAGAGCAGGATGCCGCAACGCGTTTACAGCTCAGCACGTCCCTATGGGTGAGAGATTTTAGTCAGCATCAACGAAGGCAGTTTGTGACTCAATGGTATGAGTGTCAGGAACGTTATGCCAATGCAGGGAGAAATACCCCAGATGTGCAGAAAGTAGCAAAAGAGTCAGCTCAGGATTTATTGCAACAGATAGAGTCTCAGCAGGCGCTAAAAGATTTAGCAAAGAATCCGCTGTTGCTAAACATGATTGTTACCTTTCATCGGCGGGTGCCGGGGGCAGAACTGCCCAAGCGAAAGGTGGAGCTATATGGGGAAATCTGTCGGTTACAGTTAGTGGATCGACCCAGGGCTAGGGGTGTAGGCAGTGTAATAGTTCAGTGTGAATCTCAGAAGATTTTGCAGCAGGTTGCCTATATCATGATGCGAAGCCATGTTGAGCGAATTCATCGCGTTACTCTACTGCGTTGGCTAGAGCGAATAATCAAAGGAAGGAAAGAAAATTTTACAGCTGAAGATTTTTTAGAAAATGTAGTAGAAATTAGTGAACTGATAGTACAGCAAGAAGATGAATACGAGTTTGCTCACTTGAATTTCCAAGAGTATCTGGCCGCTGTTTGTATTGCTCAAACAGGACAAGAAGAGATTCTTTATAGACGTTTCACTGATGATTGGTGGAAGCCAACTATTTTGCTCTACGCGGGCTTAATTAGCCCAACGCGATTAATGCGTGAAGCTGTGCAGCGAGGAGCCAATGATTTAGCCTATCAGTGTTTACAGGAGACGACAAAGCAGGTAGATGTGGCCCTGGCGACAGAGTTAGCGGCAGTGAAACAAACGGTGGTGGATGCTCGCTATGCAGATCTGGAAACGTATTTGAAAAATAGAGAGTGGCGAAAGGCGGATAATGAAACTTATCGGCTGATGATTACTGCAGTTGGTAAAGAAGAGAGTCAATACTTTGAGGACGAAGAATTACTCGAATTTCCCTGCGAGGATCTAAAGAATATAGATAAGTTATGGTTGACCCATAGTAAGGGTAAGTACGGCTTTAGCGTACAAAAAGAAATTTATTTAAGCTGTGGCGGTGTAGCAAATGGCAAATATAATAAGAAGGCTTATCAAAAATTTTGTGATGTAGTGGCCTGGAGAAAAAATGGTTATTACGAATTCGATAAGATATTGATGGATGGAAGTGGTCCTAGAGGACACCTCCGGAACTGTCCAGAATTTTGTGTAAGCGGTCTAAAATCAATGTACATCAGGAGACCGCCCTATGGCACGGAAGAAAAAAGAACCGAATCGAGCCGATGAGCTAATCGATGAATTGCTCGAAGATTGCTCGAGACCAGAAGAC
>JBCCJR010000335.1:0-6092 GCA_039045805.1 Cyanobacteria bacterium P01_C01_bin.118
CCAAATCACGTTCACGTTGAAACCTGGAGTTTCCCTTACGGTAAAACTCCAGTTCTAGATGTGGGCAAGGTTTAATTCGCTATTCTCTATTGTTTTACGCCCTCCTATCTCCCTAAGGTTAAGACTGTTTTTAGGTCAAAATCTTTCTGGAAGAGCTTTTGGGTGAATAGTTAACAAATACTGCAGATCTTTTTAACCTTCTCTTACCCGAAGATTAACCTCTCTTGGTTTACCTCTTAAGGTTTCAACCGCGACAATATCTCGTGAAAGTCACTTGCTGTAGATGTCTATACATCTGTATTTTTCAAAGTACTTAATGACGTACTTAGAGTTGATTTCTTTGGTTAGCGGGCTTTTAGCAATAGGTATGACACCCCCTCTGGTATGACGATGCCATTATCTGCAGAATTTAGTTTGGATATACCCTCTAGTCAGCCTGCGGTACAGGTAACTGGTCTGTCAAAAGCATTTAAGGGGCAACCCGCCCTGCAAGCGGTTAATATGCAGGTGGCAACGGGAGAAATGGTTGCGCTGGTTGGTGCTTCGGGTTCTGGTAAGTCTACGTTGTTGCGTAATCTCAATGGTCTGCAGCAGGCCGACGCTGGCCGGGTAGAAATCTTTGGAAATGTGCTGCAGCAGGAAGGAGAGCTCCACTCCAAAGCGCGTCAAATCCGTAGTCAAATTGGTTTTATTTTTCAGCAGTTTAATCTGGTCAGCCGATTGACGGCTTTAGAAAATGTGCTGATAGGTAATCTTTCCCAGCTTTCCATGCTCCATTCCTTAGTGCGTCACTTCAGTCGATCTGAGAAGCTACGAGCATTGGCTGCCCTGGAGCGGGTTGGTATTTTAGATCAGGCTCATAAGCGAGCTTCGGCGCTCTCAGGTGGTCAACAACAGCGTGTGGCTATCGCCCGATGTCTGATGCAAGGGGCCAAGATTATTCTGGCCGATGAACCCATTGCATCGTTAGATCCAGACTCCGCCCGTAAGGTAATGGAGTTGTTGACCATCCTTAATAAAGAACATGAGATTACAGTGGTTACCTCACTGCATCAGGTACAGGTGGTACAGCGTTACTTTAAACGTTCTGTAGCCTTGCGCCAGGGTGAGGTTTGTTTTGACGGTTATACAGTTGACCTAGATGCAGCTCGCCTCAATAGCATCTACGGGTCAGCGGCTGAAGAGCTGGTAATGAGCGGTCATAGTGAGGTGTTTGCACACTAATAGCTGCTTATTACCTGGGGTTCTCCCACACACGGTTACAAAAACACGGATAGGATCAAAGGAACACAAATTATGTCTACAATCTCCTTGCGTCGATTCGCATCGTTTTTGGCGGTTTCCACCATGATGGTTAGCACGCTAGCTGCTTGTAGTGGTGCTGGCGATGTTGTTGATACAGCGACTGATGCTGTTGAAGAAGCAGCTGATTCGGTTACTGAAGGTGGTGTCTGCGCTGCTGACATTAAAGAAATTGAGTTCGGTATTATCTCCACTGAGTCTGCTGATAACCTCAAGCCCCAGTGGGAGCCTCTCCTGGCTGATATGACTGATGCCTTGGAGCGTCCTGTAAAAGGTTTCTACGCAACTGACTATGCAGGCGTTATTGAAGCTATGGGTGCTGGAAAGGTACAGGTTGCCTGGTACGGTGGTAAATCTTACATTGAAGCGGCTGCTCGTTCTGAAGCTGAAGCCTTTGTTCAGACTGTATCTTTAGATGGTTCTAAGGGTTACTACTCTCACCTAATTACCAACAAAGAGAACCCCATCGTTGGTGAGATTGACCTGGAAGCTGGTGACGGTGACAAGTACGTTGTTGAGAACGCTGGTGACCTCACATTCGCATTTAACGACCCCAACTCCACGTCTGGTTTTTTGGTTCCCACTTACTATGTGTTCGCTCAGCAGGGTGCTAATGCTGACAAGATTTTCAGCGAGCTAGTCTTTGCGGGTAGCCATGAAGCCACTGCTCTAGCTGTTTCTGAGAACCAGGTAGACGTTGCCACTAACAACAACGAGAACTTGGATCGCTTGAAAGAAACTGCTCCTGATGCCCTTGAGAAGATTCAGATCATCTGGACTTCTCCGGTAATTCCTAGCGACCCTCTCGCGTATCGTAAAGACCTACCCGACTGCTTGAAGGATTCCATGAAGGAATTCTTTATCAACTACGACAATGCAGAAGTTCTTGAAGGTCTACAGTGGTCTGGTCTGGACTCTGCAAAGGATGAAGATTGGAACACTATCCGCGAATTGCAAATCGCGAAGGATCTGCTAGAAGTTCAGAATGATGAGAACCTCAGCGATGCTGACAAGCAAACAAAGCTTGATGAGCTTAACAAGAAGCTTGACGCACTTAAGTAAGGTTTTCTTACTCTTTAAGAGCTCACTCACCTAACACTCTAAGCACAGGCAGTCTTGGGGCTGCCCGTGTTTTTCTAATTGAGGTTTATTGTTTACATTTTTACTTATGGCTAAGTCGGTGGTTATGTCCCAAACCCATGATGACGGTGTTGTATCAGCTGAGGTTATGCGGGTACTGGCCCAGGAAAAGAAGCTGGTTACCCCCATGCGGATTGTGTGGCTGTTAGTTGCGATCGCAGTCCTGATTTACGCAGGTCAAAAGAGTGACCTCAGCTTCGTAGAACTGGTCCAGGGCAGCGGCAACATGGCTGAATATATCAGCCGTTATTTTCCCCCCGATTTTACCGACTGGAAATTCTACCTGTCCGATATTCTGGAAACTATCGGGATGGGTATCTGGGGTACCTTGGTCGCAGCCATTGTGGCAGTGCCCTTGTCAGTATTGGCAGCTGAGAACGTGGCTCCAATGTGGTTAGTATTTATCACTCGCCGATTTCTGGATGCTATGCGAGCCATCAACGAGGTTGTATTTGCCTTAATTTTTGTTGTCGCTGTAGGGTTAGGCCCCTTTGCCGGTGTACTCGCCCTGTTTGTCCACACGGCAGGTACCTTAGGTAAGTTGTTTTCTGAGGCAATTGAGGCTATCGACCCTGGACCGGTAGACGGTATTCGGGCAACCGGGGCATCCAAACTACAGGAAATTATCTTTGGTGTAATTCCCCAGGTTATTCCTCTCTGGACCTCCTTTACCCTCTATCGCTTTGAAGCCAACGTTCGGGCTGCATCCGTTTTAGGTATTGTCGGTGCAGGCGGCATTGGCGTTTCTCTCTATCAAAGCTTTCGTGCCTTCAAATACGGCAAAGTATCAGCCATTCTGCTTATCTTAATTTTGGCTGTGGGTATTATTGATACGGTTTCAGCCAAGATCCGTCAGCGACTTATCTAGGAAAGGTGTATGGAAGCCGTTTGGCTACTCAACTGTGACGGACTTAGCCAAATTACGGGGCTGGTCTACGTCGAGACCACGGCGGGCAGCAATATGATAAGACAGGAGCTGTAGCGGTAACACCGTAAGCATAGGGGAGAGTAACTCATCCACCGTGGGCACCGGTAACAGGGTATCAAAGGTGTGCTCCGCTTCTGGGTCGTTGGCGGGGGCAACACCAATCAGCTGAGCATCACGAGCTTTTGCTTCTTGGGCGTTGGAGAGAACTTTGTCATAGACGGAACCAGGGACTGCGATCGCAACCACCGGCACCTTCGCATCCAACAACGCGATGGGACCATGTTTCATCTCACCAGCAGGGTAGCCCTCCGCGTGAATATAGCTAATCTCCTTAAGCTTTAGTGCCCCCTCCAGAGCAATGGGATAGTTAACCCCACGGCCAATAAAGATAAAGTCTTGAGTATCAGTAAACTCATGGGCCAGTTCCTCGGTATAGCCCTCCTGCTTTTCAATTACATGCTCCATATGATTGGGCAGCTGTCGCATCGCCTCAATGATCTCAGCCAGCTGCTGTCCCGAGAGAGTCTTGCGTCGATAGGCCAACTCTAACGCTAGAAAATAAAACGCCATCAGCTGAGCCACAAAGGTTTTAGTTGCCGCCACCCCAATTTCAATCCCGGCATGGGTGGCAACAACATTCGATACCAGACGTCCCAATGAACTTTCAGGTCGATTAGTAATCCCTAACATCCGAGGCGCAAAGGCATGATTATCATCAGCATTTCGTCGAGCTTGTTCCATCTCTAGAGCGGCCAGCGTATCCGCCGTCTCCCCCGATTGGGTAACACCGATGGTTAGAGAGTTAGCCATCAACGGCGTGGGCGAGTACCGAAATTCCGATGCATAATGCACCACCGTAGGCATGCCAGCCAGCTGTTCTAACAGATGTTTACCCACCAAACTGGCATGCCAGCTCGTACCGCAGGCAACAATTTGAACAGTCTCCAGCCCATCCAACAGAGCCGACTCCACCCCCAGATTAATGGGAGAATAATCGCTATCCGGGGTCCAGTCACTGGCCAAATAGGTTTCTAAACTGGTACGCACCACCCCAGGCTGCTCATGGATTTCCTTGAGCATAAAGTGCTTAAAGCCCTGCTTCTCCACCATAGTGGGGCTGATGCTCAGGGTGATGGGGTGCTTTTTCAGCCGTCGCCCGGTGAAATCATAAATTCCTGCTCCCAGGGGCGTTAATATAGCCAGTTCTCCATTTTCTAAGGGCAATACAGCCCGGGTATGGGGCACAATCGCTGGCGTATCCGACGCGCAGAAAAATTCCCCCTGACCAAAACCAATGGCCAATGGTGCCTGTTGCCGCACCACAATCAGCTCATCAGGAAAATCAGCGCTGATGATGGCTAGGGCAAAAGCACCATCTAAAACGTTGACCACCTGGCGCACCGCCTCTAACAAAGTGGATTCATGCTTTAACGGACCTTCTACACCATTTGCTAAATAATCAGAAATCAGATGGGGAATCACCTCAGTATCGGTTTCTGACTTAAATTCGTAGCCTTTTTTAATCAGGTCTTCCCGCAGCTCTCGGTAGTTTTCAACAATACCGTTTTGCACCACTGCGATGCGATCGCTACCATCCACATGGGGATGGGCATTATGCTCTTCCGGCTTACCATGGGTGGCCCAGCGGGTATGACCAATCCCCAGACGCGCCGGGTCTTCCAAACCATCCAGCTTATCTTGCAGGTTTTGCAGCTTACCTTTAGCCCGCACCCGGTTCAGCTTACCTTCACTCACCGTGGCCACACCAGCAGAGTCATAGCCCCGATACTCCAGCTTGCGCAGCCCCTCAACCAAAATATTGCTAGCAGCTCGAGTGCCTATGTAACCGACAATTCCGCACATACGATATCTCCTTTAGCCGTTAACTTAATGGTTTTAAGAAAGAAGTGAGCTGGCTTTGATTACAAGGATTAATCCTAAACCATTTTTTTAGTAGAAAGCAGTTCTTGCCCCAGGGCGATAGCGTAAAATAGCAGACTACAGTCTTCATGCCGCCCCTATGGTCGCTACTTTACCGTCTAAAAACGCAAAAAAGCTGGAAGCTCGTCTGCGGGGTCTCGTAGGTAAAGCAATTTACGACTACGGCATGATCGAAGACGGTGACAAGGTAATGATATGTCTATCAGGGGGCAAAGACTCCTACACGATGCTGTCTCTGCTGATGTCGCTCCAGCGCAGTGCCCCAATTAATTTTGAGCTACTGGCCGTAAATCTAGACCAAAAGCAGCCAGACTTTCCAGAACACATACTACCCAACTACCTGGAGTCCGTTGGCGTCCCCTACCGCATCGTAGAAGAAGACACCTACAGCACCGTTACCCGCATTATTCCTGAAGGTAAGATCATGTGCGGTCTCTGTTCTCGTTTGCGGCGGGGCATTCTCTATCGTGTAGCTGGCGAGGAAGGCGCTACCAAAATTGCCCTGGGGCACCATCGCGATGACATTGTGGAAACCTTATTTCTAAATATGTTTCACGGTGGACGACTAAAGGCTATGCCGCCCAAGTTACGCACCGATGACGGTCAACACATAGTCATTCGTCCCCTGGCCTACTGCCCAGAGAACGATATTATTCGCTATGCCCGCTATCGCAAGTTTCCGATTATTCCTTGCAACTTGTGTGGCTCACAGGAAAATTTGCAACGAGCCAATATCAAAAAAATGTTGCAACAATGGGAAGTCGAATTCCCTGGACGCACC
>JBCCJR010000336.1:0-6081 GCA_039045805.1 Cyanobacteria bacterium P01_C01_bin.118
GCACCAACCTGACGAAAGATATCAATCGCCGTGTGATAGTTCTCTAGAGCCTCATCTCTGCGGTCGAGAAATTGCAACACATCGCCAATGGCTTTGAGGGTATTGGCTTCGCCCAAGCGAGCACCAACCTGACGAAAGATATCAATCGCCGTGTGATAGTTCTCTAGAGCCTCATCATTACGTTTGAGAAATTGCAACACATCGCCAATGGCTTTGAGGGTATTGGCTTCGCCCAAGCGATCACCAACCTGACGAAAGATATCAATCGCCGTGTGATAGTTCTCTAGAGCCTCATCTCTGCGGTCGAGAAATTGCAACACATCGCCAATGGCTTGGAGGGTATTGGCTTCGCCCAAGCGAGCACCAACCTGACGAAAGATATCAATCGCCGTATGATAGTTCTCTAGAGCCTCATCTCTGCGGTCGAGAAAATAAAGTGTTCTGCCGATTTTAAGTAAAGCATTACCGTATCGGGACCGATCGTCTAACGTCTCGGCAAGGGCCAATCCTTTTTCATAAAACCCTTTAGCCCGTTCAACCTCTGACAAACTAAAGTAAGCATCCCCCAGTTCAAAATAAAGGGTTAAACAGGTCTCTTTCTTATCCGGGGCAATCTCCTGACCAGAAGGAGCATACTCCGTCAGTAAGCTCTTAAGTTGTTGAATGCGCTCCTGTTTAACCGGTTGGGCATCGCTGGTAAATAGATAATCACTCCGTAAAGTCTGAGTTTGAACAGTGTCTACCCGCTGTTGCACTGTCCTAAACTTAAAGCCCCCCGACATCCAGGACCAAAAATCCGGTGCGTAGCGCGCTAATCGACTCACCGCATAATCAGGCAGCACAAATATCATTGGGTGAGGCACCTGACGAGGATACACATCCCGCACAAAATTTAGATCGGTAAGAAAAGGGGGATACTCTTTAATTACACCAATGGCTTTTTCAGTACCCACCAGCATGAGTACCAGCTTTTTATCTTGCTTCAGCTTAAGTTGCTTTAGCACTGTTTTGATTTCTTCTAGCAGATATTGCAAATTTAGATCGGCAAATTTCAGCACCTCAAACTGAATATCTTGACATCGCGGATGCCGCCGTAGAGCCGCGATAATAAATTCAAAGTCCTGCGCGAAATTAATTTCTGCAAACGCTACTGTAAACCCTTCTGAAAAGTCGGCGAAAACTGCCAGCTCATTCAAGGGCTCTAAATTAAGTCCCAAAAACTCGGCTGATTCATTATCAAGATTGGGCTGCTGATAGGGCTCGTTTGTAGAGTTCACTGCGTCTCACCAGAGGGTTAGGGTATATCCAGCGATTGTTGCCGTTGTACTCCAAAATGGCAGTGGTAAACAACAACTGTTGACTAATATCATCTTCAGGTAAATCTTTTTCTATCGCGGCTTTGGCAATGACAGGGTAATACTCCCGTGGAATAGAACGCTCAAACCGAAACTGCAGCTGTTTGACTGCATAGACAACGTCATCTGATTGAATTTTTTTATGGCCTCGTCCATCGGCGGTCAAACAGGCGGTGCGCATCATCTGCATCAAAAATCGCGGGTGCCCACCGCTTATGCGAGCCAGGTCAATCAGCTGCTCTCGGCTTTCAAATACTGTCTCTACATCGACGCGTTTCTCTATCAAACTAGCAATAGCATTTAAAGACTCTTCATCGTAGGTCAACTCAACAGAATCCCGATCAAACTGATAGATATTGACCATCGGTACAATGTCCGGTGGATTGTCAAAGCTGGGGCTAATACCATTGAGCGCGTAAAAAGAGGCAATGGGCACCGTGTAGATAATGGAACAGTTAAGTTCCTGAAGCTGGTTAGCATAGTCAAAAAACAACCGATTTGCCACATTAGGTGGGCATTTATCCAGGTTGTCCAGAATAATTAAAAATCCCTTTTTATCAGGAAACTTTTTGATCAGCTGATCGCAGCCATCCTCAAGCAACAGGTTAATATCGGCTTTCATACGAGATACTTCCTGGCTAATGACCCGACGAATCCGTTTTTTATCGGTGGTAGACCCTTTGATTTGTGCCAGGATTTTGACCAAAAATTTTGCTAGAAACGGTGCTTCACTCCCTAGAGTGGCTTCTGCTTCTAGATTGACAGCTCTTGTAACCGTTTCTTCACGTTCTTCGGTAATTTCTAAAAACCATTGTTCAAATCCTTTTTCCAGGTCAGGGTTAAACCGAATCCCTTGCTCACGCAAGGCATATTCAACTTGCTTAATAATGACCAGATACAGATCCGTATACTCAAGATCGTTGCGATCGGATTCTTCATCCATATTGATAAAGAGTACCGTAAACTCGTCTTTCCAACGCTCAGCGATGCGAGCTAGCTCAGAACTTTTACCTGAGCCCACGTGACCAGAAAACAGCAGAGCAATTTTTTCCTTGGGCTGTAGAATGCCCAGACTCGAATGGATATTGATGATTGAATCCTGACGCGCTTCCAGGGGCACATAGTAGCGTTCAATGTCATCGCCCTCTAACGGTTTGACATCGCATGCACGGTAAGCATCCTTAAGTGTAGTGGCTAACCCCTGTTCCACAGCATGGCTCCTGTCAGCAAATTCCTATGGTAGCAACCTGATCTCACGGGCTAAATCTTAGCAAACTTCCTACTTTCCACCCTTTAATTTTTTACAGCCCCGAATCTCTCACCTTATAATCAATCACCTCCACCGGTAGCTGCTCACAGTTCCAATCCCCATACTGCAGCTGCAGCCTGCGCTCCTTCGCATACTCCACCAGTTGCCCCCCATAACGATCAGCCTCTGTCCCCAACCCTTGAATCCGAATCTTGCCATTAAACACCGTGGCCCGCGCTAGATAAATCACCAAATCATCCCGCGAAGGTCGATTCACCGTCACACTGGCCGTTAGGTGCGCCACTCCTCGCTCATCCAGCTCCTGGGGCAGCGCCATTGCCGTATTCCGAATCCCTCGAATCGCTACAATTGCCGCTGCCACCGCCATGGTAATATCCACCCCATCATCCGTCAGGATCCGATTGTTCGACAGATACTGAAAGTTACGCTCCCGCAGATCATCCCGAATCCGACGATGGATTAGATTGTGCTGGTTGTACTGGGTCAACGCCCCCACAATTGCCCCACAGGCCGCCCGTGGCTCCCGCCAGGGAGACTCTCTTGTTTTGCCATAAACCTGTTTGTCCCCATCCCGCAGCCGACCCACATGGGTTTTTAAGTCAATTGCCACCAGCGATATGGACTGGGGATTACCTGCATATATCCGCCGCTTGAGTTCTTCATCTAGCTCATGGGCCACTGTCACATGGGCCAAGGTGGCCCCATTATCTGTCCCACCGCCCGCCGGGAAAAATGCCTCTAGCTTGAGTTCGCCGATCTCTGAAAGCGTTGCAAACCGGGAAGCTACTACATCTCTGTAGCGTTTGGTGGCCTCCCCCTGGTGGATGCGATCGCCACAGTTGGTATAGGCCAGAGTGGTAACTACGCTAGGCAAACTCATATCCGCCCCGCAGGCTTTAATATCTGTAAGACTGGCAGCCGCAAACTGCAACTCATCCCGGAGGACCTGTAGACCTTTGACCAGGGCGTAGCGATCGCTAACAATCTCATTGAGATAGTTGTGATATGCATTGCGCTCCATGCCAAAGCTGGCATCCAACTGCCAGAAGCGATCCACCCGCCGCTGGGTGGCGGCAGCATCAAATGGTAATGTCATGGTTGTTATCGAATGGAAAAGACATCAAACTTGATCACATCTGACTTGGGTTTGCGGGTATCAAAGTAGTAGCTGCTGACGGTGCCTTTTTCGGTATCGAGAATGCTAAATGCCGTAAGGTCATTACTGGCAATATGGGGCATAGGATTGTCAGTTTCATCGATCAGCGGCGCGATGGTGGGCACAATGGCCTCCAGACCGTTGGGGTCGCCCGTGGCTACATAGGTTTCTTGGTAACCTTCGGGAACGGGTCTGCGTTTGTTGCCCACATAGGCGTTGTAAGTGTTGCCCACATTAGACGATTCTAAAAAGTGCATACCGGTATCGCTAACAAAACGATTCCAAATATGGGAATGACCGTAATACACCAGGTCTGTGCCTGCGGTTTCTAGTAAGGGTACCAGGTGCTTGATAATGTGGTCTTCCTGGAGGGGATATTCATACCGAATACCAGTGAGATTACCCTCATCGTCGTGGTCATATACTGGCACCGGAGTGGTAAATGCAGGCACAATGTTGTCGCCCAATGTGTGGGCTGGATGGTGAAACATAACAACTTTGTACCGAGCCTGTTGAAACTCTTTGCTGGCAAGTTCTTTTTTTAGCCATTCGTACTGCGGGCTACCGGGCTCAATACTTTCAAAAATCATATGGCCATGGCCCCAGTTTTTAGGGTTGTCCAGATCGCTCACCCGTTCCTGGTAGCGGCCTCGGGTTTCGCTGTCTATCCTGGGCCTACGCCAGATTTGGGCGACATAGAGAGACACTAGACGCACATCGCCAAAGGTAGTGGCATAGTATCGCTGGGTTTCACCATTGTCGCGGGGGGCTTTGGGTAGGGTAAAAATCTCGTTATAGGTGTCGATGTTAAACGAATTATTTTTTAACCAGCGCTGTCTTACCTTATCGGTATCCGTGGGGTTAAAGATTTGTTTGTGCTGATCATAAAGAGAGTTTGCAACACTCCAGGGTACCGGGTCATTAAACTGATCATTGAGTTTTTCGGTGGTGCTGTAGCGGCCCATGACTTCGTGGTTGCCCACGGCGGTAAATAGGGGGGCCGACTGGATCAGTTGACCGCCTTTGTAGGTGGTGCGGGTGGTTCCCTTTTTCAGGGTGTAGCTTGCCCGTCCCTGTAAACAGGGAAAAAATGCACCGCCCTCAGCATTGTCAAACCACTCTGAGGCCCGGTCTGGGATATTTATCAGATCGCCAGCCATAAACACACCGTCCACCTGGCCAATGGTCTCCTGCACTTTTTGCAGATTGGCGGCGGTCATGGGTTTAAGCTGATGGTCCGATGAGAGCAATATCTTTAGGGGGTGCCCCGCTGGGGGGGAGGCACTCAGGGTGAACTGATCACTACGAATCGGGTCGCCCATGGGTGGGGTACTAATAACGTAATAGGGCAACCGCAGACCAGGGCGGGGAATGGTGATGTTGGCCTCATGTCGCCAAATGGGTCGATCGGTGACTTCTTTATAAGCAGGAACGGTCTTGGACCGATCGTCTTCGCGGGTGCGGCTGAGTCGGGTAGTATTGGCCTCCATTGCCTGTTGGGATGGACCATAAATGACCTGATGATCGCTACCTTCAAACTCAGTGAACCAGACTACACTCACTGATGATGGGGTGGGAGCTTGCAAAAATGGATCGGTGAGTAAGGTGAGTTGGGGGGACATAGCCGTTTGCTGCAGGGGGGCTGTGGTTATCGTGGTCAACTGCACATATAGCACCACCCCCAGGCAAAACAATAGGCCCAAGATTACTAAGCTGCCTGTTTTGACTCGAGCCATGGATATGCTTATAAAAAAAAATTGGGTTACAGCTAAATGAGTTTTCTCGAAAAGACTATACCCGCAGAAGGCCTGTCTTTTAAACTCTGACTAATCCCGTGATTAATTTACGCCAATTTACCCTGGTAACCTACTTTAGGCTTTGTAACACGCTCAAATGGTGCAAAAATCGCGAAGATTGAGACACCAGTTCAAAAATTGTCTAAATGATTCTCTAGTTTTAAGCTTTGCGAGGAATGATGGATAGGGCGAAATGGGAAAGAAATATATGAGGAGGGTGTTGACTTAAGTTGGGAAATTTGGGCAGAGTTTGGAATTCGGAGTTCGGAAATCAGAGTTCGGACGTCTAGAGAAATTATTCCGCTATGTGTCAATAACCTGGAATCATATTAGGTCTTGTCCTAAACTTTGACCGCTGACAGCGCCCAAGTTCTATGGCTAAATTCTATGGCTAAGTTTTATCGGCCAAAATTAAATAGCTGGCTGATGACGTTAGGGCTGGTCTCCATTGGATTGCATGGTCTGGTGCTGGCGCTGCCGATGCCAAGTTTGGTGGAACCCACC
>JBCCJR010000337.1:0-6066 GCA_039045805.1 Cyanobacteria bacterium P01_C01_bin.118
GCGGCACCCGCAACAAACATTCTTCTACCAGATCCTTAAATTGGCGATCGTCCAGGTTAGAGTTTGGGAGTTTAGGCAAAAAGTCAAATTCCATGACAGCTACTCCGGCGTGAGATAAAACGGATAGACTAAACTGCGCCGATGACGGCTCTCTCGAATGCGATAGTTCAACGTAATGTTAAGCCTTGAATCATCGGGCATGGCTGTTACGGCCTCAACCACAACACGAGGCTCCCATTTTTGGATCGCCTCGCGAGCATAAATCTGGGCCAACAGTAGGGTGTCATCGTTTAGGGGCGCAAAGACTAACTCATGCAAGCGAGAGCCAAAGTCTGGACGATAAACCCTCTCTCCCAAACGAGTGCTCAGAATAATCAGCATCGACTCTTCAAGATTTCGATATCCATGGGTTAGATGCAGTCCCCCCTGAAGGGTTGATCGTACGGGAAATCCCCACCCCTGTCCCAGGAACTCCTGTATAGTCTCTCGTGTAGTTGCCAATCTACTGTTCTCGTTATGATCACTTTTTTTGAAATGTTAACCAGACTAAAGTCAGAAAACTTCCGTAATTCTGACGATTCACGAACGTAAGAGATTTAGAGTACAACGGTCAAATAGATGAACTCTTGTTGATTTGAGTTCTTCAGTTGATTAGTGGACGACAGGAACTATGGCTATTGAACAAGCGGTCAAACTCTATCGCGAAGCTCAAGTAAATCCGATATTGCGCGATACTCTGAATACAGCGTCTAACCCCGAGTCCTTTGTGGCGATGGCCAACCAAAAAGGATTTTCATTTACGTTTCAAGAATGGCTTCAAATGAGAAACTTCTCTGTTGAAGAATTAGAATGTGAACTTTCAGAAATCCCAGGTATTTAGGGGTTGCAAAAAATAAATTTCCAGGTGATGAAAGGCAGGGGAAGAGGGGGAGAAAGGGGAGGATTGTTAATTGAAAGGATCGTCGAAACATTGGCTATACGCGATATCTTGCCTCCCCTGCCTCCCAGTGAGCTTAGCGAACGCTACTCCCCCCTCCTCCCAGTAGAAATAGTAGGGTGGGCACGGCCCACCACAACTTATGCGACAAAACTCTATAGGAACGGTTATGGCTAGAGTGGAGGGGGAATAAATGGCTAAAATTGTTGATGCTCAAACGATTTTCAAACTTCAAAGATGCTTGTAGGTATTGATACATATAGGTTCTGGCCACTAGCGATAGTTTCGGTGGGCCGTGCCCACCCTACGCTTACTTGCTGTACCCATCCTGCGCTTGCTTCTGAATTCCGACTTCCGATTTCCGACTTCAGCTCTAGTCGAGATTTTCTGGCTTTTACCCTATCAAACCCAGCCCTTGATCTCTGTATCGGTTAAGGGCCTTTCTAGCTTTAAATACTCTCGTTTAGCCGCCTGTAGTAGATGTTTCATCATCACAGGTTCATTGGCATCGGCTGCTATAAATGCCGCATTGAGAGCAATATTTCGAATATTTCCGCCGGTAATACTTAGTTTAGCCAAGCGCTCATAGACTAGCCCGTCAGTGGGCGTGTCTGGAGGGAAGACTTTGCACCAGATTTCGGTACGTTGTTTTATATCGGGAAAGGGGAACTGTACAACAAATCGCAAACGCCGTAGAAAGGCCTGATCCATAGAATTTTTGAGATTTGTAGTCAAAATCGCTAAGCCTCGGTAGGATTCCATTCTCTGTAGCAAATAGCTAACTTCCATGTTGGCATAGCGATCTTTTGAATCGTTGACATCGCTGCGCTTACCAAACAAGGCGTCGGCTTCATCAAATAGTAGAATTGCTCCACCGCCCTCAGCTGCATCAAAAATACGCCGCAGGTTTTTCTCTGTTTCACCGATGTATTTACTTACCACCGAACTGAGATCGATACGATATAGATCGAGATTTAAATCCTGAGCAATGACTTCTGCCGCCGTGGTTTTGCCGGTACCACTGGCTCCAGAGAACAACGCACTAATCCCCAGACCTCGATCGCTTTTACTGCCAAACCCCCAATCTTGATAAACTCGCGATCGCTGGGCTACATGGGCTGAGATTTCCTGAATGATGGTTTGTTCTTTTTCCGGTAATATCAGGCTATCCCAGGTGGCACGAGGCTCGATCCGCTGGGCCAGTTCATCCAGTCGAGGCCGCGCCTGGTTACGACAAAGTTGCCAAAGAGAATCTGGGGTCTTGGCAGTTTGACTTTGTAAACAAACTGTTTGAATCGCACTGGGGTTTAGATTGAACTGTGACACAATAGCATCAATCGATGGTTGCCACGTCGGCTTATCTAAACAACGTTTCCAAAGCTGGTGCTGTTCGACAGGAGTGGGATGTTTAAGTTCTAAGGTGACGATTGGCCGCTGACGCTGACGGCGACGGTCCTGGCTGGTGATAATTAAGGGAAGATTAGTGGTGTCAATAAATGTAGCGATCGCACTTTTTCGTTCTGCCCCTTCTATTTCTAAATCCTCACAGTTTAGTAACACGGCCATACGACTGAGGCGATATTCGCGATCGCACAGCGTTTGTAATGTCTTTAACTGTTGCCAATCTGTAGGTAGAGCCTCAGCAGACAGCTCTTGCAGCTCTAAGCCCAAGCGGTGACAGGTTTCCACCGCCACTGTCCTCAAACTAATCGCATCGGTACCAATGAGTTGGATCACCGGCAGCTGAGTCCTGGGTGAACATTGAGTCCAGGTATGTTCTATTGTGTCAGTAAATGATTGATGGGAAGGGACTAACAGATTAGAGGTCTGGACAGCATGCATCAGCGTTTGTAGCCGCTGATCCAAATACTGTACCCCGGTTAAATAATGCAATATTCGTTCGTCAATACGAAGGGGGCTGGTAACCAGCGCATTGCCCGGACCAACCTCAATCAGCTGGTATCGCCGCAAAGCTGCACTGGGAGTTAGTGATCCCCAACTGGCGTTCTCAAAGAGACTTAAAGCTAAACCAAATGTGGGATAGGCACTACCGCTGGACGTTTGACATAGCTGCGCCCATTGGCTATCGAGCTCCATCCCAGCACACAGCAGGAGAACATTTTGTTCAAATTTAGTGAGGCCAAAACAATGACACAGCCTTTCTAAGGCAAAAGGCTGTCCATCGTAGCTATTCTCTAACGTATTTTGATGCTCAGGTTGTTCAATGGCTGCGTTACCATGCTCCATTAGGAAATGGCGCACCTGAGCCAAAGCTCGGTTTAGAAACTGTTGATTAGCACTTTGCCAACTCTGTATAGCATTGTGAGAAGATAGGGCTGTTGTCATTACTCATCTGTCTTCAACAAATCCTGCAAATACTGAATTGCCTCAAGGGGGGACAACAGTACAAATTCTCCATTACGGAGTAATTCATACTGCCCACCACGATATCCATGGGCGGTGATTAGTTTTTTCTCAATGGCCTGAGTGGCTAAATCATGGAGCTGGTTAACGCTAATGGCTTCAAGTTCTAGGTTCATTTTATTTTTTAAAGTTTCAAGATCGTCTTCAGAAGGTTGGTCGGCACTAGACTCAGGAACATCACTCATAACACTCATTCAATAACAACTCTGGGGCGATTAAACCAATTAAATGTGGGACTATCGGTATCGGTATCGATGCCCAGTTGGCTATCAGCTCCATCTACCTGAAGACGAATGAGATATTCTCCAGGTTTCACGTTATTGATGGGAATTGTCAAACAGTCGGTGTCCATTTGACGAGGATGAGCTTCAAATAAATAGGTAGCAGGGGACTCCACCGACCATTCATTAAGGGCAATAACGACTCGCTGATCTTTGCCGATGGAAAGCCGAGTAGAGACTTGTATTTTTCCATAGCGCGGATCGTCATCCATACCTTCCAATTCAACGACATTTACCAATGTTACCGTAGGACATAGTACAAAGGGATATGCATTAGACATAACCGGTGGTGCTGACGGTTGTTGAGATGGGTAGTGCAGTACTTGCAATGCCTGTATGCCTGCTTGCAGAGAGGGTACCTCACTAAGCGATAAAAGAATCTCACTATCCGTAATCGATTGAGGTGTAATTTCGACATTACCAACCTTGACGCTGGTTCCGGAAGCTTCTAGCTGTTTGCCAATAACCCGCAGTGATGTACCGGCCTCAATGGGAGATCTGACTCCCGCCTGGGCCCGCACTTTTTCAACAACCGGCTGATGGGCAAAGGGAAAGATCCTTGAATAGGATTCTCGTACAGGCAAAGCATGATGAACAGAAAGTTCACCATCAATGACCACCGCCATCACCTTATAAACCATAGATAGAGAGTAGGGGGCCTGGAAAAAAGTGGACCAAATTTTTGAGAGTTCATCTGTGTCCATGTCTACTGGATTAATGGTGAGCCGCTGTGAATGCTGTGGCAGATCGGACTCTGCTAAAAACACAGAATCCTCAATGGCGGCATCAATCATATCAGTAGTAAGAACAGTTTTGTCGCTAAGGGTACGCACTACGCTACCTAGCAATCGCTGGGGTTCTAGTTCTGTATCATTGCCGTAGGCGCTGAGCATATAATACAAATCTAGTGAGGATTGACGTCGAACAGGTCCCTTTTTTGAGCGAAAGGCAGCCGTATCAGAATTACGTAGAGCGCTGTTGTGTGTCACCTGGTAGAGAAACATATTAATTCCTAATTCAGGGGTGCTACTGCCAATACTATTGGGTTTGAGGGTGGTGACTCGGGCTCCATCTACATCCCGCTGAATCGCACTCTGAAGTAACCGCTGGAGAGTGGCGGTGACGGTTGCGATCGCAAGATGATTACTCAAGACTTCGAATTGATTAACAACTGTGCTATAGCAGTGCCCACTCAATCGACTAGATTCAACACAGCTTGATAAATTGATGTGTTTAGGTATTTTCTGGTGTTTTCTGACGTAACAATGAAGACAAGTTGTACCTAATTTGATTTTTGTTGATATTACAATCTAGTTCGAGGGAAAACAGTATTCAAGAAGTTGATTCAAGTATTTTATCGTTGCTAATTTTGACAATATTTCTCTTCGTTACAAGTTATTTGTACGTCACAAAATAATTGGCTAATTGGTAACGTGCTTTCTTTAGTCTGTCAGACGAAATAATAAATCTCTTCTGATAGCCAAAACACACACTACAGATTAATCCGAATGGAGGATAGCTAGAATGGCCTTAGACTACTTTGCGCCAGGGGTCTACGTTGAAGAAGTAGACCGAGGCAGTCGCCCGATCGAAGGGGTGAGTATGAGTGTTGCCGGGTTTGTTGGTTTTAGCGAAGATGTACGAGGAGATGCCGAACTATTTGAGCCCATGATGATTACAAACTGGGCTCAGTATCTGGAGTTTTTTGCTAAGCCCGGTTCCGATGGCTTTACCGATTTTGGTGCCTATCTTCCTTTTGCAGTCCAGGGCTGGTTTTTAAATGGTGGTGGGCGCTGTTGGGTAGTCAGTCTTGGCACACAGCTACCGGGGTCTCCTAAACCTGTTCCAGCTGAACATGCTACTAAGCTAATTACGTCCAGTGGCAAGCCCTCACTATCTTTCTATCTGAAGTCGTCCGAATCAGAAGAGGAAGGCACCCTGGCACTACCCTCTAGCGCAGGTCGTTTAGCCGTCAGTGTTTTAGATGGAGAGCCCAAACCTCTACCTGAGGATGCTCCTGAGGATGCTGAACCACCTATAAACAACGGTGAATATTTCACAGTAGTCGTCAGAAATGGCGATGAGATTTTAGAGCAGTATGACCACTTAAGCATGAATCCAGAAGTGGATACAGCTTTAGCCGATTACGCCGTGACCATGTTGGACCCCTCTGAATATGTCGTCATTGGCGATATTTCTCAGTCTGGTCAGGCGCTCTCCCGTCGTCCCGCCAACGGCTCCTACGAGATTGCCCCGCCGCCCTATGTGGGTGAGCCCGACCGTTTTAACCGCGATCTTCAAGGTAATCGTGATGATCGTACAGGTATCCAGGGCCTATATGAGATTGACGAAGTTTCTATGGTAGCCTGCCCCGATCTACTGCTGGCCTATGAACGGGGGCTGATCGATATCGATCAGGTGCAC
>JBCCJR010000338.1:0-6066 GCA_039045805.1 Cyanobacteria bacterium P01_C01_bin.118
CTAGAATTAGCTTCAATTTTTTGAAACTGAATCTGCTAGAGTTCCTTCCGGCAGTCTGGTTTCAACCTAAGACCCCACTAGACCGCTTCTATCCTGAAGTTGCTGCGGCACTTCCCTGATAGGAGCGGATAGTTTTTTTAAGGGGGGGGTGAGTTCGCTGCGATAGTGAGAACGATACGAAAGAAAAATCCTTTCTAAGATAGGCTTTGATAAATCGTCTCACCATTCACTATTCACAGTTTCATGTCCAACGTGCTCTCCCCCTCTGCTATCCAGTCCCAACTCACTTCATTGCCCGACTGGACACTTGAAGGCAATTCAATCCAAACCATATTGACCTTTAGGGACTTTATTGAAGCGATCTCATTTATCAATAAAGTGGTTGCACCGTCAGAGGCAGCGGGTCATCATCCCGATATCACTATTTCCTACAACCGAGTCACCATCAGGCTCACAACCCATGATGCCGGGGGGCTGACCCAAAAAGATTTCAATCTGGCCAAGACACTCTCCCAACTGGCATAACCACCATTGCCTGGAAGGGAAAAATAGCATTAGATTTGACGAGATGTAGCTACCTGATAACCTTTATGGTTTTCAAAAGGTATTGTACGTTGCTAGCTCTTAACAAAAAGATCTGCTAGCATTAGCCATAGTAATTACTGAGCTTAGGCAGAATGTCTTATGGCAACATGCGCAAGCTCTTTAATTCAGGCAAGATGATTTCATATGGTTCGGTCAATTGACTGTCCATGTACTTTCTTCCTAGGTGTGAGGAGAATTAAATAATGTCTAATCTGTGGAAAGCCTTACTGGCTAGTCCTATCGTTGCAGGTACCGTTCTATCTAGTACTGGTCTTGCTGCTGAGACTGTAAGTGTTGACGCTCTAAGCAATTCCGAGTCCATTCAGCTTGCTCAGGTTACTAGCGTTTCCGAATTATCTGACGTTTTGCCTTCTGACTGGGCTTACACTGCTCTACAGCGTCTTGTTGAAGAGTACGGCTGTCTTGAGGGTTATCCCGACCGTTCATACCGCGGTAACCGTGCTATGACTCGTTACGAGTTTGCTGCTGGTTTGAATGCTTGCTTGGACGTAATTGTTCAGCTCATTGGTCCTGACGGTAGCGACCTTGACACTATCCGTCGTCTACAGGAAGAGTTTGCTGCTGAACTGGCGACTATCCGTGGTCGTGTTGACACTCTAGAAGCTGATGTAGCTGAGCTTGAAGCTAATCAATTCTCTACTACTACTAAGTTGAAGGGTGTTTTAGATACTCACCTAGTGGTTCCTTTCGATGCTCCTGATGCTGAAGAGGAAGTTACATTTGAGTATCGCGCTAGCTTAAACTTTGATACTAGCTTCACTGGTGAAGACCGTTTACGCTTCCGTTTCCGTGCTGGCTCTGACGATGCTGCTTCTGCCTTAGGAAGCATTGGTGGTCTGGCTAGTGCTGGTAATGGAGGTGGAGCCTCCAACGACAACGTCAAGTTTGACGATGTCTACTATGCATTTCCCATTGGTAGCCGCATTAGTGCAACAGTCGCATTCAATAGCATGGTTGCCGATGACTTCGTAACCAGCACCATCGTTCCTTTTGATGGTCCTGCTGTAGCTGATGTTAGTGGTCCTATTTTTTATGATACCCTCGGCATTGGTGGTAGTGATGCTGGCCTTGGCTTGAACATTGCGTTTACCGACAATATCGTTCTTGATCTGGGTTACGCAACTGCTGACGGTTCCGATGCAGGTACTGGTATCTTCGATGAATATGAGTATATTATTCAGTTGAACTACCTCAGCGATGGCCTTATTGATGCGGCCATAACCTACATGGATGGATCTTCTGATGCACCTGATGATGAGGAGGAAATTATCGCTGGTTTGCTAAGCCTTGACTTCGGCGGTTTTGAAATCGCTGGTTACTATGCTGACCAGGATGGTGATGATAGCTGGATGGGTGGCATCGCAGTATCTGACTTCCTAGGAACTGGTAATGCTGCTGGTATCTACTATACTCAGAGCTTCGATGAGACTGAAGTTGCTGAAGCTTACTACTCCATGAAGATCAACGAGTACTGGACTCTAACTCCTGCTGTTATCTACGGTGAGCCCAACGGTGCTGATGACAGTATCTACGGTGCTGTCCGTTCCACATTCAGTTTCTAAGTTTCTTAGCTTAGTGCTTTAGCAAAAAAGGCTCCGCAGTGCGGAGCCTTTTTTGTTGATTGCATGCTACTTGACACACATATACCACCCAAATCCCTCACCAATATGCCAAATTGAAACCCTGTGAAGGACAACTCTCAAATAAACAGGGTAATTTATTGCGCTTACAAGACTCTCATTTCTCGTGGCATTAGCGCCAGAATTAAGTCTTCGCCGTCGATTTTTACCAGCCAGTAGCCTGTCTTAGAGCCATCGTCCAACGTTTCCTCCTCTAAAATAACGCCTGTTTTACCAACAGCATAAGCAGGATATAGAACCTGAACCCTCACCCCTGGTTTGATCACTATCGAACAGCAAAAAGTCACAGTATATCTAGCACAATACATCTAGACATCTAGATATATTGTGCTAGATACAATTTTGCCATGATGCTTACGTCTTGTCTGGGCTCAGACAGGTTTAAGCTTTTACAGGTGTTTTCTCTAACATCAGCTTTGAACGCTTAAACATTTCGGGAATCTCCACCGGATAGTCCCCGGTAAAGCAGGCAGAGCAAAATGTGCTGGTATCTTGCTGAGTAGCTTTTAACATTCCTTGCCAACTAAGATACGCCAGGGACTCCACACCAATCTGAGCTTCAATTTGTTGGACAGATTTAGTAGCGGCAATCAGCTGGTCTTGACTATCCGTATCGATGCCATAAAAACACGGGTGGGTTACTGGCGGGGAGGAAATCCGCATATGCACTTCAATAGCCCCTGCATCGTACAAAGCTTTAACAATCTTACGGCTGGTGGTGCCTCGCACAATGGAATCATCGACCAGTAAAATTCGTTTACCCTCCAGCACATCCCGTAAAGGATTTAGCTTGATGCGAATACCGGCTTCACGCATCATCTGAGTAGGCTGAATAAAGGTGCGACCGACATAGCGGTTTTTAATCAGTCCCTCGGCGTAGGGAATCCCAGATGTTTCGGCAAAGCCAATGGCAGCAGGAATACCTGAGTCAGGCACTGGCATAATCAAATCCACATCTGCTGGAGACTCTTGAGCCAGAATATTGCCCAAACGCTTGCGGTAGCTGTACAAACTTTCGCCGTGATATACGCTGTCAGGTCTAGCAAAATAGACCATTTCAAAAATGCACAGACGACGCTCTGGCTTAGCCCACTGCACTGATTTAAGCCCAGCTTCACTGATCCAAATTAGTTCGCCGGGTTGCACGTCTTGAAGGTAGTGGGCATTAACGATATCCAGACCACAGGTTTCAGACGCTACCGCATATTGACCAGGCCCCCTGTTGGGGTTGTCGCCGCCAAAATAGCCCAACACTAGAGGCCGAATGCCGTTGGGATCACGCACAGCCAAAATCCCCTCAGGAGTGGCAATGGTTAGACTAAATGCCCCCTCACAGCGTTCACAAGCATCAATAGCGGCGTCGATCCAGCCTTTGCCATCATTGACAGCATCGGCCATAAATAGAGCGATCAACTCTGTATCGGTCGTAGTAATTAGAGTATGGTCACGCTTTAAAAGCTCTTCACGCAGCTTACTAGCATTGACGACATTGCCATTGTGGGCCAGAGCCATCTCCCCCAGACGGGTGGATACTATGGCAGGCTGCGCATTTGCCACTTTGCTAGACCCAGTGGTGGAATAGCGGGTGTGCCCTACGGCCCATTGCCCCGGTAGATGCTGGAGTACCTCTTCGCTAAAAACTTGGGAAACCAGGCCCATGTCTTTGTGGACATTAATGCTGCCATGGTCAAAGGTGGCAATGCCGGCTGATTCTTGTCCACGGTGCTGGAGGGCGTACAACCCAAAGTAAGTCAGGGTTGCTACATCGTCTTCGGGGGAAAAAACAGCAAATACACCACAGGCTTCTTCGGGCTTATCAGAGCAGGCATTTTCTACAGCGACAGAGGAAGGTGCAAACGTAGCAGAGGGAAGAGACATTGTGAATCCACTTAGCGTTAATAACGGCAAAAGGAAGCAACTGATGTTTATATTTGCCACATTGCCTTATGAAATTCATGGTCTTTGAACGCCATGAGTAAGGAGACAATGTAACTAGCAAAGGTCCTATGACCTTTGCGACATGAGCCCAAGACGCTAGCGGGTTGAGAAACCGGATAGAAGGCTTGAGAAGCAGAGATATTTAATATTTTCTTAATCAAAATGATCCTAGCATTCTTAGCAGGCTGCAGACCGATGGCAATATGAGATTGGTCAGAGTTGTTTAAGCATCCAGCGCTCTTTCTATAGCGTAGCGCCAGCTATCATCCATGGTGGCAACGTCGAGTTGAATCAGGGATTTAGACTGAGTGGTTTGAATGGTGAGTGGATGATCGGCAGCCGTTACGGTGCCTATGGAACTCCATTGATCGTCGAGTTGCTGAATAAGATAGCTTTCCCAGACTGCTTTACAGTCCGGTGCTACGGTCACGATAATACGAGCTCCGCCTTCGGCAAAGAGTAGTTTATCGTAACGTTGATCGGTTTCTGGCAGGGTGATGATGGCACCAAGGTGACCGCCAATGGCAGATTCGGCAAGTGCGATCGCAACTCCCCCCTCAGCACAGTCATGGGCCGCCGTAATCCACCCTTGACGAATACCATGGCGACAGGCTGCCTGTACCTTTAGCTCTAGCGAAACATCGACCTTTGGCGGATGGCCTGCCACCAAACCGTAAATCACCTTCAGATATTCCGACGCCCCCAAGGTTACTGAATCAGCCCTTTTCCCTAAAGGGACTCCTAGCAGATAAATCTGATCGCCCGCACTCCGCCAGCTTTGACCACAGATCCGATCAAGATCATCAATCACACCCACCATGCCCACTACCGGAGTGGGATAAATCGGCTGAGGATTGCCATCGCTATCGACCGTTTCGTTATACAGCGAGACATTACCACCGGTAACTGGCGTATCAAAGTCACGACAGCCATCGGCCAGACCACGACAGGCCTCCGCCAGCTGCCAATACCCCACCGGCTTTTCTGGACTGCCAAAATTGAGATTATCAGTAACTGCAATCGGCTCTGCCCCTACACAGCTAAGGTTTCGCGCCGCCTCAGCCACTGCAGCCAATCCACCTTCATAGGGATTGAGATACACATAGCGAGGATTACAGTCAGTGGTGGCCGCTACTCCAGAATTGCTGCTGGCACCGTCATCCTCTTCTAAAGGTCGCAATCGTAAAATCGCCGCATCTGCTCCCCCTGGTAGCATCACCGTATTATTTTGCACCTGATGGTCATATTGCTGATAGACCCATTGCTTTGACGCAATTGTAGGTGTGCCCAACAACGCCAGCATCACCTCACTCCAAGACTTGCCGTTGATACCGGCCCCATCACATTCCGGCAGACTCGCCTCTTGCCAGGTCCAAGCCGTCCGCACATAGGCCGGAGGCTCGGCCAAAACCTCTCGCTCATAAAGTGGAGTATTATCCGCCAGAGCAGAAGCAGGCACTTCAGCCGCCACCTCTCCTTGAAACAAAATCCGAACGATGGGCTCCTCAATCACCTCCCCCGCCACAACGGCATGGAGGCCCCACCGTTCAAAAATATTGATCAGTTCTTGCTCACGCCCCTTCTCACCGACAAACAGCATTCGCTCCTGAGACTCCGACAACAGATATTCGTAGGGCACCATGCCAGTCTCTCGCACCGGCACCTTATCCAGATCTAGCTCAATCCCCACACCGCCGTTTACAGCCATTTCTGACGTAGAGCAGGTAATCCCAGCAGCACCCATATCCTGAGCAGCCACCACAGCCCCCGTCTTAAATGCCTCCAGACAAGCCTCTACTAGAGATTTCTCCAGAAATGGATCCCCCACCTGCACTGCCGGACGATCCGCCTCGGACTCATCCGTCAGCTCGGCACTGGCAAA
>JBCCJR010000339.1:0-6061 GCA_039045805.1 Cyanobacteria bacterium P01_C01_bin.118
ACCGGCTTTGATGGCGTCTCGACGATAGTCGGCAATGGCCTGGGTGGGGGTGGCTCCAAGGCTAAGGTGGGTTTCTATGTCGGTGCGGTGGTTGCGGAGGGCATTGACTAGACGCTCTCCGGTTAAGGACGCGGCAGTGAGGGAATTGCCCAAGACCATGCCAGTGAGGGGAATCAGATAGCGGGGTTCATACCATAACTCAGGTCGGACAACCACTGTCATGGTGTAAGAGATGGTCAGGGCTGTACTGGTAAAAATAGCTCCCCATAGCCACAGGGCTAACCGGGGAATGTCTTTGCCAATGCGGTTGCGGGCGGTGAGGGCGGCTACGGTGATCATCACCAGCAACGCCAGCAGAATTAGACCGGGACTGCGGAGGGTGAAGACAATGGAGAGAAAAATGCCGACGGCAAAGAGTTGAACTACCGTGCGTAGGGTGGCGAGGGCCAGGGTGCGGGTAAGACCTAGCTGCTGCCATAGGGAGAGGCCAATGGCAACGGCTGCCAGGCCCAGGGCCCAGGCGATGCGAAGCAGGTCTAGTTCGATGGTGGTGGGGTTCAAATTACTCTCTCATTACGTAACCCACACCACGTACGGTCTGGATCAAGCGCTTTTCGCCTTCGGATTCTAGCTTTAGCCGTAGATAGCGAATGTACACTTCGATGATGTTTGAATCCCCCATAAAGTCGTAGCCCCAGACTTTTTCTAAAATCTGGTCGCGGGTGAGGACCTGGCGGGGATGGGCGATGAGGTAGTCCAGCAGGTCAAATTCTTTGGCGGTGAGTTCGATGCCGCGATCGCCCCGAAAGACTTCGCGGGTTTTGCGATTGAGGGTAAGGGTTTCAAACTGGAGGGCTTCGGCTTCTTGGGGGTCGTTGCGCCGCAGGTGGGCGCGCACCCTGGCCAGCAGCTCTTCGATGCTAAAGGGTTTGACCACATAGTCATCCGCCCCGGCATCTAGACCCGCCACCCGGTCGGCGACGTCGTCCTTGGCGGTGAGAAAAATAATCGGCATCTGCGCGCCGGTGCTGCGTAATCGACGGCACACTTCTACACCGGCCAGACCGGGCATCATCCAGTCCAGCAAAATCAGGTCTGGGACACTATCACGAGCGGCCATTAGACCCGATAGGCCATCGTTGGCGATCGCAACTTCGTAACCTTCATAGGAGAGCTCCATTTGCACAAACTTGGCAAGCTGAGTCTCGTCTTCGATGACTAAAATTTTGGCTGAGGTTTCGGTCATGATCCTTGGGCTCTAAATCACGTCCAAGTTGAAAATTGTAGGTTCTTCTGCCGAAAAACTCCAGTTCTAGACGTGAATAAGGGTTAACAAGTTGGCAGAGTAACGGTGAATATACTACCTTCCCCTGGTTTGGACTGTACCTTAATTTTGCCTCGCATTCCTTCTACCAGGGTTTTAACTATAGATAGTCCTAAGCCGGTACCGCCCGTAGCACGGCAGCGGTCTTCGTCCACTCGGTAAAAGGGCTCAAAGATTTGAGGCAGGTCAGCCATGGGGATGCCGCGTCCGCGATCGCACACCTGAATCACTGCCCACTCGCCCTCCTGCTGGAGTCGCACCGTAACGGTGGTATCGTCTCCAGAATATTTAACCGCATTGTCCACCAGGTTGATCAGCACCTGTTTTAACCGATTGCGATCGGCCCGAGCATCAAAGCCAGCGGCCTGAATATCAAGCTTGACCCGGTTGCTGGGGTGAAGACACATCCCAACGGTTTCCACAATAAATTCCTTTAGGGGCACCCGCTCTATGTGAAACCGAATGTGGCCGCCATCGGCTCGGGCCAGGTCCAATAGGTCCTGCAGCATACGAATGGTACGATCCGCCTCTGATGCCGCAATTTCTAACCCTTCTCGCTGGGGTTCAGTCAGGCTATGACCGCGACGTAGTGTACTTTGCAGATAGCCATGAACCAGGGTGAGGGGGGTGCGCAGCTCGTGGGACACATCGCTGACAAACCGACGCTGCTGCTCCCAGGCTGTCGATAGTCGGCCCAGCATCATATTAAACGCCTGGGCCAGATCTCTCACTTCCGTAGGAGCCCGGTCAAACTCCAGATGGGTATCCGCCAGGTTCTCGGGGGAGACATTGGCTGCCAGCTCGTTCATTTTACAAACGGGTTTAATCGACTGCCGTACATAGATGGCAATCACCAGGGCCGAGAGACCAATAACAAAGATGCTAGCCAGAGTAAGATCGCGGGTCACCGCCGAGAAACTAGCCTGGTTTTGAGTGATGTCATCGATTACAAAGAGATCCCCCACCAGATTTCCGTTTACCACCAGAGGAGAGATACAGACAATCAGCTCACGGTCGTGGATACTCACACTATCGAGGGTGGGGCTAGACGGCAGCGCCAGCACTTCCTCTGCAAACCCGTCCTTTTGCCATGAGCCCATCTCCAGGGTGTCGGACTGGGCTAAAAGATCGCCTTCGGGAGACCGAATCCAAATGGCAGTGTCCGCTGTGGAGCGGTAGTTGATCACCTTTTCTAGGGCCATGGTGGACGGCATCGTCTCGTCCATCCAGGCTACATCTTGACCAAAGCGCTCGGCGACTTCGATGGCGTTGTCCTTATGCCCTTTGATTAGAATTTGCTGCATTCTAAAATTGCTCCAGGCGGTCATCCCACCAAAGCCAAGGATAGAGGCCAGCACCATGCCGGCGGTAAGGCGAAACTGAATACAACCTGGATCAAATTTCATCGGAGGAATAACAAGCGGACGGCGGAGAAACTTTTTTATCTGTACCGACTCTATCGAGGCAAGCTGAGATAATCCTGATAAATACCCCAGATGAGCCTAATAGAAATGGCTGATTCTGACTCAGTTTTAGAGGTAAATGTCAGACCCGTGTGGTTCATGTTGAACTTCAATCCATAACAGCTTTAGGATGAGAGCGCACCAATCAAGGTAAATGCAGCCCAAGCGAGGGGGTCTTGATACTGTTGGCGAGTGGCTAACATGGCCTGACGCAGGGCCTGGGCGTTATCTAAGTGCTGTCGCTGCCGATAAAACTCCAGCATTAGCTGGGCAGTGGCATCGTCGGGCACCTGCCATAGGGAAACCATGACATTTTCTGCCCCGGCAGCTAAAAATGACCGTGACAGTCCAATCACACCATCCCCTGTAATTTTCCCTCGTCCGGTATCACAGGCGCTGAGCACCACTAAATCGGCCTGGAGAGACTGGGAAAGGATCTCCTCTGCAGTGAGAAACCCGTCCTGACCGTCGGTGGGGACAAAGGCCAGAGAGCCCTGGAGCGGATTGGACTCGTTAAAAAAACCATGGGTGGCCAGGTGGATCAGCGGGGCATCAGCCAGCTGTTGTTTAATGGCGGTTTCGGTCGCGCTGGCACCAATCAGGGCACGGGTGGATAGCACCGTGGCAATGCCGTTGGCCTCGGTACCAGCATGGGGTAAGGGCTGCAGATTTTCGGGCATGGGGCTGGGATTACCCACCACCAGGGGCGGTGTCTGGTTTTCTGGCTGGGTTACAGAACCAGTGCTACGATGGGTCAGGCCCAAGATCTGAATAGCCGGGGCACTCAGAATGGTGTGGTGGTCGATCAGATAGCTGCCGTCATCGGCCTGGAGCGCTGGAAAGGGTACGAGAAATAGCTGCTCCTGGGGGATAAAAACCACCCGGTCCTCGGGATCTGTGGGTAACAGCTCGGCAATGGGAGCAATCAAAAGCTGGTGCAAATCCTGCCATTGTGTGGTTTGCCTGAGGACGGTGGCAAAGGATGAACTATTGATTTTATAGACTTCACTCAAGGGAACAACGGGATTGGGAAGGACAAAGTCGGGGTGACTGAGGGTGACTGTCCCGGCGCGAGGATCAATGGCTGTAACGTCGTAGGGCTTCCAGTCTAGGGGCTCTCCTTCTCGCCGCACCTGGTCGCCAGGGCGAATCAGACCGCGAGTATTGCCCCGGATACCGCTGCGATCGCGACTGGTTTCCACCAGGTTGGCAATAGACAATCCTTTATCCTGTTGCAGCGGTCGTAGATCCACCTCGCGAAAGTCCACTTGGCCACTGAGTTGTACTACCCATATATAGAGACGCTCTGCGGTACCCCGCTGTTTACCCTGGAACTTAAAACTGTCGTCCGGCACCAGGGTATATTCCACCAGGGTAGATTGTTGATCCTTAGCGATTTGCCGAATCTCTTGAATGCTTGGAACCTTGCTAACTGACGTCAGTTGAGCCTCATCAGCCCGATTGGCCATCAGCTCAACAAAGGCCCTAGCCCGTCCTCGTTCGGCAATTTCTAAGGCAGCTTCGATATCCCCCCGAGCCACCAGGATTTGCTGTAACAGGTTATAGGTGAGTATCTGGGTATCAAACAAAGACACATTAGATTGATCGTTTAACCCAGGTCGTAGAGACTCTAGTTCATCCAATGCTTCCCTGAGCTGAGTTTCCGCAGCTTGTAATTGTCCCGCCTTCAGCAGCGTGTGCCCCAAGTTGTTTAGGGTTCTGGCACGCATGACCGGGTTGTCCAGGGTATTGACCAAGGCTAACGCCTGCTGATGCAGGTCCATGGCACTACCATAGTCTCCTTGATCTTCACGGGCCATGCCTAAACTCCCCAAAGAGATTGCCTCCAGTGCCGGGTTGGCCACATCCTGGGCAATGGCTAAACTTTGTTCATAATAGTCAGTGGCTTTAGCTAAATCTTGCTGATGGTAAATGTTGCCCAGGTTATTTAGAATGTAGCCCACACCAACGGCATCTCCTAGCTGTTGAGTCAGGCTCAGGCTTTGGCCGTAGTAATCAATGGCGTCGTCCGGACTCCCTAGCTGAGCATATACGGCCCCCAGATTGTTCAAGATAGTCGCTTTATTAATCTGACTGTCGGTACTTTGGGCAATGGCTAAGCTTTTTTGATAGGCCTCTATGGCTGATGTATACTCCCCCAAAGATTCATAAACGTTGCCCAGGTTTAGCCACAGCCTTAACAGTTGTGGCTCACTCTCAGATAGTGATTCCACCAGGGTGAGGGCTTGTTCGTAGGTCTCAATGGCTTGGGGATAGCTACCCAGGTTTCTATGGGCAATGGCCAGGTTACCCAGGGCCGCAATCTCTGCTCTGACATTTTCTAATTGTCTAGCTAACGATAGGGCTAACTGGGACTGTTCTTTGGCCTGTTGGGGACGGCCCAGCCGCAGATAAGCGGCACTGATGCGAATGTAGATGGCGAGTTCACGGGATTGATTGCCGGATTGTTGGTAGTACGTGATCGCCTGCTGCCACGTTGCGATCGCCTCCTCTAACTGATTGGATTGATACTGCTGCATCCCTTGCTGAAACAGCTGCTCCACCTGCTGTGGTGTTGCTGGTGGCACCGATACTGAACCAGCCGCCAGGACGGGAGAGAACCCGCTGATGATAACGGTGAGCACAAATGCTATGAGAAATTGAAAGATAGCGCGTTGCGATCGCAGCATGGTCCTTATCCTATCGCTCAGAGTCTGCACCGTCTTGGTCAATGGAGTCCTCCACAACCAGAATGTTGTCACCACCATCAGGTTGTCTACAGGCATTACGCTGAGCAATTTGTTCAACATCCGGAGTTGTCAAATCTTCAGTTGATTCTTCGTTATCCCCCCGTAAAGAACGTTGAGCAATTAAAGTTCCATCAGTCGGATTACAAACAGCGGCGTTGGTCTGACGGTCCACCTGTTCTTCACTGGCCTGAATCTCAACTTCTCCATCCATGACAATGGGCCCATTATCAGGAGTTGTGGGAGGCTCTTCCACAACAGAACCAGGCGGATTTACATCATCCACCTCGTCCACAAACGGAATGTCTTGCACACTGACAGACAGAAACCCATTGGTGCCAAAACCACCAATAGTGATCCCCCCCGTCGTTCCACTGGCATCATCAGGCAGGGGTCGAGGCGTATAGGTTTCATTTCTGCGGAGGTCGGCTCCACCCTGAATGGGGTCAATAAATTCACCAGCATTTGGATCAATCTGGCCAGTCACATCTGGCCCCACCACAAACTGTTCGCCGTTGCCACCAATG
>JBCCJR010000340.1:0-6053 GCA_039045805.1 Cyanobacteria bacterium P01_C01_bin.118
GCAGAAGGCGACATTGAACTTAATGCCGGTAGACCAACGGTTACATTATCCGTAGCTAATACTGGAGATCGCCCTATTCAGGTAGGGTCTCATTTTCATTTTTACGAAGTGAATGATGCTCTCCAGTTTGACCGAGACCAGGCTAAGGGGATGCGGCTAGATATTCCGGCTGGGACAGCGGTCAGATTTGAGCCTGGGGACGAGCGTTCCGTTACCTTGGTGGCGTTAGCAGGTGAACGTCAGGTCTATGGCTTTAACCAACGCATCGAGGGTAAAATTTAAAACCGTTGATTAAAACCGTTGAATAGTGGGGTAAGTTGAATAACCTCTTAAAATTGGTAGATTTTCCTTAAAGTCAGCACCTTGTTAGGTGACAACGCAACAAAAAATTGAGTATGTCTGATAAAGGTATTAACTGCTTGAATCAGGTAGTGTCTCTTGGCTGATGACCTACGGCCAAATTTTGGCTGCTAATAGCAGCTTTTCTGTCGGACTCGTTTAATTGTGGCGATCCAACCTTTCTATTGTGTTCTGAGATTGATTAGCGATTATGTTACGACTACACCGTTTTGCTGCAATTGCTTGCATACAGGGGACTTTGCTGTTGGGGAATTTACCTGCCCTGGGACAAGCACCAGGTACGCTACCAGCAGCGATCAATCCTGAAATGGAAGGAATTGTAGACCTGGCTGATACGGATATGCCCCTTGGTGTGGGTTATCTTTCTCCAAAGCGCAGAGCGGGTTTACAGGCTAGCTGGCTATCTCAGGTAGAGCTGCCCTTGTATACACAGCCCGGTGGTGACCATTGGGGGTGGATCTGGCAGGGATGGCTAATTCCTAATGGTCAACAGGCGTTTGCCATTGGTCGTGATGCTCGCTTTACGATGGTGAGTGTGGATTCGCTACTGCTAGCATTTCCAGTGCTCCAGGCCCGTGAGGATGGCTGGCTTCAAATGCAGTACACCGATAGTGGTAGCGCCTGGATTCACCAGGACCAGCTGGATGATCGGGGTTTAGAATTGTCATTTTATTCGTGGGAAGACAAATTGGCCGATGCTGACATGCTCTCGCTACGCAATGAGAATGATGCTCAAGTGTTGCGATCGCAGCCTCAACGGGGGCGCAACGTTCTTAGCCTGGTTAGCCCCAATAGCAGCCTGATTGAGCCCCTAGAAATCCAAGATGACTGGGTTCGCGTCCGAGTGATTAGACCAGCCAACGGCTGTGAACCCCTGGCCGGTGCCAGCGAAGAAGAAGGCTGGCTGCAATGGAAAGACAGCGACGGGGAAGTTTTGATGTTACCCAGTCGCGATGAATGTGCAGGGTAAATCAATTCTTTAAAATGTTCGTCATATACTCGTTGGTTTTCCAGGTGTAGCGTAAGCTATCCAGTGGCTTTGCCATTTACCTACCGTCTACCCCAGGAAACTCCAATGAGCTACCGCATGGATCGCCGCGCCTATGCTGAAACCTATGGCCCCACCGTAGGTGATCGGCTGCGGTTGGCAGATACTGCTCTGGTAATTGAAGTAGAGCAAGACTTTACTACCTATGGGGATGAAGTCAAATTTGGTGGCGGTAAGGTAATTCGTGATGGCATGGGGCAGTCCCCCATTTCACGGGCAGACGGTGCGGTAGACATGGTAATCACCAACGCGCTGATTCTTGACTGGTGGGGCATTGTCAAAGCGGATATTGGCATCAAAGACGGTCGTATAGCAAAGATTGGGAAGGCAGGCAACCCCTACATTCAAGACAATGTAAACATTATTATTGGCCCTGCTACTGAAGCCGTAGCCGGGGAAGGAATGATTGTTACCGCTGGTGGCATCGACTCCCACATTCACTTTATTTGTCCGCAGCAAATTGAGACGGCCATTGCCAGCGGTGTCACCACCATGATCGGCGGGGGCACTGGACCAGCAACCGGCACAAATGCCACCACTTGCACGCCAGGAGCCTGGAATATTTACCGGATGTTACAGGCAGCGGATGCCTTCCCAATGAATCTGGGATTTATGGGCAAGGGCAACAGCTCCCAGCCTCAGGGACTGGTGGAACAGGTGCAGGCTGGGGCTATGGGACTCAAGCTCCATGAAGATTGGGGCACCACACCGGGCGCAATCGATACCTGCCTGGGGGTGGCCGATGACTTTGACGTGCAGGTGGCCATCCACACCGACACACTAAACGAAGCCGGGTTTGTAGAAAACACCATCGCCGCCTTTAAGAATCGAGTTATTCACACCTATCACACCGAAGGTGCTGGTGGTGGCCACGCGCCGGACATCATCAAGGTGTGTGGTGAAGCCAATGTATTGCCCTCATCCACCAACCCCACCCGTCCCTACACTCGCAACACTCTTGACGAGCACCTGGACATGCTGATGGTATGCCACCACCTCAGTCCTAGCATTCCTGAGGATGTGGCCTTTGCCGAGTCCCGCATTCGTCGGGAAACGATTGCAGCTGAAGATATTCTTCACGACCTGGGAGCCTTTAGTATGATCGCCTCTGATTCCCAGGCCATGGGCCGCGTGGGCGAAGTTGTTATCCGCACCTGGCAAACGGCTCACAAGATGAAGGTACAGCGCGGTGCCCTGACGGAAGATTCTGATCGCAATGATAATCATCGCGCTAAGCGGTATGTGGCTAAATACACCATTAACCCCGCTATTACCCACGGCATTGCCCATGAGGTAGGGTCTTTGGAAGAAGGCAAGCTAGCCGATATTTGTCTATGGAAACCCGCATTCTTTGGGGTTAAACCCGAGATTGTGATTAAGGGAGGTGCCATTGCCTGGGCGCAAATGGGGGACCCCAATGCTAGTATTCCCACACCGCAGCCTATTCATATGAGACCGATGTTTGGTAGCTACGGCGGGGCCATTGGGAGCACGTCTCTCACCTTTTTATCAAAAGTTGCAGCTGAAGCAGATATTGCCAGCCAAATTGGTTTACAAACAACAACGGTAGCCGTAAGCGGCTGTCGTAATCTAAGCAAGGCTGACATGAAGCTCAATGACTATCAGCCCACCATGGAAGTAGATGCTGAAACCTATGAGGTACGAGCTGACGGGCAACTACTAACTTGTGAACCAGCCGAAGAATTACCCATGGCCCAAAGATATTTCTTATTCTAGAGAACAGAAGTTATTCAATTGTCTCTAATAGCTATGGAATAACGTCCGTCACCATTTGCTTTCTACATGAGTCAAACAACTCACGAGTAAAGTATTCTGACGAGGAATAAAGTCTGGTGTCTGCAACAACAACAATAACGATTGCTGATTGAAGAGATGAGACGATTTACAGCATTTGCTATTTGACTGTCTCGTATAGCTAATAAAGCCATCCCCAAGCTCAGCAATGCCCAAATAAATTTCTCAGACTATGACAAACTTTCAGCACAGTAGTTTAATTGCTGCGCCCCCTGAAGCTGTGTGGCGTTTTCACGAACGATCTGACATTCTTAACCTGCTAACCCCACCCTGGCAGCCCGTCGAGGCTGTTCGCCGTGAAGGCGGTCTTGGGCCTGGGGCTATGAGTGAATTTCGTCTGTGGCTGGGCCCCTTTCCCATTACCTGGATTGCTCGCCATACCGATGAGTATGACCCCAACCGCCTATTTACCGATATCCAAGAAAGTGGTCTCCTGGATTCCTGGACCCATCGCCATCGATTTGAACCGGAGGGCGATCAAACACGGTTGACCGACGATATTACATTTACCTTGCCAATGGAGTGGGCCAGTGAGCCCATGATTGGCTGGTTTGTCCTACAGCGTCTACAAGATATGTTTGAGTATCGACACAAAGTTACAAGGGAGGCTTGTGAGGGAAAGTAGGGGGGCCGCGTACGCTGGGGATGGGGAGTTCGCTGTACGAGGAGGGGATGGGGGTTAAAGCCAGAAAAGCTACTCACTTAGAAGCAGTCCAACCTCAAACCTTACTGCCCATTGCCTACTGCCTATTGCCTGGTATGCTATGCCCACCCTACGCAATATCCGTCGGTGTCTGCCCCTGATCTTTTAATTGCTTTAGCTGGGCGAGCATCACCTGCTCCAGCATCGTTCTAGGTACTTCCACCCCCTGGCCTTTGCCTTTTTCCTGCATAAAAATAATACTGTCCACCTGTTTAAGTGATAAGAGCTGAAATAGCAGATGGGTGCTGGGGTGAGGCAATGCCATCATCTGGGGGTTATCCGCAGCACTGATGGCCGCTGTTTCTAAGGAGGGATAGGCGTAGACTATCGTCTTCGTTGCTTTCGGATCCTGGCGACCGCGCAGTGTAGTGATTACCCATCCCTGGCCCAGAGATTGGACAACATAGTAAAGCTGCTTCGGTAGCTGGCCAGCAATTTCTTTGAGTAGCGGCGCTATCAGCGAAATTGCATCCTTTGTGGTCTGATCCGGAGCATCATCGACCAAAATTTGAATTTGTTTTTCAATATCCATCCGACTTTTTTTGATAGTTTCGTGAAAATTACTGACTTTTGTTAGAACGTGCGGAAAACTGTCTATGCTCAGGTGAGGTATTGCCTGGGATTCGCAAGCTCTAATGACCACGTTGCTAATGCTTGAGGAAACATCTACAACGCTTGTAGAAGCACTAAATAAAGAAGTTTTGCAGTTGCTGAAGCAGGCGACCAGGACATCCGAGAGAAGCTGTCAGGCTGTGGCCGATCGCATCTGTAGTGAATCTCTGCGAATTTGTACGGAAAGCCAACGTATTCAAGATTCAGGTGATGTAAAAAGTTGGGCATTTAACCTCGCTAATCATCGAGTCGAACAGTGCATTCGCTACTACAAACTTAGCTCCGAACGGGGTCGGATTGAGCTGCATAGTACTCTTAGTGCCATCATTTATCGTTATATTTCGGTCCCCTACGCCCAAACTAGTTACCAAGCGCGCCTTTCCTTAATCGAAGACTTTCTCCAAAACTTCTATAGCGAGGCGATCAATGCCTTTCGCCGGGAAAATCAAATGGCGACTAACTATCAGCCGCGCACTGCTCTGGAACTAGCTGAATACATGGCCTTCACCGAGCGCTACGGCAAGCGACGCATACCCTTAAGACGAGGGCGTAGTCAACAGCTGATTATTTTGCGCGCCCAGACCTTTTCAAAACAGCAGCCCCCCGAAACGACCGTAGATATTGAACAGGCCACCGAAGCAGCCAATGACACCGATCAAGGTTGGAAAAATGCGCCAATTCAACGACTGCGAGAGGAAATTTTATTGCAGTCCGATGTTCCGCCTGAGGATACGCTACGGGAACGGGTAGTCGATGAGCTGATGACCTACCTCAAGGAAAAAAAGCAGGAAGACTGTGCCGACTACTTTAGTTTGCGGCTGATGGACTTACCCGCTAGTGAAATTGAGGAACTGCTGGGGCTAACGGCGCGACAGCGGGACTATTTACAACAGCGTTTCAAGTATCATTTGCTACGCTTTGCCCTGACGCACCACTGGGAATTAGTCCATGAATGGCTGGGGATCGAATTAGAAAAAAATCTAGGTCTCACCCCCCAACAGTGGGATCACTTACATGAAAAAATGGACCAAAGTCAGACAAAATTATTACAGCTAAAGCAGCAGGGGCTCTCGGATACGGATATTTCTCAAGCATTGGGTCTGAGCCTGACGCAAATTCGAAAACATTGGTCAAAACTGCTTGAGCAGGCGTGGGAATTGCGTAACCTATCGGTAAGTTGACGATTTTTCAGTGGGTTGTTTCTTAGTGCATCGAGTCGAAGCTATTTTTTTTACACTCTCGGCTTTATCATCCGGATCAGGGGCATTTAATCATGAATAGTGAGTCAGAAAATTTGAAACGCTTATTGCTAGAGTTCTTAACTTTTGACCATTCGGCCCCTTCCAAATCAGGGAATGAGCCTACCCAACCGACAGGATCCAACCCATCAGCAGTTTGTGCATCTGAAGTCGGATCTGACGCTGTATCATTTGACTTTTTATTTGAAACGGGTCAGTCGTTTAACTTCGGAGATAAAACCACTGTGCAAGATCGTTTCCACACACTTTTAAAGCA
>JBCCJR010000341.1:0-5976 GCA_039045805.1 Cyanobacteria bacterium P01_C01_bin.118
CATAGCCAATGCCTCGACCAGGAATACTCCTGAGCTGTTCTTTAATGGTCTTAAGGGCATCGCCTGGACTAGTTTCTGATATTGCCTGCAAATCTAACAGCACTGGAAAAATCGTCGTAAACCATCCCACAGTGCGAGAAACATCGACATGTTCAAACAGGTCTTCTCGACCATGCCCTTCCAAATCAACCAGTAGAGAACGATTTCCTGTCCACTGGGCAAAAGCTTGTACTAACGCTGTTAATAAAACATCGTTAATCTGGGTGTGATAAGCAGCAGGTACTTCCTGAAGTAACGCTGAGGTCTGCACTTCATCTAGACTAACCGACACGGTACTTGCTTTAGAAACAGAGTTATCATTATCGAGAAAGTCAACAGGTAACGGATCAACCTGTCGATTAGACTGGCTACACCAGTGGTCTAGCTCCTCTTGTTGACCATCAGATTGAGCATAGTTGACTAACTGCTCAGCCCAATATTTAAATGAAGTAGTTTTAGAGGGGAATTGAATAGGAGCCCCCTGACTTATCTGCTGATGAGCAATTTGAAGATCCTCTAACAAAACTCTCCAGGAAACACCATCTACCGCCAAATGATGGATGATCAATAACAAACGACTCGCTCTATCCGCTCCCAAGTCAAAATAGACAACCCGTATCAAAGGACCTGAAGAGAGATCTAAACTAGTCTGCATCTGAGATGCAGACTTTAAGATGGCATCTGCCTGGTCTGCCTCTGACACCGACGATAGATCCACCCATGTCAACGGGACATCTCCATCTGGCTCAACAATATGCTGTTGCCAGCCACCATCTTCACGGATAAAACGCAACCTCAGAGCATCGTGGTGATCTAGCAAGCGCTGCACGGCCTGCTCTAGTGGCTCCAACTCAAGAGGTTGTCGTACTTCTAATAAAATAGACTGGTTCCAGTGATGAGGTTCTGGTAAATATTGATCAAAGAACCAATGCTGAATTGGTGTCAGAGGAACAGAGCCGACAACAATCCCCTGCTCTGCCTGAATTGCTTGTCGAGTAGTTGCAACTATTGCTAGCTCAGCAATTGTCTGGTTCTCAAATACCTGTTTAGGTGTAAGTGTCAGGCCTGCCTGGTTAGCCCTGGCAACAATTTGAATACTGAGGATAGAGTCCCCACCCAATTCAAAGAAGTTATCTTGAACACCTATTTTTTCAATCCCAAGGGTTTTAGCCCAGATCTCGGCCAATGTTTTCTCGGCTTCTGTGTCAGGAGCAATAAAGGGAGTCTGGCGTTCTGATTGAACCGACTCAGGGGCAGGCAATGCCCGGCGATCAAGTTTGCCGTTTGGGGTTAGGGGCAATGCCTTTAGCTGCACAAAAGCAGCTGGAACCATATAGTCAGCCAGATTTGTCTTGAGGGAGTCACGTAGCTCATTGACCGCCAACTCAGCTTGTTTTTTGGGAACAACATAGGCCACTAGACGGCGATTTCCCGATTGTCCCTCACGGGCTAGAACCACTGTTTCTTGGACTTCTGGGTATTGTCGAATAGCGTTTTCGATCTCTCCCAGCTCGATACGATACCCCCGAATTTTGACTTGGTAATCAATCCGTCCGAGAAATTCAATCGTGCCGTCCGGCTGATAGCACCCCAGATCGCCAGTTTTATAAAGGATCGGCGTCCTGTTATTGTCAACTGCTTCCCTTGCCATCAATGGATTGGCAATAAACCGTTCTTCTGTCAGCTGTACTCGGTTTAAATAACCTCGGGCCACACCAGCACCACCGATATAAATCTCCCCAGCCACACCGATGGGAACAGGTTGATAATCGGCATCCAATAGATAAATCTGTGTATTGGCAATGGGGCGGCCAATGGGAACGGTAGTTTGAGTAATGGGGCGACTGTTTAATCTCTCTGGCGTAACGTCATAGGTTAAAACACCCACTGTGGTTTCTGTTGGACCATAGTGGTTAAAAATTCGACAACCTGTTCCATAGCCATAGATTTTTTCAATTAACTGCCAATCACAGGATTCGCCACCTAAAATCAAGCACTGTTTGGGTAAAATCTGCTCTGGCCGAGACGATGTCAACAGAGCTGCCAGATGGGACGGTACAATTTTTAGACAGTCGATGGCATGGTGATCAAAATAGTCCGCCAGAGTTTCTGGGTTTGATGCCCGCTCACTGGAGATGATGTGGAGACATCCGCCCCCTAAAAGGGCTGGGAAAATAGCTGTATTTCCTAAGTCAGCGGCAAAGGTGGAAACTGTGGCAAAGCTTTTGCAGGTGGAGAGGGTTAGTTTATCTGCGATCGCACATACATAATTAAGCAACTGCCGATGTTCAACCGCCACCCCCTTGGGCTTTCCCGTAGACCCTGACGTAAATAGAACGTAAGCTAAGTTTTCAACAGATCTGTCACCACCAAGGTTATCTTGACTTTCCTGAGCGATGTCCCCTTCCTGGCTATCGAGACAAACCACAAGGGTTTCTAACTCTGACAGAGTCTCTATCAAATGCTGCTGGCTCAACAGCACTGACATTTGAGTGTCCCGTAATCGAAATACCAGATTTTCCCGTGGTAACGCAGGATCAAGGGGAACATAGGCACCACCGGCTTTTAGCGTTGCCAACAGGCCCACGATGACATCAACGGAACGCTCTAAATAAATCCCAACTAAACTCTCATTATCTACACCTAATTTCTTTAGATAACGAGCTAGCTGGTTTGCCCTGGCATTAAGCTCGCCATAGGTAAGCTGCTGTTCCTCAAAAACAACGGCCACATGATCAGGTATTTTTTGAACCTGCTCCTCAAATAGTCTGTGAACACACTGCTCAATGGAATAGTTAGCCTGAGTTTGATTAAATGTCCTCAGAATTTTATCTTGCTGCTCATTATCTAGAAGCGACAACTGAGCGATAGGGGCGTCAGGCTGATTAACAGCACCTTCCAACAGCGTCAAAAACCACGTGGATAGCTCCTTACTCTTTTCACGCCCATACAGACGAGCATCATAGTAAAGTTCTGTCGTCAGGCCATTCTCTTTTTGCCAGCAAAATAGCAAAAGATTAAATTTTTCTCTCCACACAAATCGTCTATGAAGAGAAAACGAGATACCTGCTTCACCATAGCTGTCTGGCCATGATTCAAACTCAAATCCAAAGAAGTTCTCAGACAAAGAGGTGTCTTCATCCAATTCTTGTTTTTGGGCAAACTCATCTTGCCATTCATAGGCATCATGGACCGACTGCTTGACTTGTCTTAATACTTCCTCAAATGACCACTTATCATTTAGCTGACAAGCAAGCGGTAAATATTTTGAAAGTGGTCCGGGTACGGCCTCAAGCTCTTCGTGTCTCCTACCATCACTTAAAATATTTACCGTTAGATCCTGCCGTCCCAAGACTCTCCACAGCAGGACCTGCCAGCAAGATAGTAAAAACTCGGAAATATTGACATTGAGGCGATTGGATAGGGTGCCGATCTTAACAGCCAAGTCATCAGCAATATCCATAGACACCGATGCTATGGGAAATTCCGATTGGTTGCTGACATTATTTGTTAAAAACCCCAAGTCAGTAACATTATGGGGAGTCTGGTTTTGCCAATATTCCTTCCCTGGTGAATAGTCCTTCTGTTCCAGCAGTTCATTTTGCCATTCTGCAATATCGGCATACTGCATAACTTCGTCTTCATCTATCTGTGGATGAGCCGAATAAAGCGCACTAATTTCACTGATTAGCTGCTGCAGAGTTATCCCATCCGCAAGTAGAGGTGATAACCGCATAAGTAGTGCATGCTTCTCTGACCCAAGCGTTAACACCTGAATAAATAAAGGAGGACTATTTTCTGATATCAATGGTTGACGCTTAAGCTGCTCAAAAAGCGCTTCAAGCTTTGCTTCCTGAGCCTCTGAGGACAGGTCAACCAGCTCCTGCTCGTAGATATCAATACGATACTGGTCATGAATCACCTGCAGCGGCACTGTCATTCCAGGCAAACACTGGAAAACTGTGCGAAAAATCTCATAGCGGTCAACAACAGTTTGCAGCGCTTTCTTCAAGGCATCTAAATCCAGACGACCTGCTATAAGGAAAGCACTTTGAACTAAATAAGCCTCTGCGGGCTCCCCTTGTAGCAATAGCCATGTGCGCTGCTGCTGCGGAGACAAGCGAAACCCCTCAATCTGGCCACTTTGCATATCCATATCCCTTGGTACCATCAAATCTTTCAGCGGGTAAATCTTTCACCATATCCATTGGACAAAAATTCAAAGCTGATGAATACCGATAGGCGTGCAACGGCAAACTAGCAAAGATAAACCTTATCAATTTACTATTGACATCTATTCCTAATATCTTCTCTCAAGATTACAGCAAATCTTCAAGTACTGACAAGTACACAAATACCCTTTTATGGCTTGTGTATTATTCAATGAACAAGGAAATCGATAAAAGAAGTTTTTATCCTTTTATCCTCCTATGAGCAGGCTATGCAAAAAACAAAGGGCTATAGAACATACCATAACGATATCTAATGACAATCGATCTCACTTTGCAGTATCTTTATTATGGCATTATTGTGCTCATAGGAAATAGTGATATGGGGTCATCAATCGATAAAAATTCAACAGTCCCCTTGTACAGGGTCGTTCTGAACCAGGAAGAACAGTACTCTATCTGGCCAATTGATCGAGAAAATCCCTTAGGTTGGAAAGATGCTGGAAAAAGTGGATCCAGGCAAGAATGTCTAGATTACATAGAGACCATCTGGACAGACATGCGACCTTTGAGTTTGAGAAAAAGTATGGACAAAGTAGACGTTAAGTCCTAACCATTAGCGTGTTCAAGTGTTTGAAAGTCTCTGTTCAAGGAGAATCCAAATTTATTAAATCCGATCAAAATAGACAGTTCTGCAGGGGAATTCTCCTATGGAAGGTTGGAACTGCGTCGAAGCCTGCCGTTTGATACCGGGCGCTGTTAATCAGGATGTTGTACAGACTATGGAAGGCACAATGGCGATGTTCTCTTTAAGTGGTCATGATAAAACGGCGTTACGACTTTGACTGGATTAGAGCTCTTGTAATCATCAACCTTATTCCCTTCCATGTCATCTGGTTGATGTTATTTTTTCCAGGTCCATCCCAGACTGGCGGTGACGGTGTAATTGCCACACTTTTACAAGCGTACATGGTAGAGGTCGCCCCCTGGCATATGCCACTTCTGTTTGTGATTGCAGGTTACAGTGCGGCTATCTCCCTGACGCGACGCTCAACCAATCAATATCTGAGAGAAAGATTACAGCGCCTTGCTGTGCCATTAGCTTTTTATATAGCTGTTATTGGGCCAATCATGCGCTACTTTTGGCCGGGGCGAACCGCCTCCCGTGGCTTCACAGATTTTGTTTTGATCTTTTTACCCTCCCACTTTAAAGCACTGACTCCCTGCTGCTACTTTGACCATCTGTGGTTTATTTTCTATCTACTTTTATTTAACCTAACCGTCCTCCCTATGTTGGCAAAAATAACTGTGGAGAGACTACGGGGGATGACGGCCTACATCAGACATCATATAATTTGGGTTCCAATGGCCATCTTTGCGATCGCGATGGCAACAGTTGGTTGGTATTGGCCTCTTCTACTGCAGGATCCAGATTTGATTCATGACTGGGGCTACTTTACCTATAATCTATTCGCCTTTACCGTTGGCTATCTACTGTTTATTGATCGCAGTTTAGAAACTATTGTCCACTCTCAGCTGCGACTATGGATCGCTTTATTTTTAGGTAGCTCAATCACTCGTATTGTTCTTCTGATGCAGTATCAAGAGAATTTTTACGATGCGCCTAGATTTGGCCAACATTTATTTTTTTCCATCATCACTGGAACCCACGTTTGGAGCGCCATTGGTCTTATGCTAGCACTGGGGCATCGTTATTTAGCCAACATAGATAACTCTTTTGTGCACTACATGAAAAATGCATCACTGC